>DATNOU010000151.1:0-31241 GCA_035601195.1 Gaiellaceae bacterium | reverse complement strand
CATGGATGTCCGCATGCCCAACCTTGACGGCATCGCGGCCACGCGCGACGTGCTCGCCGTCTCTCCCGAATTGAAGGTGATCATCCTGACGACGTTCGAGCAGGACGATTACATCTTCGGAGCCCTCAGGGCGGGCGCCTCGGGCTTCCTGCTCAAGCGCACAAGCCCGGAGGACCTGATCGGGGCCATCCACACCGTCGCCGCCGGCGATTCGCTCCTCTCCCCGTCCGTAACTCGAAAGGTCATCGACCGCATGGCCGAGCAGCCCGCGCCGGACGCCTCCTCCGGCGAGCGGCTCACAGAGCTGACGCCGCGGGAGCGCGAGGTGCTCGAGCTTGTGGCGCGAGGCCTCTCCAACGGCGAGATCGCAGAGGCCTTCGTGATCGAGGAATCGACGGTGAAGACGCACGTGAAGCGCATCCTGCGGAAGCTCCGCGTCCGCGACCGGGTCCAGGCCGTGATCTTCGCGTACGAAAGCGGGCTCACGCAGCCCGGGCCGAAGACTCGCCCCTAAAGACGTGGCCGCCGCGGCCACGGTCTTCTACCGGTTCGCAGCTCCCGGCGATCTCTAGGTTCAGGTCAGGCAGGTAGCCGCACGACGGAAAACCTCGCGCAGGCGAAGTCGCCGTTCCGGCCCAGCTCGTCTAGACGCAGTTCGATCCGGCGCGGCAGCAGAGGCGCACCCCCGCCCAGCGTGACCGGCGCGATCGACACGATGACCTCGTCCAGGAGCCCCACGTCGGCGAACTGGCCGGCCAGGTCTCCCCCACCGACGATCCAGACGTTCCGGTCACCAGCGGCGGCGACCATCTCCTTGTGCACGCTTGCGACGTCCGCGCTGGTGAACTCAATTCGCGAGTCGGGGACGACCGGTAGCTGCCGGTGTGTGAAGACCCAGCACGGGATGTCGTACGGCCACTTCCACTCCGCCGGATCCTTGCCGGCGAACTCGTGGTCGAGGATCCATTCGTACGTCGTCGACCCCATCGCCATCGCACCGATGCCGGCGATGAAATTGCGGTAGTTCAAGGGCCCGTCCTCCTCCCGCTTGCGGGTGAACAGCCAGTCCAGCGAGTTTTCGGGGTCGGCGATAAAGCCGTCGAGGGTAGTCGCCGTGTAGTACTGAGTGAGGCTCATGACCTCCGGGACCCGCTTGGGCACCAACTAGGCACCGCGGGCGGAGTCAGTGCCGGACCTGAGAACGAGGAGTCATGTGCGGGGCTTTCCTGAAGCGGACGACGGGGCTCGAACCCGCGACCCCCAGCTTGGGAAGCCGCTCTAGAGGGTTAGCGGATGCCGTCTCCTGCCACTGCAAGGCGCATGAGGACAGGAGATTCGGCCTGATCGGTCCCGTTCGGCGGAATGGCACGGACGCCCGTTCCCGGCCCGCTGTTTGCAAATGCTTGCAGCTCGGAGCCAAAGAGCGCAGCGTCGAGCCGCTCGCCCGCGGAGTCGTAGGACGCCGGCAGCAGGTGTCCGTAGCGGTCGAGGGTGATCTGGACGCTCGCGTGCCCAAGCTGCTCGGAGATTAGCTTCGGGTGCTCGCCCTGAGCGATGAGCAGGCTCGCGAACGAGTGCCTCAGATCGTGGAAGCGGATCTTCGGTAGGCCAGCCTGGCGGAGCGCAGGGTCGAAGACTCGATGGACGAAGTTGTGCCCGTCGATCGTCGTCCCCTTCTCCGTCGAGAAGATCAGATCCTCGGAGTCCTTGAAGCGCGAGGCCATCTGATGCTCACGGAGTGCCGTCGCGAGCGTCGCCGGCATCGCGATCGCCCGCACCGAGCCCCTCGTCTTCGGCTCCTGGAAGACGCCTCGGTGGGTCACGTTGCGCCGGACCCAGACGCGACGGCTGTTCCAGTCGACATCGCCCCAGCAAAGGGCTAGGAGCTCGCCGCGTCGCATTCCCGTCGCGACGGCGGTAAGGATGTAGGCCTAGCCGAACGTGAACACGTACGCTTCGGCGCCGGGCTCGAGGAATGTGATCTGCAGTGTCCGCTCGCGGACGGCGTCATGCTCGCGCGCGAGCTGGTAGAGGCGGCCGTCCCGGAGCAGGCCGTTCCCGTCCTCGTCGACATCCACGCCGTGTGACGGGCCGGGAGCCTCTCCGTCGAGGAGCACGCGGAAGCGAATCGGCTCGCGAGCTCCGGGAGACAGCACGAGATGCGCATCGCGCGCGTGGAACCGGTAGGCGATCCTCCCGCCGGCCTGGTCGAGCACGACATTCTCACCTCCGATCGTCCACTCGCCGGCGAGGGCCCAGTGGTTGAACTCCAGGCGCTCGGGGAGCTTGTACGCGCGACGATCGTCGAACTTGGCGCCGCCCGGCGACGCGAAGTGCTCACTGCGCTCGTAGCCGAGATACGTCTCGGGTGTCCGCAGGTTGTCCCAGTCGGCCTCCGCTTCCACGCCGAGCCCTTCGACGGAAACGAGCTCGCGGTCGACACCGAGCAGCCGCTGGATGCCGCGCTCCGACTCCTCGTAGCGTCCTTCGCCGAAGTGGTGGTCGCGGATGATGCCGTCCGCGTCGACGAAGTAGAGCGCCGGCCAGTAGTGGTTGTCGAAGGCGCTCCAGATCTCATAGTCGTTGTCGAGCGCGAGCGGGTAGTCGATCGCTCGCTCCTTCGTCGCCTGCTGCACGCGGTCGAGCTCGTGCTCGAACGAGAACTCTGGAGTGTGGACTCCGATGACGACCAGCCCATCGTTTCGGTACGCCTGCGACCAGGCACGGACGTATGGCTTCTGGCGCAGCCAGTTGATGCAGGTGAGCGTCCAGAAGTTCACGAGGACGACGTGACCGCGCAGCTCGGCGGGGCCGAGTGGCTCGGAGTTGAGCCATTCGGTCGCCACGCCCAGGGAGGGCATTTGCAGACGTTCGAATACGGTCATCTAGCGGAGCGAGTCGAACGCAGCGCGCAGTTCCTCGGTGAAGAGCTGCGGCTGCTCCCAGGCGGCGAAGTGGCCGCCCTTGTCGACCTCGTTGAAGTAGCTGAGGTTGGGGTACGACTGCTCGACCCAGCTGCGCGGGGTCCGCCAGATCTCGCCGGGGAACGTGGTGAAGCCGACCGGGAGCGAGACCTCCGGAGGAGCCTGGCCGGCCGCAAGAGCTGCGGCTCGTCCGTCCTCCCAGTACGCCCGCGCTGCCGAGGCACCGGTGCCGGTCAACCAATACAGCGTGATGTTGTCGACGATCCGGTCCCGAGTGAGATTGCCCGACGGCTGGCCGTCCACAAAGGCGCTTGAGATCTTCTCGTAGCTGTCCGTGTCGTGGTCGAGCATCCAGGCCGCCAGGGCGACGGGTGAATCCAGCAGGGCGTAGCCGATCGTCTGCGGCCGCGTGGCCTGCTCCAGGAAGTAGCCAAAGCCGCTCGTCTTGAAGGTGTTGATCGCGTCGAGCGCCGCGCGTTCCTGCTCGGATTCCGACGGCATGGGGCCGCCGGCCAGGATCGTCACGAGCAAGTTCATGTGGATGCCGAGCAGCGCCTCGGGCGCCTGGCGGCCCATCGCGTCGGTGACCGCCGCGCCGACGTCGCCGCCCTGGGCGACGTAGCGGGTGTAGCCGAGGCGGTGCATCAGCTCGGCCCAGGCGCGCGCGACGCGGCCCGCGTCCCAGCCGACCTCCGTCGGCTCTCCCGAGAAGCCGTAGCCGGGAAGGGACGGCAGCACGAGATCGAATGCGTCCTCGGCGCGTCCGCCGTGCGCGGTCGGGTCCGTGAGCGGGCCGACGACCTCGAGCAGCTCGATGACCGAGCCGGGCCAGCCGTGCGTCATGATCAGCGGCAACGCGTTCTCGTGACGCGACTTCACGTGGATGAAGTGGATGTCGACCCCGTCGGTCTCGGTCGTGAACTGCGGGAGCGCGTTCAGCTTCGCCTCGGCCTTGCGCCAGTCGTAGTCGCTTGCCCAGTAGCGCGCGAGCTCCGAGAGCGGCCCGAGCTGGACTCCCTGCGAGCGATCTGCGACGAGCTCCTTGCTGGGCCAGCGCGTCGCGGCGATGCGTCGACGAAGTTCGGCGAGCTCGTCTTCCGGAACGTCGATGTGGAAGGGGCGGATTGTGCTGTCTTTGGCGCCTGTGTCGAGCTCCGCGGGAAGCGGGGCGGGACGCGGGGCGGCCGTTGTCTTCTCGGACGTTGTCTTCTTAGTCATTGCGTCTCCTCTCATCCGTGCACGGGGACAAACCGCTCGAGCGGTTCGGGGAAAAGAAGGACATAGGTGGCTCCTGACGTTGCGGGTTCCGCGCGACCGCTAGGTCACGCGCCACGCCAGCCGAGTGTCGGAGCCGGAAGAGATTGTCCGCCGAGGGCCGGGGTCGGACGACCTCCACCTCCACCGTAGCACCGGCACGCCGGGAGTGTCGGGCGGCCAATTTGGAGCTTCGCGGGGCGGCGCTAGACTCGACAGTGGGGCGCAGAATGAGTCAGCGCGAAACGGAGCATCGGGGGATGCCCATCCGAACCCGCAGTTCCATGTCCGTCGGCCAGGAGTGTCCGGCGAATGCCCGCTGTGCCTCCGCCGCAGCAGAACCGACCTCGCTTCGTAGCCGGCTCGGAAACGAAGCTCACGACTGCGCGCCGAGATTAGGCGTGCTTGCAAAACCGCTTGCAGATTCCCGATCTGTTGCCCACCCCGTCTACAGAAAGGCCCCGTTTCCAGGGCCTTTCTCAGAGCGGACGACGGGGCTCGAACCCGCGACCCCCAGCTTGGGAAGCTGATGCTCTACCAACTGAGCTACGTCCGCGTGCGGTCAAGATTAGCGCAGTCGCTCGTGCGGGGGATAGCGCCAAACGCCCGTCCAGCCGACCATTTGAGCATGTTCAAGCTCCAGGAATGGCGCAGCGAGGAAGGACAGACGATGGCTGAATACGGCGTCATTCTCGCCGTCATCACGCCGGCCATCATCGCCGCTCTCGCGCTCGTCGCCTACAAGACGGCCGAGAATCTCGAATCGGTCGTCGCAGTCCTCACCTAGCGGCCAGCAGGCGCCCATAGAGACAAGGAGGGACGGCCGCCGCAGCGCCGCCCCTCAGATCGCTGATCCTACTCCCTCCCCCGCGGGTATGGAAGATACTTAGCGAGAGCTCAGGGAAGGAGTTGGCCATGGCTGAAAACGGCCTCGAACAGACTGCCCGCGCGCTGGTCGCGCCGGGTAAGGGAATCCTCGCCGCGGACGAGAGCGACGGGACGATCAAGAAGCGCTTCGACACGATTCACGTCGAGTCGACCGAGGAGAACCGCCGCGCGTATCGCGAGCTGCTCTTCACGACGCCCGGCATGGAGGAGCACATCAGCGGCGTCATCCTC
Source organism: Gaiellaceae bacterium (assembly GCA_035601195.1). Lineage (GTDB taxonomy): Bacteria > Actinomycetota > Thermoleophilia > Gaiellales > Gaiellaceae > JAIBJP01. The sequence continues at coordinate 25,944 of DATNOU010000151.1, read as the reverse complement.
TACGACGAGACGATCCGGCAGAGCTCGACGGAGGGCACCCCGTTTCCGGAGCTCCTCGCGAGCAAGGGCGTGATTCCGGGGATCAAGGTGGACAAGGGCGCCAAGCCGCTCGCCGCCTCGCCGGAGGAGAAGGTCACCGAGGGCCTCGACGGACTCCGAGAGCGCCTGAACGAATACCGCGAGCTGGGCGCGAAGTTCACGAAGTGGCGCGCGGTGATCGAGATCGGCGACGGGATCCCCAGCCACACCTGCATCCACGTCAACGCACATGCACTGGCGCGCTACGCGGCTCTCTCCGAGGAGGCCGGCCTGGTTCCGATCGTCGAGCCCGAAGTCCTGATGGACGGAAACCACAGCCTCGAGCGCTGCTACTCGGTCACCGAGTGGACGCTCAAGACGACCTTCCAGGAGCTCTATTACCAGCGGGTGGGGCTCGAAGGCATGCTGCTGAAGCCGAACATGGTCCTCTCCGGGAAGGACGCGGCCGAACAAGCCGGCGTCGAGGAGGTCGCCGAGGCAACGATCCGCTGCCTCAAGAATTCCGTTCCGGCGGCCGTGCCCGGGATCGTGTTCCTCTCCGGCGGCCAGAGCGACGAGATCGCGACCGCGCACCTGAACGCGATGAACGCGCTGGGACCGCACCCCTGGGAGCTCTCCTTCTCCTACGGGCGGGCGCTGCAGGCACCGGCGCTCAAGGCCTGGGCCGGCGAGGAGTCCAACCTGTCTGCGGGCCAGGCCGCCTTCGCTCACCGCGCGAAGATGAATGGACTCGCCCGCTCCGGCTCCTACTCCCCCGAGATGGAGAAAGAGCTAGTGGGGGTCTCCTAGCGGTACTCCCTCCCCGACAAACGGGAGAGCTTCTCGAGGTGGTGGTACGCCTCCACGCGCCGCACCGTGCCGGAGCGTGAGCGCATGACTATGGAGTCGGTGACGGCACCATCCTTCGTGAAGCGCACGCCGTTGAGCAGCGCGCCGTCCGTGACTCCGGTCGCAGCGACGAAGATATTCTCGCCGCCCACGAGGTCGTCCGTTGTGAGCACGCGATCCGGTTCGAAGCCGGCCTCGATCAGCTTCGCGCGCTCGTCGTCGTCCCTCGGCCACAGGCGCCCCTGCACTGCTCCGCCCAGGCACTTCACCGCCGCCGCGGCAATCACGCCCTCGGGCGTGCCGCCGATGCCCATCATCAGATCGACAGTCGATCCCTGACGGGCCGCCGCGATCGCGGGAGCTACGTCCCCGTCCGTGATCAGGTTCACCTTCGCCCCCACCTCGCGCAGCCCCTCGATGAGCTCCTGGTTGCGCTCCCGGTCGAGGACCACGACCGTAATGTCCGTCGGCTTCCCGCCCTTGACCTCGGCCGCTCGCCGCACGTTGTCCTGGGGAGAAGCGTCGATGTTGATCACGTCCGCGATCTCGGCGCCGGCCGCGATCTTGTCCATGTAGACCGCCGCTCCCGGGAAGAACATCGTCCCGCGCTCGGCGAGGGCGATCACCGAGATCGCGTTCGGCTGCCCAACCGAAGTGAGTCGTGTCCCTTCCAGCGGATCGACCGCGACATCCACCTCGGGAGGCTCGCCGTTGCCGACCTCCTCCCCGTTGAAGAGCATCGGGGCCTTGTCCTTCTCCCCCTCGCCGATCACGACGACGCCGTCCATGGCCACGGTGTCGAGCATCGCTCGCATGGCGTCCACCGCAGCCTGGTCGGCCGCTTCCTTGTCGCCACGGCCGATCCACCGGGCGCACCCCAGCGCCGCCGCCTCCGTCACGCGCACGAGCTCGAGCGCGAGGTTGCGGTCCGGGACGGAGCCGTTCCCGCCTTCCATGGCGCGATCCTAAAGGGCCTGAGCCTCGGGCGAGGCTTCCGGCGCCTCCTCGCACAGCACGACGAGCGCCCCCCCGGCGAGCACGGCGACACCCCCGACGACGACCTGCCACCCGAGGTCCTGGCCGAGGATCGCCCACGCGAGGAGCGACGCTGAAAGCGGATCGAGGTAGGCGAGTAGCCCGGCGGACTGGGCCGTCACGTCCTTGAGCGCTCGCATGTACAGGACTCCCGCCGCCGCCGTAAGGAGCGCGCCGAGCGCGATCACGTAGACCCAGTCGACGCCGTGCGGGAGGAACCGTCCGCCGGCGAGGGCGAACGGAAGGAGGAGCACCGCAACGATCGCGTAGCTCCAGAAGGCGACGGCGACAGGGGCGATGTTCAGGACGAGGCTCTTCGTCCAGATGACGATGAGGGCGTAGGTGATCGCGGCGCCGAGCCCCGTTCCGACGGCGACTGGGTCGGCGGCGGCGCCTCCCTCCCCTCCGAGCGCGATCAGCGCGATGCCTGGAGCCGAGATGGCGAGTGCGATGAGACCGATCCTGCTCCGGGCTTCCGGCAGCAGGAGCGGCGCCAGCACCGCCAGGAAGATCGGAGCCGTATACACGGTCAGGATCGCGACTGCGACCGACGCGAGCTTGAGCGTCTCGAAGAGGAGCGCCCAGTGGACGGCGACGAGGAAAGCGAGCCCCATGACTTGGTGGCGCCGCTGCTCCACGACGAGGAGCGGCAAGCGGCGGAAGACCAGCACGAGTGCGGGAACGGTCACCGCGGCTATGGCGCAGCGCCAGAAGACGAGCGCAGCCGCGGGCAGGTCGACGCCGGCCGCGATCACGGACACGAAGCCCCACGACGCCGCGATTCCGGCGACGGCGAGATTCCACCGATTTGGAGCCCGTCTCAAAATAGGGACCTGAGCCGCTGGGCCGCGCTAGCCGCGGCGATGCGGCGTCCTCGGTCGCACGTGTATCTAGAGTCGATACACGCGCTCCCTGCGTCCTTGCCTCGCGCCGCCCATCGCACCCCAGCGACGAGGCCCCATCTTGAAACGAGCTCTCAACTTCACATGCGCTCGGGGGCTTCGACTCCGATGAGGTCGAGGCTGCGGGCGATGACGCTCTTCGTCGCCTCGGAGAGCGCAAGCCTGAAGGCTTCGGCTTCGCTTTCGAGCACGCGATGGTGATGGTAGAAGCGGTGGAAGTCGTCGGCGAGGCGGATGGCGTAGACCGGGAGTGCGTGCGGGCCGCGGCGCTCGGTCGCCTCTGCGACGGTCTCTGGGAACTCGGCGAGCCTCTTCACGAGGTCGCGCTCCTCGGGCGCGAGCTCGTCGGGCGGCTCGGGCGACCGCTTGGCCGAGCCGGCCTTTCGGAGGATGCCCGCGATCCGCGCGTGCGCGTACTGGACGTAGTAGACGGGGTTCTTGTCCGTCTTCTCCCTGGCGAGGTCGACGTCGATCTCCATGGGCTGCTCGTGGCTCGACCGCACGAGGTACCACCGCGCGGCGTCGACACCGATCTCGTCGATGAGCTCGTCGAGGAAGACGACGTCGCCGTGTCGCTTCGACATCTGGCGGGCCTCGCCCCCCTCCGTCACGTGTACGAGCTGGTAGATGAGCACCTCGACGGACTCCGGATCGTGGCCGAATGCGCCGGCGAGAGCCTTGAGGCGCGAGATGTACCCGTGGTGGTCGGCGCCCAGAACGTAGATGAGCCGCGCGAAGCCTCGGTCGTACTTCCACAGAGTGTGAGCCGCGTCCCCCGCCAGGTAAGTAGGCCGCCCGTCCGCCCGTACGAGCACGCGATCCTTGTCGTCGCCGAACGCCGTCGTGCGCAGCCAGACGGCGCCGTCCTGCTCGAAGGTGTTGCCTTCGAGAGCCTTCAGGGCGGCTTCGACATCGAGTTCTCTCTCGCGCACCCAATCGTCCACGGGGACGCGGAAGCGCGCGAGAGTCTCCTTGATCTCCTCGATCATGCGCTCGACCGGATCGCCGGACTCGCCCGCCAGCCGCGTGACGTACTCGCCGGCATAGCCGCCCTCGGGGGGCCCCTCCCCGCGCCCGCGCGCCTCGACGGAGGCGCGGAAGAGGTCGGCTTGGGCCCCGGCGTCGTTGAAGTAGCACTCGCGGGCGACGGCGTGGCCCGCAAACCGGAGCAAGCGGGCAACCGAGTCGCCATAGGCGCCGTTTCGGGCCGACGCTACGGTGAGCGGCCCGGTCGGATTCGGCGAGACGAGCTCGACCTGGACGCGCTCGGTCGTCGAGGCCGTGCCGGTACCGTAATCCATGCCCGCGGCCACGATCTCCCCGAGCGCCTCGCCGTACCACGCCGGAGACATCCAGAGGTTGAGGAAGCCCGGCGGAGCGACCCGAGCGTCGGCGACGCCCTCTACTTTGAGCGCAGCGGCGCGGAGCTCCTCCGCGATCTCCAGCGGCGCGCGCCGAAGCGTCGGCGCGGCGCGCAGGGCAGCGTTCGTAGCGTAGTCGCCGTGCTCGGCCTGGCCCGGCCGCTCAAGGATGACGGGAACGCCGAGGCCGTCCTGGAGGCTCCGCTCGATTCGCGCAATCGCTTCGGCCGGCATGGGGCTATATCGTAGGGCCGTGGAAGACGAGGGCCGGGAGCGCCAACTCAACATCCATTTGGATCCGGACAACCTCGCCGGCGTCTACGCCAACTTCGCCAACGTCAGCTTCTCCGACTACGAGTTCACGGTCACGTTCGCTCGCATCGACCACGAGGTCGAGGAGGGAGACGTGCCGGGCGTCGTCGTTACCCGCGTGAACATGGCTCCTCGCTTCATGCGCGAGCTCATCGACGCGATGAACGACAGCTGGTCGAAATGGACCGCGCGGGAGGGAATCAGGAACCTGCCCGAGACCGATACCTAAAGGCCTCGGCCATCGCGATCCGCTTCATCGCGCTGGGATGCGTCGCGAACGCGAACGAGAACCAACCGGGCGGCGCGGGGTCGGCCAGCCCGGAGAGAACGAGCTTCCGCTCGAGCTGAACGAACGAGGCGGGATCGTCCGTGGTCCGTAGGGCGATCCAGTCCGCTTCCGCCTCGTAGCGGCGCGACACCACGTTCGAGAGCGGAAGCGTCACCACGAAGAGCGCGAACGCGACGGCCAGCGCCAGAGGGACGGCGGCGGGCTCGGCGAGTCCTCCACCCCGCTCCGTGACCCGGGCGAGTATGGCGACGCAGGGGATGACGATCAGTGCGAACCAGCCGAGCCCCTTCCAGAGGTGACGGCGGCCCACGTGCGCGAGCTCGTGCGCGGAGACCGAGAGGATTTCGGGCTGGGTGAAGCGTCCATCGAGCAGGGTGTCGAAGAGGACGACCCGCCGTGTCGGGCCGATTCCAGCGACGTAGGCGTTTGCCGCCGTCGTCTGCCGACTCGCGTCCGTCACCTCCACGGACTTCACCGTCACGCCCTCCTCGCGGGCGAGTACCTCGATCTTCGCGGCGAGCTCGCGGTCCGGCAGCGGCTCCGAGCGGTTGAAGAGCGGCTGGACGACAAGCGGATACGCAAGGAGGTAGACCGTTCCCGCGAGAGCGAGGGCAGGCCCGCCCGCAAGCCACCACGACCGGCCGAGCCAGGTGGCCAGCGCCATGAACGCAGCGACGGCAAGCGTGACGAGGACGACCTGGACCGCGAGGGAGACGGCCTCGTCACGGAGCCATCCGTCGTACCCCTGGCGCGAAAGGCCATAGCGGCGCCGCCACCAGTGCGAAACGCCCGAGAGGGGAAGCAGGGCCAGCCAGAGCGCCAGGGCGACGAAGGCGCCAAGCACGACGCCGGTTGGAATCCGTCCCCGGAAGAAGCTACTGACCGCCTCGGCGAGGCCCGCAGCCTTCCAGGCGAAGACGGCGAGGACAGCCCCCTGGACGACGAGCGAGCCGAGGAACAGCGCACGCGTCACGCGACGGTAGTCGGCGATCCGGGCCAGCTGCTCGCTGGCGAAGAACGACTGCGGATTGAGCTCGGCGAGCTGCAGGGACGGCACCTCGGTGCGCCAGAGGAGCGCCCCGGAAACGATCCATACGGCCGCCGCCAGGAGAAAGGCGCCCCGCTTCGCTAACGTTGCGCGGCTCCTGTGCGCATCGCCGTCATCTCTGACATTCACGGAAATCTGCATGCGCTGGATGCTGTCCTGGATTCGATCGCCGACGACGCGCCCGACGCCGTCTGGTGCCTTGGCGATCTGGTGGGCTACGGGCCTCGCCCGAATCGCTGCTGCACGCTCGTCGCGGAACGCGCCGATGTCAGCCTGATAGGAAACCACGACCTCGGCGTCCTCGGTCGGCTCGACCTCGACGACTTCTCTGCGGACGCGGCCGCAAGTGCCCGCTGGACGGCGACCGTTCTGGAGGACGAGCCACGCCGGTACCTCGAGTCCCTCGAGCCTCAGTCCGTGCAGGACGACGTGGCGCTGTACCACGCAAGCGCGCGGGACCCGGTCTGGGAGTACGTCCTCACTCCGTTTGCCGCGCTCGCCTCGTTTGCGGCCTCGGAGGCTCGCATCCTCCTCGTCGGGCACAGCCACGTCGCCCTCGCGTTCGGCCTGGCGGACCAGCGCCTGGAGACGACGATCGCCCCGGCCGGAACCGAGCTCGACCTCTCAGGCGAGAGCCGCTGGATCCTCAACCCCGGGTCGGTCGGCCAACCGCGAGACGGCGACGCCCGCGCCGCCTACCTGCTGCTCGACCTGGAGGGGAAGCGCGCCAGGTACCGGCGTGTCGAGTACCCAGTCGAGCGGACGCAGGAGGAAATTCGCGAGCGCGGCCTCCCGGAGCCGCTCGCCGAGCGGCTCGCCCAGGGGATCTGATCAGTCCTCGGCCTCTCCGTCGGACTCTTCGAAGCTGCCGGAACCGCTGTTGTCTTGCTCCTCTTCCGGCTCGGCGGCGTCGCGCTCCTCGGCCTCGTTCCCCAAGTCGAGCTCGTCGGAGCCTCCGGAATCGCCTTCGCGCTGCTCCTCACGGCGCGTGGGCCCCGAACTAGCAGGCTGGACGAGCGACACCGGCTCGATCCGGATCGGCCTAGCACTCGCCGGCCGGCGAGCTTCCGAGCGCCCCGCTCCCGGCGAGCGCCGAGTCGAAGCCGGATCGTGGTCGCGGGCCTCCAGCCCGACGAAGCCGATCGTGCCGGCAGCCGTGACCGTGGCTGCAGCCCCGGCGAGCTTCGCGAAGAGGGGCAGCGACGCCAGCTTGGCGAGACCTCCTCCTGACGAGGCTGCGGAGAAACCCGGCACCGCGGCGGCGATGGAATCGCGCAAGGCGAGCGGCAGAGCCAGCGCGCCCGATGCGACCCGTGCCGATTGGAGCTCGGCCTGGAGGCGCTTGCGCGCTCGGAAGAGAAGGGATTCGACGGCTCCGTCGGTCACTCCCAACGCGGTGCGCACCTCGTCGTACGAGAGACCGTAGAACTCGCGGAGCACGATCGCTTCCCGCTGCTGCTTCGGCAGCTCGGCCAGCGCCGCACAAAGTGCCTCGACCTCGGCGTGCTGGCCGGCGACCTGCTCGATGTCGGCGCCAACAGCGTCTCGCTCGCCGACGACGAGCGTGAGCGGCTTGGCCATCCTGGCCCGGATGCGGGCGTGGCACTCGTTTCGTGCGATCGCCGCGAGCCAGGCGGACGGCTCTCTGGGCTCGGTCCCGCCCAGCATGCTCCGGTGGGCGGAGAGGAAGACCTGCTGGGCCGCGTCCTCGGCCTCGTCTGCGTCCTGCAAGAGCACGCGGCAGAGGCCGTAGACCATGCGCCCATGGTCTTCGAAGAGCTGGCTCAGGCGCTCGCCGGCCGCCTCGGGGAAGAGTCGGCCGGCTTGCGTGGGCATCGGATCAGTCGTCGCCACCCTCGTCGTCGCTCTCGCCCGGATCGTCGTTCTCGCCCTGGTCGTGGTCGTTCTCGCCTTGGTCGTCCTCGTTCTCGCCCTGGTCGTCCTCGTCTTCGGCCTCGGGCTGCTCGACCTCGTTTTCGTCCCCTTCCTCGACCTCGTTGTCCTGTTCCTCGGCGTCGGCCGGATCGGATTGTTGGCGATGCTTGGGCTTCGCCTGGTCCTCAGCAGCATCGTCGGCGGCTTCGGCGACTTCGTCCTCGCGATCGGCAGCCAGTTGCACGTCGGCGGGAAGGACGGCGGCCTGGTCGTCGTCGCCCGTGGATCCGACAGCTACAGCGGTCCCTGCGGCGAGCGCAGGAGCGGCGACAAACAACGCGATCAGCACGAATTTCGTCTGCAGTAGCTTCTTCATAAGACTTCCTTTCGGCGGGTGCTCTCTAGAGCTAGAGGGAAGCCCGGGGAAAAACTTGCGCCCCGCGCCCCAAGATCCCCCGCCGGGGTTACGAAATCGTTAAGAGACGGCTTGCTCGCCGAACTCGAGGGCAATGCCCTCGCGGACGAGCGCGAGCTGAACTTCCTCGCGAGCCTTGAAGATCCGCCACTTGACCGTGGCGAGGGTGATCTCGAGCGAGTCGGCGATCTCGCTGTAGGAGAGGCCGACGACGTCGCGCAGAAGCAGCGCCATCTTCAGATCCGGGTTCAGAGCCGCGACGGCGCGCCAGACGGCGTCGATCGCCTCCACGCGCTCCGGCGGCGCGTCCACGACCTCGAGCGGCGGCAGATCGTCCAGCGTCAGCACGCTTTGCGGCTTGCGCTCCCGCGCCCGGAGCTCGTCGAGCACCCGGTTCTTCGCCACCTGGAAGAGCCAGGTCGTGAACATGCAACGGAGCGAGAACCCCGGCAGTCCCTGGTAGATGCGCAGGAAGATCTCCTGGCAGAGATCTTCGGCCAGCGCCCGGTCGCCGACCATGCGGAGAACGTAGTTGTAGACCGGCGTCTCGTAGGCGGTCAGGATCAGCCGGAACGCGTGCTCGTCCCCGCGCTGTGCCTTGCGCAGGACTTCGAGATCGGGCTGGGGAAGTGGCACTAAGGGTGTGTCGCCTGGGCCGCGGGTGGCGCGATTATAGCTACGCCTTTACAGACTAGTAACCAGTTCCCTTCCGGCCATCCCCTGCGCTGGGGGGATTCCCAGCAAGCCGAGGCATGTCGGTACGAGGTCGGCTAACGAGCCCCCGGCGGCCAGTTGCGTGCCGGGAATCGTGACGACGAGAGGCACCGGGTTCACGGTGTGGGCCGTGAACGGGCTGACCCCGTCCTCCTCGAGCATCTGCTCCGCGTTCCCGTGGTCGGCCGTCACGACACAGACGCCCCCGAGCCCTTCCACCGCAGCCGCAACCCGTCCGAGACACCCGTCCACTGTCTCCACGGCCTCGACCACCGCCGGGATCGAGCCAGTGTGCCCGACCATGTCAGGGTTGGCGAAGTTCACGACCGCGAAGCCGTAGCCGTTACCGATCTCCTCCTCGAAGCAGCTCGCCACCTCGTGCGCGGACATCTCCGGCTTCTTGTCGTAGGTCGGCACGTCACGCGGCGACGGCACGAGGATGCGCGTCTCGCCGGGCCACTCTTCCTCCCGGCCCCCGTTGAAGAAGTACGTCACGTGCGCGTACTTCTCTGTCTCGGCCAGGTGGAGCTGGCGAATGCCGTGCTCCGCGAGCACCTCAGCCATCGTCCCCCGAACGTCCTGCTCCTCGAAGGCGACCGGGCAATCGAAATCCTCCCGGTAACGAGTCATCGTGGCCAGATTGCAGCCGGCCTCGACCAGACGTTGCGTGAGTTGGCGCGCCCGGTCGGGCCGGAAGTTGAAGAAGACAGCGGCGTCCTCGGTGCCGAGGCGAGGGCCGGGCAGGACGACCGGCTCAATGAATTCGTCCGTGACGCCTCGCTCGTAGCTCGCCCGCACGGCCGCGATCGGGTCGTCCGCAGGCTCGCCGTCCCCCGAGCGGATGGCGTTGAAAGCCCGCTCCGTTCGCTCCCAGCGGCCGTCCCGGTCCATGGCGTAGTAGCGGCCGCAGACGGTGACGATGTCGGCGCCCTCGGAGACGAGCTCGGCGAGATCGTTAGCCGCAGAGGTCGGAGACACGTCGCGCCCGTCCGTGAACGCGTGCACGTGCGTCCGCTGACCCATGCCCTGTCTGCGGGCGAGCTCGAGCAGGGCGCGCAGGTGGTCGATGTGGGAATGGACGCCGCCGTAGCTGGCGAGCCCGAGGAGGTGGACGTCACCTCCCCGCTCCCGTGCTCGGTCGAAGGCGGCGACGAGGGCCTCGTTCTCGAAGAAGGAGCCGTCCGTGATCGCTTTGTTGATCCGCACGAGATCCTGGTAGACGACGCGGCCCGCCCCGATGGTGAGGTGACCGACCTCTGAGTTGCCCATCTGGCCGTGAGGGAGGCCGACTGCCTCGCCCGAGGCCTCGAGCGTCGTGTGGGGAAACCGCGCCCAGAGACCGTCGAAGACCGGTGTTTCGGCCAGCTCCACGGCATTACCCGGCCCAGCCGGCGCGCAGCCCCAGCCGTCGAGGATGATCAGCGCTACGAGGGGATAAGTCGTGCCGCTGTCTCGCAAATCGCCCTGAACGATTCGACTTCGAGGGAAGCGCCGCCGACGAGCGCGCCGTCGACGTCCGGCTGCGAGAGAAGCTCCTCGGCGTTCTCGGGTTTGACGGAGCCGCCGTAGAGAACCGGCACCTTGACGAGGCTCTTGATGAAGGCGTGCGCGTCCCGCGTTTGCTCTGCGGTGGCGGTCCTGCCGGTGCCGATCGCCCAGACCGGTTCGTACGCGACGACGAGCTCCTCGCAGGCCTGGAGCACGGAGACCTGGCGGCGGAGCACCTCTTCCATATGGCCGGCCTCCCGTTCCTCCTCCTGCTCGCCGACGCAATAGATGACCCGGAGGCCGGCCTCGAGAGCGTGCTCGGCTCGGCTCCAGGCAGTCTCGTCCGTCTCGCAGAAATGCTGGCGCCGTTCCGAGTGCCCGACGATGGATCCCTTCACGCCGAGGTCGAGGAGCATCTCCGCGGAGACCTCGCCCGTGAACGCGCCTTCGGAGGCCCAGTGGACGTTCTGGGCGAAGACGGTGACCCCGCTTGCCACGGCCTTGGCGAGCGAGGTGTAGGGCGGGCAAATGACGACCTCGACGCCAGGCGGCGGGCTCAAGCGCGTGCAGAAATCCGCCGTCTCGGACGGCCACTTGTACATCTTCCAGTTGCCTGCGATCAGCACTGCCGCTCGCCGGCGTGAGGAGCCCCACTGATGCCGGGATTGTGTTTCACGACGACCCTCCTTCTTCAGCCACGATCCGTTCCCTCATGCGGACAGAAGTTTGTGCTCGTGAAACACAAGCCCAACTTTGTCACGCTTCCGGGATCGCGGCCACGCCTGGGAGCTCCTTGCCCTCGAGGAGCTCGAGCGCGGCGCCTCCTCCGGTCGAGATCCAGTCGATGCGGTCCGCGAGCCCGAGCTCCTCCACCGCACGGACGGAATCACCACCCCCGACAACTGTGTGCGCGTCCGCGGATGCCACCGCCTCGGCGACCGCCTTCGTCCCCTCCGCGAAGCGCGGCCACTCGAAGACGCCCATCGGCCCGTTCCAGAAGACGGTCCTCGCCTCGGCGATGCGCTCTGCGAAAGCAGCCCTGCTCTCGGGCCCGATGTCGAGGCCGAGCCACCCGTCCGGGACGTCGTCCGCAGGCACGACCTTCGCCTCGGCCTCGGGCTCGAACGCCGTCGCCGCCACGACGTCCCGTGGCAGTTGCAACTGCAGATGGGAATGCTCTTTGTCCTCACGAATCTGCTCCGCCATCTTGCCGCCCACGAGCACGGAATCCGCCCGCTCGGAGAGGGATTCGAGGACGCCGATCTTGTCCTCGACTTTCGCGCCCCCGAGGACCGCGACGAACGGCCTGGCGGGATCCTCGAGCAGGGACCCGAGCTCCTCGAGCTCGCGCTCCAGGAGAAGCCCGGCGTACGCGGGCAGGAGCTGTGCCACCCCGACCGTCGAGGCGTGCGCGCGGTGGGCCGCCCCGAACGCGTCGTTGACGAACAGGTCGCAATCGTCCGCCAGGACGCGCGCGAACTCCGGATCGTTCTTCGTCTCCCCCGGGTGGAAGCGCGTGTTCTCGAGCAGGCGGATCCGCTCGTCGTCCAGCAGCTCACGGAGCCGCCGCCGCACGGGCTCCATCGAGAAGGCAGGATCCTCGCCCTTCGGCCGTCCGAGATGGGACGCCAGAACGAGGTCCTCCGCCTCCCGTTCGAGGAGCAACCGGATCGTCGGGAGGGCTGCGCGAATGCGCGTGTCGTCGGCGACGCGGCCGTCCTCGAGCGGCACGTTGAAGTCCACCCGGACGAGAATGTGCTTGCCGGAGACGTCCGCGTCGCGGACCGACCTCGGCTTTCTCAACCTGTAGGGGCGGGGCACGCCCCGCCCGTCAAAGGAGCCGCCCGACGAGATCGACCAATCGGCAGCTGTAGCCCCATTCGTTGTCGTACCAGCCGAAGACCTTGACCTCGTGGCCGTTCGCCATCGTCAGGTCGCTGTCGAACGTGCACGAGTACGGATTTCCGACGATGTCCGTCGACACGAGCGGCTCGTCCGTGTATCTGAGAATGCCTTCGAGCGCCCCCGAATCTGCAACCTCGGCGAACTTGGAATTCACCTGATCCACGTCCACTTCGCTCGCGAGATGGACAACGAAGTCGACGATCGAACCGTCGGCAACCGGCGCGCGGATCGAGATGCCGTCCACCTTGCCCTGGAGCTCGGGGATGACGAGCCCGATCGCCTTCGCGGCGCCCGTGGACGTCGGGATCAGGTTGATGGCCGCGGCACGGGCACGCCGCAGGTCCTTGTGTGGGAGGTCGAGGATCTGCTGGTCGTTCGTGTACGCGTGGATGGTGGTCATGAACCCTGACTCGATCCCCCACGCGTCGTTCAGCACCTTGGCGAGCGGCGCTACGCAGTTCGTCGTGCAGGACGCGTTGGAGATGATTCGATGCTGCTCCTTGTCGTAGGCGTCGTCGTTGACGCCGAGTACGATGGTGACGTCCGGATCCGTCGCGGGCGCGGAGATCACAACCTTCTCCGCCCCGGCCTCGAGATGCTTCTGCGCGTCGTCGCGCTTCGTGAAGAGTCCGGTGGATTCGAGAACGACCTCGACGCCGAGGTCCTTCCAAGGCAGCGCCGCCGGATCTCTCTCGTTCAGGAGGCTGAGCTCGACGTCGCCTGCGCGGATACCGCCGTCGACAGCCTCCACGTCGTCGTCGAACGGGCCCAGGACCGAGTCGTACTTGAGCAGGTGGGCCATCGTCTTCGCGTCGCCGAGGTCGTTGACCGCCACGAACTCGACGTCGGCGCCGCGCTTGCGAGCGGCGCGGAAGAAGTTCCGCCCGATCCGCCCAAAGCCGTTGATTCCCACGCGAACGCTCATCAACTCCTCCCGGTCTGTGCCCCCCGCGGGGCGATTCTATCCGCCCTGAAATGGCAAATCCTGGATGGATCCCTCTTGCCACCTGAGCGGGTGCGGCGATAGGGTGAAATCTGAGCGGGTCCGCGCTCGTCGGATGTCGGATTCAGACCCCGTCCGGCATCACGGTCCGGAGTGCGGTTCAACCGGAGGGGGAGGTCGTCCTCGGAGCTTCTCCTCCGGCCCGCTCGATTCGCTGGTCGGCGAACGACCCGGGGCAGAGCCCCGGCTTCCGCCCGCCTTTCACCGGCGAATCAAGCGCGTCGGAGGCTACCGCTCGGCGAGCTTCTGCAACTTCGCCAGGCGGCGGTGCGCCGCGGCCTTTGTCGCCGGCGGGCGCAGGCGGCGCGCGAGCTCGCCCAGCGAGAGGGTGGGGTGTCGGGAGCGGAGATCGGCGACCTCGCGGAGGTCCGCGGGCAGGTGCTCGAGGCGGCCGGCCGCCTCGAGGCGCCTGATCGCCCGCAGCTGCGCATCCGCCGCGCGGCTCGCGCGAACGATGTTCGCGTGATCGGCATTGGCGAGCCTGTTGGCGCGGGCCCTCGTGGCGGCGACGACTGCGCTCTCCCCCAGCTCGAGAGCCGCCTCTTGCGCCCCCATGAAAGCGAGCAGCTCGGCGATCGCCTCTCGTCCCTTGAGATAAGTGACGGCGTGACGTCCGCGGTCGCGAACGGCTAGCGCAAACCCCTCCTCCCGCCCCAGGCGAGCCACGAGCTCGGCGCCTTCCACGCTGGCAGCACGAAGCTCGAGATGAGCGTTCCGCGGACCGCTGACGGAGCCCGCCGCAAGGAAGGCTCCTCTGAGGTAGGCAGCGCGGCAGCAGGCACGGCTCACCACCCTCGCCGGCGGCCGCTCGAGTGGCGCCAGCCGGGCGTCCACGACACCCATCTCGTTCAGCGTCTGCACCGCCCGCGCGTCGTCCTCGATGTTGATCCGGAAGCGCGTGGCCCGCTCGAAGGCTTGGCGGCGGAATGTGTGGATCTCGCCGGCGACGCCGTAGCCCTTTAGGAGCGTGAAGACACGTCGCGCGACAGCCGCGCTGGAAACGTCGAGATGCACGGCGATCCGCCCGCGGCCGCGGAAGTGAATGCTCCCTGCGCCGCGGATCAGCGCAGAAAGCTCCGCCAGGCGGCAGCACGGCTTCCGCGGCTCGATTGCGGCGAGCTCGCCCCGGACGTTTTCAGAGAGCACCTTCGAGCTCCAGGAGTCGGCGCTTGTACTCGAGCCCGAGCGATCCGTACGAGCCGAGGCCGTCTGCGGCCACCACGCGGTGACACGGCACGAAGAGTGGGAAGCGGTTCCTGGCGCAGAACGTCCCCGCTGCCCGCTGGGCATTGGGGTGGCCCGCCAGCGCAGCGAGCTCGCCGTACGTGACGGTCTCGCCGAACGGGATCGCCCGAAGCGCGTCCGCCACACCCGTCTGGAACGGTGTGGCCCAGGAGAAGTCGAGGTCCACGTCGTCGAAGGAGACTGGCTCGCCTGCGAAATACGCCCGCACGCGCTCGACGACCGGATGCCTCGCCGGGCGGACGGGCTCCCGCGCCCGCGGCAGCTCGTGATTCACGACCCGCCCGTCGTCGAGCCAGAGCTCCCCCACACCCCAGCCTTCGACCTCGTACTGCACCACTTCCACGGCAATACAATGCCCGTGGATGAGCGCTCCAGCGATCTTTCGCCCTCCGCCTCCGCGTAACGAGCCGATTCGGGACTACGCGCCCGGCTCGCCCGAGCGCGCAAGCCTCCAGGTGCGTCTCGAGCAGATGAAGCGCGAGCGCCCGGAGATCCCGCTCGTGATCGGGGGCAAGGACGTGACAACGGGGACCATGAGTCAGGCCGTGATGCCCCACGACAAGGATCACGTGCTCGCCGATGTCCACCAGGGCGGCGCCGCGGAGGTCGAGATGGCGATCAAAGCTGCGGGCGAGGCCTGGGAGGACTGGCACCGCCTGCCGTGGGAGGAACGCGCCTCCGTCTTCCTGCGCGCGGCAGAGCTCCTGGCAGGCCCGTGGCGCGACACACTGAACGCGGCCACGATGCTCGGTCAGTCGAAGACGGCCCACCAGGCCGAGATCGACGCCGCCTGCGAGCTGACGGATTTCTGGCGCTTCAACCCGTGGCTGATGACACGGATGTACGAGGAGCAGCCGATGTCCGCGCCGGGTGCCTGGAATCGCATGGAATATCGGCCGCTCGAGGGCTTCGTCTTCGCGGTGACGCCGTTCAACTTCACGGCTATCGGCGGCAACCTCCCCACGGCCCCGGCGCTCCTGGGCAACACGGTCGTCTGGAAGCCCGCAGGCACCGCGATGCTTTCGGCGTACTACGTCATGCGCCTGCTCCAGGAGGCCGGTCTTCCCGACGGCGTCATCAACCTGGCCTACGGGCCGGGCAAGGAGATCGGCGACGCCGCCCTGGGGAGCCCCGACCTGGCCGGAGTCCATTTCACCGGCTCGACGCCGGTCTTCCAGTCCATGTGGAAGACCGTCGGCCGCAACATCGAGACGTACCGCAACTATCCGCGCATCGTCGGCGAGACGGGCGGCAAGGACTTCATCGTCGCCCATCCGACAGCGAGCGCCGAGGAAGTCGCCACGGCGATCGTGCGCGGCTCCTTCGAGTACCAGGGACAGAAGTGCTCCGCGGCGTCACGCGTGTATGCGCCCGCGAACCTCTGGCCGGAGCTGCGCGAGCGGCTCGTCGAGCAGGTTGGGGGCCTCAAGATGGGCGACGTGTCCGATTTCTCCAACTTCATGGGAGCCGTCATCGACGCAAGTTCCTTCAAGACTCAGAAGGAGGCCATCGAGGAAGCGAAGAGCGACGCGAAGTCGAAGGTGCTCGTCGGCGGCGGCGTCGACGACAGCGAGGGCTACTTCGTCGAGCCGACCGTGATCGAGACGGCCGACCCCAACTTCCGCCTCCTCCGCGACGAGCTCTTCGGGCCCGTCGTGACGGCATACGTCTATCCCGAGGCCAAGTGGACCGACACGCTCGAGCTCATCGACCGCACAGCTCCCTACGGGCTCACGGGAGCGGTCTTCGCCGACGACCGGCAGGCCGTGGTCGAGGCCGAGGACAAGCTTCGCTACGCGGCCGGGAACCTCTACGTGAACGACAAGCCGACCGGCGCCGTCGTCGCCCAGCAGCCGTTCGGCGGCTCGCGCGCGTCCGGAACGAACGACAAGGCAGGCTCGGTGTGGAACCTGATCCGCTGGGTGAGCCCGCGCACGATCAAAGAGACCTTCCTGCCTGCGACCGACTATCGCTATCCGTTCATGGGGTCGGACGGGGCTGGGGACGCCACCTAGCGAGCAGAGCCGCGGCGAGCAGCGCTGGGGCGGCCAGCGCGACGCCCGCAACACGAACTCCGGCAGCCGACGCGATCGCGCCGTCGATCAGGCTGGCCACCGGCCGCAGGCCGAGAAAGGCGATCGCCCACAGGGCCATGATCCGGCCCCGCTCGCTCTCCGCCACCCCGAGCTGGAGGAAGCTCGTTGCCGCCGTGTTCGAGGCGAGATAGCCGAAGCCCGCAAAGAAGAGCACCGCCAGGCCGACCGAGAGCCAGGGCGAGAGCGAGAAGCCGATCACGCCCGCGCCCAGAACGGTCAGGGTAACGGCCGTCCGCACCCGCGACGCGGGTCGGCCGGCGAAGAGAAAAGCGGCCATGACTGCACCCGCGCCGAAGACGCCGATGATGTACCCGGAGAACGTGTCCGGCCGCTCGAACGCATGCGCGAACGCAGGCGCGAGTGTGTTGATGGGGTCGGAGGCGAATCCGACCGCCATGACGATCAGCAGCGCCACGAGGAGTCGCGGCTCGCGCCGCAAGAGGTCGATGCTCTCGCGGAGGCGAGAGCTCTCGGGCCGCTCCTGACGGCGAGGCCTCACCAGCACCAGAGCCACCGTGAACAGCAGGTAGGAGAGGGAGTTCAGCGCGAAGGCCGCCGCGATACCGAAGCCGCCGACCGCGGCGCCTGCCGCCGCAGGACCGATTGCCCTGGCGATGTTGAAGGTCATCGAGTTGAGCGCGACCGCGGAGGTCACGTCCTCGCGCGGGACGAGCGAGACGAAGAGCGCCTGCTGGGCCGGCGTCGAGAGGCCGTCACGACTCCCTGGCCGAAGCCGAAGCCGATCACGACCGCCGCGGTGGTCACGTCGAGCTGGGTCAAAAGAGCGAGCGTCGCGGAGAGGACGGCGGCAGCCGGCTGCGTCACGAGCAGCAGGCGCCGGCGGTCGAAGCGGTCGGCGGCGCTTCCGGTCCACGGGGCGAGGAAGAGGATCGGGGCGAGCTGGGCGAAGCTGAGAACGCCGAGAAGAAACTCGGAATGCGTCAGGCGGAAGATGAGAATCGCTCCCGCGAGGTTCTGGAACCAGGTTCCGCTCGCCGAGAGAGCGTTCCCGACGAAGTAGGGAGCGAAGCTGCGAGAGACGATGAGGCGAAGAGCCGCCCGCGGCCCGACTGACCGGCGCCCGGCCTCCTCGACCGCCGCCGGTTCGGTTATGCCCGGCCTGCCTTGTGCAGCGCGGCGTAGATCTGCCTCCCCGTCTTGGAGGGGACTCCGGGCACGCCCTCGAGCTCCTCCGCCGTCGCCGCCAGCAGCCGCTCCGGCGATCCGAAGTGGCGCAAAAGCGCTCGTTTGCGTGCCGGGCCCACGCCGGGAAGCGCGTCGAGAATCGACTCCCGGGCCTCCTTGTCCCGCCGCTGGCGGTGGAACCCGACCGCGAAGCGGTGCGCCTCGTCACGGATCCGCTGGAGCAGCTGTAGCCCCGCCGAGCTCGGGTCGAGCACGATCGGGTCGGGGCGGCCGGGAACGAACACTTCCTCCGCTCGCTTGGCGAGCGCGATCACGGCGACTCGAGGGAGGTCGAACTGGTGCATGGCCGCCAGCGCGGCCGAGAGCTGACCCTTGCCACCGTCGATGACGACGAGGTTGGGGACGGCGGCGAAACCTTCGTCGTAATCCGCGGCCGAAGTGGCCGGTCGAGCGCGCGCGAAGCGGCGCGACACGACCTCCGCCATCATCGCGAAGTCGTCCTGGCCGCCTTCGTGGCGGATTCCGAACTTGCGGTAATGGGCCTTCTTGGGTACCGCATCCTGGAAGACCACCATCGAGCCCACCGGCGCCGACTCCTGGATGTTGGAGATGTCGAAGCACTCGATCCGGATCGCCAGGCTCTCGAGGTTGAGCTGCTCGCGGAGCTCCTCGAGGGCCTCGATGCGGCGTAGGCGAGTGCGCTCGCTGCGCATAGTGTCGCTTTCGAGCGCGAGCTCGGCGTTCTGCTGCGCGAGCTCCTGCAGCCGCCTTTTCTCCCCCCTCTGCGCCGGACGCACCTCGACCCTCGTCCCACGGAGGTCGGACAGGAACTCCTCGAGACCTGCGAGCTTCCCCGCGTCCGGGGGCACGACGATCAAGGGCGGGATGCTCGGAGCGCTGCCGTAGTACTCGAGGCAGAAGGCCTCCACGAGCGACTCTAAGTCCTGGCCCGACACGTTCTCGAGGAAGAAGCTGTGGCGGTCGGAGAGTCGGCCTCCCCGGAGAGGGAAGACCTGTACGGCCGCCGTTCCGTCGGCCGAGGCGACGCCGATCACGTCGACGGTGCCGATTGCCCGCTTGTCAGCGGCCTGGCGCTCGGCGAGATGGCGGACCGAGACAAGGCGGTTGCGCATGCGGGCCGCCTCTTCGAAGTGCTGCCGCTCGGACGCGGCGCGCATCCGCTCATCCAGTTGATCGAGGATCGGCTGGGTCTCCCCCGAGAGGAAGTCGATGACCCCGTCGATGATCTCGCGGTAGGCCTCCTTCGAGACGTAGGCAACGCAGGGGGCCAGGCAGCGGTCGATGTGGTAGTCGAGGCAGGGAATCCCCGAATGCCGGCCCGGCTGGGGCCCTTCGCAGGGCCGGAAGCGGAACACGCGGTTGAGGACGTCGAGCGTCTCCCGCACCTTCTTCGCGTTCGCGTACGGGCCGAAGTAGACGACCCCGCGCCGATGGCGCTCGCGCGTGAACATCACCCGCGGAAAGTCGTCGTCGACCGTAACGGCGATGTACGGATAGGACTTGTCGTCCCGCAGTCGCACGTTGAACGGCGGCCGATGGCGTTTGATGAGGTTCTGCTCGAGGTGAAAGGCCTCGGTCTCCGTGCTCGTGACGACGACCTCGATGCGGTCGACGCGGCTCGTCAGGCGGTCGAGTCCCCTGCGCGCGTCGCCGGCGCGGAAATAGGAACGCACTCGGGACCGGAGGGACTTCGCCTTGCCGACGTAAAGGACCGTGTCGTTCGGAGCACGGAACAGGTAGACACCCGGCTTCGCCGGGAGCGCCTTGAGCTGGGCTTCGATCCGTTCCGTGCGGTCGGTCGTCGCGGTGGCCATCAGGCCTAGCCTAGCCGGGCCCCGTTCGGCCTCTCGTGGCGCCCAGGAGCGGACTGCGCTTGTGTTCCACGCGCACAAAGTCGTCTTGGCTCGGACACTTCGTGTGCGAAGCGTTTGGGGGCGAACACGTGGAACACAAATCGTCCGTTTAGGTCAAGGCGGCGAGGGTCGCCTCGAGGATCTCTCCTGCGTTGCCGGCGAGCTTGAGCTCCGCGCGGTCGTCGGCGGATGTCGGACCGTCGTTGACGACCGCAACCTTGCCGCCGCCCCGGAGGGTGACGAGCGGGAGCTCCGCGACCGGCCACACTTCGAGCGACGAGCCCACGACGAGGAGTAAGCGCGCCTCGCCGGCCAGCTCGTACGCGCGGTCGATAGCCTCGTCGGGAAGCAGCTCGTCGAAGAAAACGACGTCCGGTTTCAGCACGTCGCCGCAGGCTGTGCAGCGAGGTGCGCCGGCGTCCAGCAGCCCCAAGACCTCGTCGAGCGGGTAACGCGCCCCACAAGAGAGGCAAGTCGACGTGCGGATCGAGCCGTGCACTTCGACGACCTCGCGGCTGCCGGCCCGCTCATGGAGAAGGTCGATGTTCTGCGTGATCACGGCGCGGAGCAGGCCATACCTCTCCAGCTCCGCAAGCGTCAGGTGAGCCCGATTCGGCTCGGCGTCGGTCAGCATCGAGAAGCGGTGCGCATAGAAGCGCCAAACCTTCTCCGGGTCGCGCTGGAAGGCGCCGAGGGTTGCGTACTCGAGAGGGTCGAACTGCGCCCACATGCCCGTCGGGGAGCGGAAATCGGGGATCCCGCTCTCAGTGGAGACGCCGGCGCCCGTGAGCACAACGCAGGGCTGGTGCTCGCGGATGAGCTCGGCGAGCCGTTCGGACATGCCACGATGCTAGGGATTACGGCGGGGGCCCGGCTCGTTCGTAGGAGTAATGGCTGAGAACGGCCGGCAGGAATGGTTCGGCACGGCTTATGGCCCCGTGTCCAAGAGCACGCACTGCTCCAGCTTGCGCAAGCGAGCCCTCGAAGCTGTCGTTCAGCTCGCGGTCGAGCTCGCGCGCGAGGGCCGCGAGGGCCGCAAGGTCGGCACGCTCTTCGTGATCGGAGACGTCGACAACGTCCTGGCCAGGTCGCGTCCCCTCCTGCTCGACCCTCTTCAAGGCCATCCCGCCGACCTTCTGCGCGCCGAGCGGCCCGACTTTCGCGAGACCGTCAAGGAGCTGTCCCAGCTGGACGGCGCCTTCGTCGTCGCCGACGACGGCACGTTCGTCTCCGCCGGCCGCTATATCGACGTGGATCTCTCGCCCACGAACTTCCTGCCTGGCCTGGGAACGCGGCACGCCGCCGCTGCTTCGGTGAGCCGTGAGACAAAAGCGACTGCCGTCGCGGTCTCGCAGAGCTCGGTCGTGCGCGTCTTCTCCGGTGGCGAAATCCGAGCCGAGATCATTCCGGAGCTCTTTCTGATGTCCCGCGAGGGGCTCTTCACGCGCTCTGCCGAGGTGAGTCAGGTCCCGGAGCTCGGCGTCACGCTCGCCGTCGCTGGCGAATCCGCTTGAAAGCGGGTCGCCCGCTCGCCCGCGTGTAGCGGGCGGCCCGCACCTTCAAGGTAGGGCGGAAGGCGTAACGCGAGCGGCTACGATTGCGCCGTGGCAGCGGAGAGCTCGACTCAATACGTCGCGTACACGCTGTACAGGGTCGACCCCGCCTGGAGGCGGCTCCCTGTCGAGGAGCGCGCAGCCGGCAAGGAAGCGCTCGCCGACGTCGTCGCAGGATGGCAAGAGCGGATGGAGCTCCGCACGTACAGCCTCGTCGGCGTGCGTCCCGAGGTCGACTTCATGTTCTGGAAGCTGACCGAGCGCTACGACGACCTGCGGGAGCTCGCCGTCGATGTGAATGCGAGCCCCATGGCCGGCTACCTGGAGACTCCGTATTCCTATCTCGCGGCGACCAAGCCGTCTCAGTACTTCGAGGACAAGAGCAAGCGTCCGCGCAGAGTCGTCCCGCGGGGAGCGCCCTATCTCGTCGTCTACCCATTCGTGAAGAAGCGCGAGTGGTACGCGCTGCCCATCGACGACCGCCGCCGGGCGATGGCCGAGCACGCCGCCGTCGGAAGCCGCTTCGTCACGATCACGAACCACACTACGTACTCCTTCGGAATCGATGACCAGGAGTTCATGACGGCCTTCGAATGCGAGGCGCCCGCCGATTTCCTCCACTTGATGATGACGCTCCGCGAGACCGAGGCGAGCCGCTACACCGAGCGCGACACGCCCATCTTCGTAGGCACGGCGCAGGAGCTTCCGCAGATCCTGGATTCGCTCGACGGCGCCTCTGCGCGCGTCGAGTCCGCCTAGAGTTTTTCCTAATACCCGTACGTGTGCTCGCTGCGCCACGTGCGCCAGAGCGAGTAGCCGCACGCGACGAAGACGGCCACGAACACCAGAGTTTCCAGACCCCCGTCGGGATAGGCCGTGAACGAGGCTCCGATGTTGGCAACGGCGAGCAGAACGGCTCCGTAGAAGACGACGCGCGACCGCGCTCCCCACATGGAGATCTCCTCCCGCCGCTCGCGCCAGAGCAGGAAGAGGAAGAACGCGATCGCGAGGAAGAAGGCGATTCTCGCGATCAGCAGGAGGCTGTTGAGCGCGTTCTGAAAGTTCAGGAGCGTGATGACGACCGCGATCAGGACGATGATCGCGAAGCCGCGGAGAGTTGGGTTGATGCGGCTCACTAGGCGGTCGAGTAGGCGCGCACAGACAGTGCGGTTGCAAACAGGGTAGCTCCCACGAACCAGGCGAGCCGGCGCGCGGGCACGGGCGGCGCATAGAGCCAGGGCGCCAGGGCCGCGACAAGCGCCAGGGTGCCGTAGAGATAGTGCAGCTGGTCCGGTGCTCGCCGTCCGTCGGAGAGAAGCAGGAGACCCAGGGCGACCTGCGCGATGAGAAGAGCCTGGCCGGCGGCCAGCACGTGCGCATAGACGCGGCCGGGGTAGCGCTTGCGCAGCAAGTAGGAAGCCCCCCACCCGGACGCGAGCAGGTTTGTGGCCACGAGAACGAAGGCGTTGAGCTGATGCAGCTCCAGCACGGTCGGGAACCCTAGCTTCCGTACACTGGCGAGGATGGTCGAGGAAGGCGGCCCGGCACCCGACTTCGAGCTCGCGACCGACACGGGCGAGCGCATCCGGCTATCTGGCCTCCGCGGCCGTCCGGTCATCCTCTACTTCTATCCCGAAGACGACACGCCGGGCTGCACGACTCAGGCCTGTGAGCTACGCGACCATTACTCCCTCTTCCGGGAACGACGCGCCGTCGTTCTCGGGGTCAGTCCCGACGACGAGGCCTCGCACGCCCGCTTCCGCGAGAAGTACTCGCTGCCGTTCACGCTCCTCGCCGACCCCGGCCATCGCGTCGCAGACGACTACGGCGTCTGGGTGGAGCGCAATAGGTTCGGGCGCAAGTCGATGGGCATTGAGCCTCGACCTTCGTCATCGACGAGCACGGCAACGTGGCCAGGGCTCTACGGCGTGTGAAGCCCGAAGGGCACGCCGAGCGGGTGCTCGAGGCGCTTCCCGGCTAGCTCGAGGCGCGCGCGACGCGGAGACGCTGGCCGCCGCCCCAGACGGCGGCGATCACGATCACGACCGCGCCGACGAGGATGAGCACAGCCTGTGCCGCGATCGCAAAGGCAACTGCGTCCGCGGTGCCGATCCCGCTAGCGATGAGGATGGCGGCCCCCGCGCCGGCCTGTGTGGCGGCTCCGGCCGGGGCGATGGGCAGCGCGGCGGACGCCGCCGCGGCCACGAGGAAGGCAACCGCGAGCGGGAACGAAAGGGAGACGCTGAGCGCTGCGAGGAGGAAGAAGAGCCCGATCGCGCGGGCGAGCCAGGAGGAGAGGACGAGGATCCATGACTTCCACGCCTCACGCGGAGAGATCACGCGGGCGCTTACCCAACGCGCAACGCGGAAGCGGATCAGCCACGCGCTCTCCGCAAGCCGCGGGAGCGCTACGACGAGGATCGCGGCCCCGAGACCCGCGAGCGCGACTACACCCATGGCCGCTCGCACGCCGACAGAGCTGTCGGACGTTGCGGCGGCCGACGACGCGAGCGGCATCAGCGCCGCCGCGTCGATAAGACCAAGCATGAAGAGGGAGAAGCAGACGGTGGGAACGCACTGGACGCCCGAGTAGCGACGGACGACGGCGACGCGCACGACATCGTCGAAGCGACCGGGGAGCGCAGCACCGCCGACAGTCGCGGCGCCACCCGCAGCCGCGAGGGCCATTGAGCTCGGCCGATCGCTTCCCGCGAAGAGCCGATGCCAACCCAGTGCCTTGAAGAGGTAAGCGAGGAGGAAGAAACCGCTTGCCGCTAAGAGAAGCCGCAGGTCGGCGTGTGCGAGCGGCCAGCCGGTCTCCGCAAAATGGCGCGCCGCAAGCACCGCCACGGTCACGGCGATCAGCCCGGAGACGACGTTGACTACCAGCCGTCCCCTCGGACTGCGGCAATAGTTCAGAAACCCTCGCATGTACATAACCATCGTCCCCCTACGCAACGGGCTCAACCCACAAACGGGTAGGAACGTGTGACGAATGTGAGGGAGAGAGGATCTGGGGCGATTCGAAGAAAACTGCGCGTAACCACGCTACTCGTTCGCCCCGGACGGCGCGGCACCTGAGATGGGAGTCATGCGGATGAGAGGTACTGGCTGCACGACTCAGCAGTGTGTGCAGATGACGCCTGAGGCTCTCAGAAGGTGCCGGCGCCTGGGCCGCGGCTCATCCACACGTCCCGGGTCGTCAAGCCGGCTTGCCTGGTCACCCGTGAAGTGCGCCCAGGGCTGTTGTCTAAAGAGTCAACGAGTGTAGGGCGCTGTGGTTGCACAGGCCGCGCACTGCCGCGTTTTCCAACGCGGGGCTTACAGTGCCCCGAGTTCACGCGCCCGCTCGATGGCGGCCTGACGTGAGGAAACTCGGAGCTTTTGGTAGATCGACTTCGTGTGTGAGTGGATCGTGTTGTACGAGAGGAAGAGCACCTTGCCGATATCTCTTTTCGCGAGACCCTCAGCCAGGTAGCGGAGGACCTCGACCTCTCGTTCGGTCAGCTCGCTGTCGCCCTCGATCCTGCGGTGCGCGGGCGTCAGGGTGCGAGCCACCTCCTCGAGGCGCTCGTAAAGCATCCCGGGGTTGGCGCTGCCTTCGATCAAGGCCCTCGCGTCCTCCACCAGTCCGCGTGCCTCGGCCAACGTGGCAAGGATGCGTCGAACGGGAGCAAGGACGAGGAGGGCGTCGGCCATGTCGAGCTGCTCCCCGCGCGCTCGCAGCCGGACAAGGCCCCTCTCGATCAGCTCAGCGGCCTGATCAACAAGCCCTTGCCGCGCCCGCACGGCTCCAAGAGCGACGTAGGCGATACCGGAGCCCGGTTCGTCTGAGAGGCCCCGCACCTCGATCGTGTGGACGGCCTCCGATGCCCATACTTCTGCTTCCTCGAGGTCATCACCAGCCAAGGCAATGCGCGCGCGGATGCCCTGCGCGGCAGAGACGATGAGCCACTGGTGCAATCGACCTCCGAGTAGGGCCGCCTGCTCGAGCGGCCTCCTCGCATTCTCCGGTTGACCCGCGAGGTAGTTCGCTCGCCCGGTTGCAAGAAGCGATGCCGGCTGCCACCAAGGGCTGAGCGCGCCCTCGAGCTCTCGCGTCTCTTTTGCCGCCTGCATTGCTTGGCCGACGTCGTCCCAGGGAAAACAGGCGCGGAGAAGCGAGGCCACGGCGTCCACCGAGCTTCCGTCCGGAAGTGCCAGTTTGGGGCCGATCGTCTCGACCACCTCGAGTGCCTCGGCGGCCTCCTCGCGGCGATGAAGCATGCTCATCGCCCACGCCTCGACCAAGGCGAGCCTGGGGTCATCGTGGAGCGCTCGAGAAGGAATCGGTTCTAGCCACGGGATGACCGCCTCGCCCCGTCCGAGATGAATGAGGGGGTGCGATAGCCACCTCTCGACGACCAAATTCGTCGCCGCCTCCATCTCCCCGGCGGCGATCGCGTGTCGAACCGCTTCTTCGGTGTAGCCGGCGTCAGCGAGCCACGCTGAGGCGCGTCGATGCAGCTCCTGCGCGGCGCCTGCCTCGCGTTCCGTCAACCGGCCCTGCAGGAGACCTCCGAAGAGAGGGTGATAGCGATACCACTCACGGTGATCGTCAAGCGGGATCAGAAAAAGATTCGCGCGCTCTAGTTCAGCGAGCATCTCCGCCGACCCACCCCGCGCGGTCACGGCGTCGCACAACGGTGCGCACATCGTTTCGAGAATCGACGTCTCGACGAGGAAGTCACGCTGCTCGGTATCGAGCATCGTGAGCACGACTTCCGTCAGGTAGTCGACTACGTGGCGATTCGAGCCGCCGAAGCCGTCGGCGAAT
>DATNOU010000150.1:0-1592 GCA_035601195.1 Gaiellaceae bacterium | reverse complement strand
GCCCGAGTTCAACCGGTCGTCGCAACACTGCCAGTTGAGAGGGCGCATGATAGTTCCTTGACCGGCGATGCTTGGTTGCGCGTCGGCGATCGCGGAGGCGGCGTAGCCGCTGGAGCGATTGCCGACGCGGGTCCGCCGCGTCTCCTCCCACTTGTCGTGTCGGCTGGAGTTGGGCGTCGTGCTGTCAGGCGGCACTGGTCAGCAGGTGATCGTTGAGGGCTTCAGCGGGTGTGCGCCAGCTGAGGGTCTTGCGGGGGCGGGTGTTGAGTGCGAGCGCGACGGCGGCCAGCTCGTCGGTGCTGTGTCGGCTGAGGTCGGTGCCGCGGGGGAAGTACTGGCGGAGCAGGCCGTTGGTGTTTTCGTTCGAGCCGCGCTGCCAGGGGCTGTGGGGGTCGCAGAAGTAGATGTCGATGCCGGTGTCGATCCGCAGCTGGGCGTGCTCGGCCATCTCCGCGCCCTGATCCCAGGTCAGCGAGCGTCGTAGCTGCTCGGGCAGCGTCAGGATCGTGGCGGCGATCGCGTCGCGAACGGCTTCGGCGCCGTGCCCGGCCAGCGCAGGCCCGTTCTTGACACGTGGCCCATCGCCGTGCCCGTTCATGCGCGGCAGGTGCAGCAGCATCACGTAGCGGGTCGTCCGCTCGACGAGCGTGCCGATCGCGGAGCTGTCGAGTCCGAGGATCAGGTCGCCTTCCCAGTGACCGGGCACCGCGCGGTCCTCCGCCTCGGCCGGCCGCTCGCTGATCATGATCTCCGGCCGCACGAAGCCCTTGCCGCGTCCACGTGTGCGGGCGCGCGGCACCCGCAGCGCCCGACCCGTGCGCAGACACGCCGTCAGCTCGCGGCGCAGCGCGCCACGGCCCTGGACGTAGAGGGACTGGTAGATCGCCTCGTGCGAGATCCGCATCGAGGGATCATCGGGAAAGTCGAGCGGGAGCCGGTTGGCGATCTGCTCGGGGCTCCACGACTGCGCCCAACGCCGATCTTTGCGACGTCCATGGCGCCGGCCGATCCAGCGCACCTCAGGCCCCGCGGCCGGGCCGTCGGGTCTGGCGATTGCGCCGGCGAGACGGTCCTGCACGTACGTCCGCAACGCCTCGTTCGCGGCGAGCTTCGAGACCTTCGGGCGGCTGGCGCGTCGCTCGGCATGCCACTGCGCTGTCGTCGCGCGGTACGCGAGCGAGTGGCTACGCGTCGAGGCGTTACGGCGCAGCTCCCTCGAGATCGTCGACGCCGACCGACCCAGACGGCGAGCAATCCTGCGCACCCCCACCTGCTGGGCGTGAAGAATCGCGATCTCTTCCCGCTCAGCGAACGACAGATAGCGCCCCGACAGCGGGGCCAACGAGATTGGCGGCATCCCGCCACCGTCGCGGAACCACCGGCTGCCAACCGCTTGCGAAACGCCCGCCGCGGCGGCCGCGTCCTCGCTTGAGCACCCAGCCGCGATCGCCCGCCAGAAACGCTGCCGATCCTCCCGCTGCGCCACCGACGGCCGGCCCGGCGACCACATCTGCCCGCGCATCGCTCGAATCGCCTGCTGACGCTTGCCAGCACCCATCGCGCACCACCTCCATCACGAGGTGTTGCGACGA
>DATNOU010000149.1:0-3877 GCA_035601195.1 Gaiellaceae bacterium | reverse complement strand
TTTGGATTCTTGTGGGAGAGAAGTCAAAGCGGAAGGGGAGAGCTGCGGCCATGAAGGTTCTTATTGCGGACGATCACCGCCTGATGGTCGAGGGCATCCGACATGCCCTCGAGCCGGCGGAAGACATCGAGGTCGTCGGGGAGGCATCGGTCGGGAGCCAGGTGCTTCCACTCGTACGTCGGTTGAGTCCCGACGTCGTCTTGCTCGACATGCGGATGCCACAGATGGACGGGCTTCTGTGCCTGGACGGGATCCGCAAGCATTGTCCGAAGGTGAAGGTCATCGTGCTCTCGGTCTTCAGCGATCCGGAGCACATCCAGGCAGCTTTTCGGCATGGAGCGAGCGGCTACATCGTCAAGAGCGTCAACCCTGTGGACCTTCCGTCGGCGATCCGGCAGGCGGTGGAAGGCACCGTCTTCCACGCGATCGGGGTTCCCGAGTCGAGCGACGCCGCGGTCGGAAAAGCCAGCGGCTTGACCGAGCGAGAGCTTGGGATCCTGAAAGCGGTCGCACGAGGCCTTTCGAACTCGGCCATCGGCAAGGAGCTCTGGGTGACGGAGCAGACGGTGAAGTTCCACCTCACCAACATCTACCGGAAGCTCGATCTCGCCAACAGAACCGAGGCGGCTCGATATGCCTACGAGCACGGCCTCGTCGACAGCCCGCTGTACGAATACGTCTAGGGTGGCCGGCCACCAGCGGCCACACCCGACCAAGGACCTGTTTCATCCCTCCCGTTGGGCGGTGTACCCGCATGCCTGAAGCGAGGAAATTCAGGCAGGCAGGAATCACCGATGTCAGAAGCTCCTCCGGACCTGGGGAACGTCCAGGCGCTCCATCGCCTCCATGTGCTCGTGGCGGCTCAGGACCGCCGCTTCCAGCGGATGGCCGGGTTCCTCCTCGCGCGAGCCGGGCTGAAGGTCTCCGTGCTCCGCAAGGTCAGTGACGTGCTCCCGACCGTCGAGAGAAATCGCCCTGACGTGCTGATCCTGGACGCCACGGGCTCGCTGTCCGAGGCCGCGCGTACCGCCGCGGTGGTCGAGGCTTTGCATGCCGGCACGACGGTAGTGCTCGTTGCGGAGGACGACCACATCCCGGAGGTCACGAACCTCCACGTCCATCCCAAGTGGGAGTCCTTCGACGAGCTCGCGGCGAACCTCGAGCGCATGCACGTCGGTCTGAACGAAGTGCGCGCGGAGCGGCACTAGTTTGTCCACCCCGAGCGAAGGTCCGCCGGTCGGCGCCGCAATCGAGTCGCCTGCTTTTCGGACGCGGAACGCCGCAGCGGCGTTTGCGGGGCTCGTCCTCGTCGCCGGCTGCTTCGCCCGGTTCGGGCTCGAGCCGGAGGCCTTCATCGGATCTTTCTTCGCAGTCGTGTTGCTCGTCTTATCGGTGATCGACCTGGAGCGTCGGATCATCCCGGACCGCATCGTCCTGCCGGCCACGGCTGTCGTCCTGGCGTCCCAGCTCCTTTTCTTCCCGGATCGAGGACTCGAATGGGTGCTCGCGTCGATCGGCGCGGCGCTGTTTTTCTTGCTCCCGATCCTCGTCTATCCGCAGGGGATGGGAATGGGGGACGTGAAGCTCGCGCTGCTCCTCGGCGCGGGCCTCGGAGCTGCGGTCGTTTCTGCCCTGGTCGTCGCCTTGCTGGCCGTCTTCCTCGTCGCCTGCGCCATCCTCCTCCGCGGAGGACAAGAAGCGCGGCGGCGAACGATCCCGTTCGGACCGTTCCTAGCGTTCGGCGGGCTCGTGGCGCTCTTCTTCGCCTAGCACGAGCCGCTCGCCCGGCCGGATGCCGCGGTGCGACGCCTCCCCTGCAGGAAGCTCGAGTACGGTCCGGGCGCCGCGCCGACCCGCGAGCCGCCACGAACGCAGGTTCGGGATTACGTCGACGACTCTCAGGTCCCGGTCGAGGAAAACGGCGTCGATGGCGAAGCGCATGAACATGGTCTGAATCGAGCCCGCCGGCCGGAGAAGCACGCCCTCGCCCGCAGGGAGCGATTTGCGCCCCAGCAGTCCCTTCATCCGCGCCGGTGCCGAGAAAGCAAGAACGCACCGTTCGCAAACGAGCGTCCCGTCAGAACGCCTGAGCGTGGCGATCCTGGAACCCAAGGACCTAGTCGGACGTCGCAGCTGCGGCTCGCAGCACGCGTCCGGCTCCCAGGGCGCGTTGTAAGAGCCACCAGGCTGCGAGCGCGTAGAAGACGCCGACAACGGCGTCAACGAGATAGTGCTCGCCCGTGTAGACGACGGCGAACACGACTCCGGCCGTGAGTAGCCCCTGCACGGCGAAGAGCCAGCGGGGGAGGCGATGCTTTCGGATCACGAGCAGGGCCAGTACCGGCCACGCGACGTGCAGCGACGGGATCGCGGCCGCCACGTTGTAGCTCGAGGCATCACCCTTGTGAGCGGCAAGCGTGTTCAGGTGTAGATCGATGAGGCCGTCCTTGATGATCGGATGGATGGGCGCGATGAGCCCTTGCTCGGCAGCGAGCCAGGGCGGCGCGGTCGGCGCGAGCAGAAACGTGATGCTGCCAAGAATGGAGACGACAAGGAGGCCGAAGAGCAAGTCGGCGAAACCACGGCCGTTCCACGCCGCCCAGATGAGAAACGCCAGCAGGAGCGGGGCGATGAAGTGCGAGAGGTACATGGCCACGGAGAACACTTCAAGCGGCCCGGTCCCTCCCTGATACAGGTGGTCCTGGAGCCATGCAGTCGGGAGGGTTCCGAACCCGAGAACCCGGTCGGCGTCGATCTGAGGCAAGTAATGGATTCCGAGGCCGAGCGACGGCACAGCCGAGACCGTGGCTCCATAGGCGACGAGCCCAAGCACGACGGGGACCCAGTCGCGCAGGAAACGCCCTCCCCGGTTCGTGTACACGGCGAAGGCGACCATGAGCATGAGGATGGCGACTGGAGAGATCAGGCTACCGTGCAGCGCACTCTGCACCTCATAGACCATGGCGAAGACCGTGATCAGGGCTGCCAGACCGCGGCGAACGCGAACGGCCCCTGCCGCATTGCTCACCGGATTGCGATCCAGTACGGCGACGAGGCCGTCGAGGCCACCCAAGAGCTTTCTGACCGGCCAGGTGACTACGGCGAAGACGCGCAGCGCCGAAGGCGGGGACTCGAGAGATGCGGCCCCCGAGGCGGCCGGCCGGACCCTAGTAGCCAATATGGATGTGGTCGTAGTGATCCGCGAGCGGGAACGACGGACCGCCGAGCCCGAGGAGCGAGATCACCTGCTGCGGCTGCAGTTCGGCTGGGAGGAGAAGAATGGCCTTGACGGCCTTCTCCGTCACGCCGTTCGGCGCCTGGTGGCCGCTGATCGGAGTCCAGGCGACTCCGGCAATGTCCACTGCGAGCCCGGACATATGCGCGGAGACAACGCCCGGACGAGCGAAATAGCGGTGCCCCGTGAAGAGGCTCGAGACGGTCGCCTGCCTGAACGTCACGCGCAGATAACGAATCAGCACGAGGATTCGGACGTTGACGCGGTGCGCTGCGATGTCGGCCCGCCCCCCGGCGTAGATGTCAATGCGCTCGTCTCGCAGGATCCTCCGCTCCAGTCGAGGCTTCGCCGACTCGAGCCCTCGCACGAGCGCACGCAGCCCGACTGCGCGGTCGTACCGAGCGAGCGCCATCACCTGATCCGTGAAAGTCCGATCGCCTTTGCTCAGACCGAGCACGGCCCTGCGCGGGTGAATGTCGGCGTGGAGGAGAGTCAGCCGATCTGCGAGACGTTCGAGTGGGAGGGAGCCGGCAGGAACGGCTCCGTCGCCGCCGCGCGCACGCACGACGGCTAGAACAATCCACCACTGGACACCGGCCGCCGCAGCAACCTGCCTCAGTTCCCGGGCGAAGCCCGGCGCGA
>DATNOU010000148.1:0-2754 GCA_035601195.1 Gaiellaceae bacterium | reverse complement strand
TCACCGGGCCCGGGAGCGTCGTCGGCGACGAGATCGTGGCCAGCCCGGGCACCCACGCGATCGGGTTCATCGGCTCCACCGAGACGGGCTACAAGATCGCCGCGCGCGCCGCCGGAAAGGCCCTCCTGCTCGAGATGGGCGGCAACGGGCCCGTCGTCGTGCTCGACGATGCCGACATCGACAAGGCCGTCGAGGCCAGTGTGACCGCCTCCTTTCTGTGCGCCGGGCAGAGCTGCACGGCCGGCGAGCTCTTTCTCGTCCACGAGGCCGTTCACGACGAGTTCCGCGACAAGGTGACCGAGCGGGCGCAGGAGGTCAGGCTCGGCGACCCCTTCGACGCTGCGACGAACATGGGCCCGCTGAACAACGAGCCGGTCGCGGCGAAGATGGACGAGCACGTGCGGGATGCGCTCGATCGCGGCGCGGAGCTCGTTGCCGGCGGGGCCCGCGTGAGCGGGTTCCCGACGCAGCTCTACTACGAGCCGACGGTACTCGACCGCGTCAGCGAGGAGATGGAGGTCGCCCGAGACCAGACCTTCGGCCCGGTTGTTCCCATCCGGACAATCCGGAGCGAGGACGAGGCGCTCGCGACGATCGAGGAATCCCGTACGGGCTCTTGGCGGCCGTGTTCACGCGCGACCTCGCTCGGGGGCTTCGCTTCGCGGAAGCCGCGCGGGCCGGGTGGGTCAATGTCAACGCGTCTTCGAACTACTGGGAGACGCATCTCCCCTTCGGCGGCCGCGCCGGCTCGCGCAGCGGGATCGGCCGCGTTGGCGGCCGCTTCGCCTTCGACAGCTTCACCGAGCTGAAGACCGTAGTAATCGATCTGGGTTGATCACCACTTGGTCCGCCGCCGGCTGCGGGCGAACCGTCTCCGCTCCTTCCGGGACTCGGACCGAAGCCGGACGTCCTGCTTGACCGCGAGCGCGCGGAGCTCGCGCTGAAGCTTGCTGTAGCTCTCCCAACGGATCTGTGGCAAGGAGCCATTGCCGAGTGCGGCCCGCACCGCACACCCGGGCTCTTGCCCATGAGCGCAGTCAGAGAAGCGACACTCCCGCGCCAGCTCCAACACGTCGGCGAAGGTCTCGTCGAGGGCCGACTCGTCCGCCCAGAGCTGAAGCTCTCGCATTCCCGGTGTGTCGAGGAGCAACGCTCCGCCCGGAAGGTGGACGAGCTCCCGGTGCGTTGTCGTGTGACGGCCCCGCCCGTCCCGCCGGAGCTCGGCGGTCGCGAGCAGGTCCTGGCCGAGGAGCCGGTTGACGAGCGTCGACTTTCCGACTCCCGACGAGCCGAGCAACGCGACCGTCCGGCCCGGAAGCAGATACGGGTCTAACTCGCCGAGCCCCTCGGCGGTAACGGAGCTGACCGCGTGTACGGGCACGGCGAACGCGATTGCCTCGGCTTCGGCCACGGTCTCCGACACGTCGGCCGCGAGATCCGACTTCGTCAGCACGATCACCGGCGCGGCGCCGCTGTCCCAGGCGGCGGTCAAGTAACGCTCCAGCCGTCGCGGCTTGAAGTCCCGCCCGCAATCGGTGACGAGGAAGACGGTGTCAACGTTGGCCGCGACGACCTGTTCCTCTGTCAGCCAGGGCTCTTTGCGGGCGAAGCGGCTGCGCCGCGGGAGCACGGCGCGGACGATCGTCCGGTCCTCTCCGAGAAGCTGCTCTGCGGCAACCCAATCCCCCGCCACGACCTGCCCGCCCTCGCGAGCGAGCCGGTTGGCCACCTCGGCCCGCAAGGTCCCAGCGGCTGTGAACAAGACCATGCCGCCGCGCTCCTGCACGGCCACACGACCCGGAATGAGCCCCTCGGGCTCGTATGGCGCAAAGGCTTCGGCGAAGAACTGGTTCCAGCCGAGCGCCTCAAGCGAATGCTGCAAGACGAAACCTCCTGAGGTCAGAGAACGACGACGGCGGATGGGCCGTCGAAGCTCAGGAGGCGGTCAAGCGGTGATGCGAGCTGGTTACGCCGAGAGCTTCGAGGCCCGGAATGCGGCAGTGACGGTCATCTGTTCCGAACCTCCTTCTCGACGACGGGACGACCGAACGGTAGCCGAGCGGGCGTCAGCTGTCGAGCTCGGCGAGGAGGCCGCGCAGATCGAGGGGCCGCGTGTACATGGCGATCTGTTTCCCGTCATCCGTCCGCGGCCACTCCTCTTGCGGCCGGTCCCAGTAAAGCTCGATTCCGTTCTGGTCGGGGTCTGCGAGATAAAGCGCCTCGCTCACCCCGTGATCCGAAGCTCCGTGCAGCGCGACGCCCGCGTCCCGCAGGCGCCGAAGTGCGTCCGCCAGGGCACGGCGGGTCGGATAGCGAATGGCGAAATGGAAGAGCCCGGTCGTTCCGGGAGGCGGCGGAGAACCACCCTTCGATTCCCACGTGTTCAGCCCGATGTGATGGTGGTAGCCGCCCGCGGAGACGAAAGCGGCCTGGTCGCCCATGCGCGCCTGCTCCTCGAAGCCGAGCACGCCGACATAGAACGCGAGCGCGCGGTCCATGTCGGATACCTTCAGGTGGACGTGGCCGATGTCGGCTCCCGGGTCGATCGAGCTCATATCGAGAGTCTCGCAGCCAGCGTCTCGCCGAGGAGGGCCGGCCGGTCGGTGAAGATTCCGTCCACCCCGAGCTCGGCGAGCTCGAGCATCCGCGGCGCCTTGTTGACGGTGAAGACGAACGTGGCGAGGCCGAGAGACTGGGCGAGGCGGATTTGCTTCGGATTCGCGACAGCGTTGTGGAAGCTGAGCCCCCAGAAAT
>DATNOU010000147.1:0-8503 GCA_035601195.1 Gaiellaceae bacterium | reverse complement strand
CAACAATCCCGCAGGCCCCCGCGCCATACTCCTTATCGGGCTCACAGCACCAAGGGGATGCCGGCGTCAACCAGACGACGCCGGCATTCTCACTCCGCGACGGTGGCGGCCGCCGACGCCGCAGCGACTACTCCTTACCATGAACTTCTCAGGCAACCGGTCGCAGCCGGTGGCAACAGATTTGGCTTGTTTCCGCGGTTTCAACGCCGTGCCGATTTGCCGCTGATTGCCATCGGTTGCAACCCCGGGGCTCCATAAGGGCTCCATCCTTGTGGCCCGTGCGAGCTCTCTATCGTGACGGTTATCGGAGGTTGATTGCGGGTTGACCGGCGGTCCGGGGCTCCTCCAGTGCAGACAGGGGTGCAGAGGCCTCGACTCGTATCGACGTGAGTCGATACATTGAGGAGCGTCGATGCGAGAGGACTCGATGCAGAGATCGGTGGAGCTGATCGATTGCTGCCGGCCGCTTGGGGCGGCGACGCTGTCAGATGGGGAGGCTGAGGCGACGGCGGCGTTGTTTCGGGCGTTGGCCGATCCGGCGCGGGTGAAGATCGTCAACTTGCTTGCGACCACGGCGGAGCCGGTGTGTGCATGCGAATTTGAACCGGCGCTCCAGCTCTCGCAACCGACGGTGAGCCACCACTTGAAGAAGCTGACGGAGGCGGGTCTGCTCGAGCGTGAGCAGCGCGGCAAGTGGGCCTACTTCTCGCTTAATCCGGAGGCGAGCTCTCAGCTTGAGCGCCTTGTTCGAATCTCGGAGGTCGTCGGATGAGTACCGAGACTGCTGAGTGGCTTCGCGAGCAGGTTCGGCAGCGTTATGCCGAGGCGGCACGTGCGGCTGAGGGCGGAGCCTGTTGCGGTTGTGGCAGCGGTTCCTGTTGTGAGGGTGAGGATGTCGGCGATTTCGGCGAGGTTCTGTACAGCGTCGAGCAGCGCGGCGAGCTGCCGGACGCGGCGGTGCTCGCGTCGCTTGGCTGCGGCAATCCGACCGCCGTCGCCGAATTGCATGAGGGCGAGACGGTGCTCGATCTGGGCTCGGGCGGGGGTATCGATGTGATCTTGTCGGCGAAGCGGGTTGGGCCGACGGGCATTGCCTACGGGCTCGATATGACCGACGAGATGTTGGCGCTCGGTCGCAAGAACGCAACCGAGGCGGGCGTCACGAACGTCCACTTCCTCAAAGGCGTGATCGAGCAAATTCCTCTGCCGGCGGACTCGGTGGATGTGGTGATCTCGAACTGTGTGATCAACCTCTCGGTCGACAAGCCGGCGGTGCTGACCGAGATGGCACGGGTGTTGAAGCCGGGCGGCCGCATCGGCGTCAGCGATGTGGTCGCCGAAGACCACCTCAGCACCGACGAGCGGGCCGAGCGTGGCAGCTACGTCGGTTGCATCGCGGGCGCGCTCTCAAGATCGGAATACGTGGCCGGTCTCGAGGCGGCCGGTTTCGAAGACGTCTCGGTTGAGTTCACCCACCAAGTCGCAAATGGGATGCACGGTGCGATTGTGAAGGCGCGCAAGACGAACGAGCCCGCACGCAAAGGCTTGCCGCTCGTTCAGCCTGCGGCGAGCGCCGGTTGCTGCTGATGCCGGCCCTGCCGCTCGCGCGAGCGTTGGTCGCCGAGGCGATCGGCACCTTCGCCTTGGTGTTCGCCGGTGCGGGCGCGGTGATGGTCGACGCCAAGACGCATGCGCTCGGCCATATCGGCGTCGCGATCACGTTCGGTCTGGTGATCATGGCGATGATCTACGCCGTCGGACACATCTCGGGGGCGCACTTCAACGCCGCGGTCACGTTCGCGTTCGCGCTCACCCGCCACTTCCCGTGGAGGCGAGCGCTCGGCTATTGGCTGGCGCAGAGCGCTGCGGCAACGACTGCGCCGAGTAGCAACCATCGCGTGCGAGCAATCCTTCTCATCTCATGCCTCCGTTCGGTATGAGCTCGTGATCGAGCTCAGGATCGGGCTGTCCGATCCTCGAAGGCCGGGACGGTGATTCGCACGGAGACCCCCGGACTTTCGTTAGGGGCGCCGCTCTACCGGCTTCGCGGGTCAGTCGACGTGGAGTACGGCCTTGCCGCCGATGCGGCGCTTCCGGAGTGCGTCGAGCGCTCGGGCCGGTTCGCGCCACGAGCCTTCGAGCTCGATCTGGCCGTCCAGTCGCCCATCGAGCATCAGCGTGCAGAGGCGAGCGAGGTCGCGCGCTCCGCCGCCGTGGAATGTCAGGTCCTCAAGGAGGTCCAGGGTGTAGATCGTCGCGCCCATCGCGCGGTCGAAGCGCGCGGCGTGGAAGGTGACGGTTTCGTCGTCGTTCTGGGTAGCGATGTTGACGACGCTGCCACGCACGGCGACGTGCTCGATGGCAAGGCCGAACGTCCCGCCTCCTACTCCGTCGATGATCAGGTCGAAGTCGCCGGTCATGGTCTCGACGACCTCGGCGGCCCCTAGACGGCGGAGGAGTTCTTGCGAGGCCTCGGCGTCGCGCACGAGTGCGGTGACGTGGGCGCCGCTCGCGCGGGCCAGCTGAATCGCGATTCGCCCGACGCCGCCGGTTGCGCCGGTAACGAGCACGCGCTTGCCAAGCACGAGCCCTGCGACCTCAAGCGCCCGCAGCGCCGTCATCCCGGCGGTGGGCAGTGTGGCGGCCTGCGCGTCGGATACCTCGTCGGGGATCGCCGCCAATTGGTTGGTCGGAATCGCGGCGAGCTGCGCCCAGGCGCCTGAGGTGACCAGGCCGACCACGCGCGTGCCCTCCCGCGGACCGCTGCCGTCGGCAGCGGACCGTTCGATCACGCCTGCCGCATCCCAGCCCGTGACCGACCCCTCAGGTAGGTCCGGCAGGCGGGTGACCTCGCCGCGATTTGAGCGAGAAGGCCCGCACTCGTACCAGTGCCCGATCCGGCAACGGTGCCGGGTCCGGGACGTCGGTCAACGCGACGTAGGGGGCGGCGGAGGTGGTGGTCAAAGCAAGCACGGCCCGATCATCGAAGGCATGGATGGTGATTCGCGCCGTGGAGACCCCCGGACTTTCCGGATACAGCGCTGTCGAGCCCGGACGAGCAGTCGCCCGACCGCGAGCTACACCCGCGAACGATCGGAGACCCGCTCTCGTCGCCTGCCGGGTTGTCAGGCGCCGCCGCGAAGACACCACGTCGTAGCGGTCGAAGGTTGGGGATACACCTTGACTCGTCTCATTCGGATGCGTCGGGCAGGCGTCCCGCTCGACTCAGTTCATGAGCGGCGATTGGTGCGGCCGGCGAGCTCGCGATCGCAGGGTGGTGAGCGCCGTGACATTGCGCGCATCGGCAGTAGGCTTGAGGCATATGAAAGTGGCCGCGGCCACCGGACCGCTGCTCGAGCGGAACGAGGAGCTGGCGCGGATCGAATCGGCGCTGGCCGAGGCTCGCACGGGGCGCGGCAGGTTCCTCGTGATCGAAGGGCCGGCCGGGATGGGCAAGACGGCGCTGCTCGCAGCGGCGCGGACGGCGGCGTTAGAGGGCGGAATGCGCGTGCTTCGCTCGCGGGGAACCGAGCTGGAGCGCAACTTCGCCTTCGGAGTGGTGCGTCAGCTTGTCGAGCCGCCGCTGGTCGAGGCATCGGAGCTCGAGCGCGCCGAGTTGCTGCAAGGCGCCGCCGGCGTAGCGGGCGGCCTGCTTGGGCTTCCGGGCGCAGCCGCTGCGGAGCGCGCGCCCTCGTCGGGCGTCGATCCCTCATTCGCGATCCTCCACGGCCTCTACTGGTTGTGCGCGAATCTGGCCGCTGGGGGTCCGCTCTGCCTCGTGGTTGACGACGCACACTGGGCAGACGCCGCGTCCCTCCGGTACCTGGCCTTTCTGCTCACTCGGCTCGAAGAGCTGGAGGTCGCTCTCGTGATGGCGACCCGTCCTCGCGAGGCAGCTGCCGGTGCCGAGCTGCTTGCGACCGTGACGACCGATCCCTCCGCCGATGTGATCCGTCTCTCGCCACTGACCAGAGCCGCCGTTGCCCAGCTCCTGGAGGCGAAGCTCGGTGCGACTCCGGATCCGGCCGTCGTCGAGACCTGCATGCGCGTAACGCGGGGGACGCCGTTCCTCGTGCGCGAGCTCGTGGAGGCGGTGAGCGAGGGAGGCATCGGAAGCGCTGTACAAACGGTCGGTCGTTCGGTCGGCCTCCGGCTGCAACGGTTGCCGGAGCATGCCGGGCGGCTCACACGAGCGCTGGCGGTCCTCGAGCAAAGCGACCTTCTGCAAGCAGCGCGACTCGCGGGTGTCCAAGAGCAAGAGGCAGCCGAGGCGGCCGATCTGCTGGCGACTGCGGGGATCCTCGAGTCCGGCCGGCCGCTGAGGTTCGTGCATCCGATCGTCCGTGACGGGATCTACTCGGGGCTCTCCCGCGCCGAGCGCGCGCAAGGCCACCGCCGGGCCGCCGAGCTGCTCGCCGAGCAAGCGGGCGCGTCCGCGCACGTCGCCCAGCACCTGCTGGCGAGCGAGCCTGCCGCCGATGGCTGGGTCGTCGAGTGGCTGGTCGAGGCCGCGTGCGCGGCGGGGAAGCAGGGCGCTCCCGAGTCGGAGGCCGTCTTCCTGCGCCGAGCGCTCGCCGAACCGCCGCCGCCGGGCGACCGGTGGGGATTGCTGCTCGACCTCGGAATGGCCGAGGCGAGCGCCGGTCTCGCCGGCTGGTCCGAGCACTTGCAGCAGGCCGTGGACGCTGCACCGAATACCGCCGCAGCCGCCAAGGCGACCCTAGTGCTGGCGCACGCGCTCAGCGGAGCTCAGCGCTTCGCGAAGGCGGTCGAGGTTCTCGATCGGGCAGCGAGTACGCTCGATGCTCGCGACTCCGAGCTCGCGCTCGCGCTCGAGGCGGCCGCCGTGGTCGCCGAGATGATGAGCGACCCGTTCGCGCTACCTTCGTCCGCCCTTCGTGGTGCGACCCTGCGCGACCGTGCCGCGAGCCATCCGGCCGCACCACCTGAGTCGCTGGCAGCCGCCGCGTTCGTCTCTGTCCTAACGAACGAGCCGGCCGAGGTGGGCGCGGAGCTCGCGAGCCGCGCGCTTGTGGCCGGAGGCAGGGCACCAGAAGGCTCGGGCGACAGGCCATGGTCCTCAATCCCAGGATGGTTTTCGCAGTCGACGTTCACGCTGCTCTGGGTCGAGCGGTATGCGCAGGTGCGGCCGCTGCTCGACGCCTCGATCGCGCAGGCGCGGACGACCGGCGACAGCAGCCGGCTTGCCATGGGCCTGGCTGGTCGCGGCTGGCTCGCGCAGCGCTGCGGCGATCTGAGCGCCGCCGAGGCAGACACCCGGACAGCGCTTGCCGCGACCAAGCTCCCCGCACCCCCCATGTACCGCGTGATGAACGGCGGTCTGCTCGTGACGACTCTCGTCGAGCAGGGCGAGCTCGACGCGGCAGCGGATGCGCTCGCGCCACTCGACTCCGAAGCGGAGAGCGGATCAGTGATCGCCGGAGAGGTTCGCTTTGCCCGCGGCAAGCTGCGGGTCGCACAGGGACGAGTCGCCGAAGGCCTGGAGGACTTGCTAGGCGTTGGCAGAATCCTGAGACGCACGACGATCACCTGTCCGGGCTACCTTCCCTGGCGGTCGGAGGCCGCGATCGCCCACCTCGCGCTCGGCGAGCGAGAGCAGGCGGAACGCCTCGCAGACGAGGAGCTCGAGCTCGCCCGAGCGTTCGGCGCCCCGCGCGCGCTCGGCGTGGCCGAGCGCGCCGCCGGCGTCGTGGCCGGCGGTGATCGTGGAGCGTCCCTGCTCCGTGAGGCGATCGACGCGCTCGAGCGCGCTGACGCCAGGTTGGAGAGAGCGCGCGCCCTTGCCGACCTCGGCGCCCTGCTCCGACGGCGCAATCGGCGCACCGAAGCGCGAGAACTGCTCCGCGAGGCACTCGACGCCGCCCACCGCTCGGGCGCGAGACCGCTCGCCGAACAGGCCGAGACCGAGCTCCGCGCCACCGGCGCGCGCCCGCGCCGGGTCGTCCTGACGGGGCTCGACTCGCTGACGGCCAGCGAGCGCCGGATCGCCGAGCACGCTAGCCAGGGCCTCACTAACCGCGAGATCGCACAGACGCTGTTCGTCACGGCACGCACGGTTGAGGGCCACCTCACGAGCGTCTTCCGCAAACTGCAGCTCGCCTCGCGAGACGAACTTCGCGCCGCATTGGAGCGGGACGCTGTGCCGGTCTAGGTTCGACCCCGGACGAGTTCGAATCGCTCTCGCGTGTTCGTCGGCGGATCAGCCTGCGCCCGCCCCGACCAGCACAATAACCATCGTGCAAGGGCGTGAAGGGTGCCATTACTCGTGTCGTGGTTCACGCGGCGACTCGGTAGTACTCGTGGAGGAGCCCGCCAAGTTTGTCGCGGCGTCGGATCTCGCCCTCGGCCGGCCGTGAAAGAGTGTCCGGAGCATCGGGCGGTCGCAGGTCGAGGGCGCGATGCGGGCGCGCCGCGTTGTAGTGCTGGACGTAGGTGCGGAGGACTCGCTCGAGATGGCGGCGGTTGAGGATCAAGAGCCAGTCGAGGCACTCAGCACGGACGGTGCGGACGAAGCGCTCGGCGACGGCATTCGCTTTGGGCGCTCGGATCGGCGTGCGGAGGATCCGGATTCGCTCGCTGCGGAAGATCTCGTCGAAGGGGCCGGTGTACTTGCTGTCACGGTCACGGATCAGGAAACGGATCCGCTGCTCGGCGAAGAAGAGTCCGAGGTTGCGCGCCTGCTGGGTAACCCAGTTGCCCTGAGGGTTGGCGGTGCAGCCTCCCAGGTGGACGCGCCGGCTGCCGTGCTCGATGAAAAACAAGACGTAGTAGCGGCGGAGCAAGAGGCTCTCGACAGTGAAGAAATCGCACGCGACGATGCTCGTCGCTTGCTGCTGAAGGAACTGGCGCCAGCTCGGGCCCGCTCGCCGTGGCGCCGGGCGCAGCCGGGCACGCGCGAGCAGCCGGCGGACACTCGTCGGCGAGACCTGCAGGCCGAGCTTCGCCACCTCGCCGCAGATCCGGCGATAGCCCCAGAGCGGGTTCTCCCGGGCAAGCCGAAGCACGAGCTCTTGGATCTCGGCCGAAAGCGGCGGCCGGCCCGGCCAGCGATCTTCTTGGCGCCATTTCCGGCGGACGAGCGCGCGGTGCCAGCGGAGCAGCGTCCTCGGCGTGACTAGCCGCGATGAGTTCGATACACGCGGCAGGTGACATGCCGCGGCAGCCAGAAACGCGCGATCACTCGGCCGCAGGGCGGGACGCTGAACCTGGCGGCGTAGAACAACAAGTTCGTGCCGGAGGACCATCAACTCGATGTCCTTGACGCCCGGCCCGCGTCGGCTGCGCACAAGCAGGCCGAGCAGAGCCCGGAAAGCGAGGTAGATGAAGGAGAAGACCATGACGCCGATCCTCCCAAGCTGCGCCCTCAGAGAGCGCGACCGGAGTAATGGCACCCTTCACGCTTAAGTTGGGGTCTAGCGTCACGACAAAATGCAGAGGTTTCCCACTACCGTCGGCGCTCGCCACACCCGTTTGCCGTTTGTGCCCGTCGATGGATCGGAGGCCGGCTCCCTTGGCGATGACCATTCGTCGCCAGTTTCGATCGCGTCATCTCGGTCCGGTTAACCCCATCTGATGAGCGGCAGGCCGTTTGGGCCGGCTCAACAAGCTCACCGGTAGGAGAACCCGCGCTTCCGGTTCATCCGACCTCGAGCAGCGGCACCCCCCGCGGCCCGCGACCGCAAAAGACAGGGGGGTCACCACGGTGCGAACGCGCGTCCGCCGTCTCCATCATCGCTGAAACATCCCGAGCTCGGCAGGGCTCACTCGAAAGGAGACGCACAGATGAAGATCATCGCATTCGCGCCGGTGGTGCTGGCAGCGGCCGTTCTGCTGATCGCGGCGACCGCCTCGGCGGCGGGCGGCAACGTCGGCTTCGGCTTCAACGCGAGGGGCATCAGCGGCTTTCCGACCGGTGCCGCCACGCTCACCGGCGGCGGCGCCTACAACCCCGTGAGCGGCTTCGTCAACTCCGCTGGCGGCTTTCGCTGCACCAGCGACATTGGCCAGGGTCCGCTGGCCGGGTGTCTCAGCGGCGAAGGCGTTCGCTGGGACACGGTCGAGCTCCGGAGGAGCACGACCTTCAAGTGCACCGGGGCAGCGGCGGAGCCCCTGAAGACCGCAACCACCGATGAGAACACGGTCGGGCTTGACGCGGACTTCTACCGCGCCGGCGACGGTAACGACGAGTCCTTCACCGCGCAGATGATCGTCTCCGCCGACGACCTTGCACCCGACATCCCCGGGACCCAGAACGTCTGGATTCAGGGCGTCGGCTGTGCCTCGGCGATCGCGAACTTCAGCTCCTGAAAGCGACCCGAAAGGAGGAGAGCATGGAAACAACGAGGCCTTGTCTCTCAGAAGGCCCACAGGCGCTGGCCCCACAAGGCGAATAAGGAGAAATCAAAATGTCGTATAGGAATTTGAAGTCAAAGTTGTTCAGAACGATCGGAGGTTTGACCGTAGCAGGCATGGTGTTGGCGGG
>DATNOU010000146.1:0-1817 GCA_035601195.1 Gaiellaceae bacterium | reverse complement strand
TCGCCGCGGGTCGAGCTCGTAGGAGATGAACTCGAGCAGGCTACCGTCTAGAAAGGCGCGAAAGTCGAGTGCATGGTGAAGACGATGAACCACCTCCATGGTAAGGAGGGGGTCGACGGTTCGAGTCCGTCAGAGGGCTCTGCAAAAGCCCAGCAAACCGAGGCTTTACCGTAAGCGTTCAGCCCCTGTGCAGGGACCCGTTGTGTCGCGCCGAAGTTGGGTGGGATGGAGCGGGCGGAGGCGGAGGCGATCCTCGATGGTGATCGGGAGGCGGCGGTCGCGCTGCTGATGCGGATCGGAGAGCTTGTCGAGGCGAATCGGCGGCTCGAGGCGCGAGTCGCTGAGCTCGAGCGGCGGCTCAAGCGCAGTTCGCGCAACTCGTCGCTGCCGCCGTCGCAGGATCCGCCGTCGGCGCCGCCGCGGCCCCGCCGGCCAGGCTCCGGTCGCGAGCGGGGCGGCCAGCCCGGGCATGAAGGCAAGAACCGGCCGCTGCTTCCGCTCGAGCGGGTGGACGAGGTTGTCGAGCACTGGCCGGAGCGCTGCCGGGCCTGCGCGCACGTCTTCTCCCCCGACGAGCGGGTCGACGCGGCCGCCGTGCAGCGGCACCAGGTCTGCGAGCTGCCGCCGACCGCGGTCACGTTGAGCGAGCATCGGCTACACCGTGTCTGCTGCCCCGAGTGCGCGCTCGAGACCCGGGCCGAGCTGCCCCGCGAGCTGCCGCGGTCGGCGTTCGGCCCCCGCCTGCAGGCCGCGGTCGTGACGCTCGCGGTCAGAAACCGTGTCTCGCGCCGCGACACGACCGAGCTCGCCCGGGAGCTGTTCGGGCTCGAGCTGGCGACCGGATCGGTCGACGCGATCATCCACCGGGCCGGGGAGGCGCTCGCCGCGCCCCATACTCGGCTCGAGCAGTCGATCAAGTCGGCGCCGGTCGTC
This sequence comes from Gaiellaceae bacterium, assembly GCA_035601195.1. GTDB lineage: Bacteria > Actinomycetota > Thermoleophilia > Gaiellales > Gaiellaceae > JAIBJP01. The sequence goes on along the minus strand of DATNOU010000146.1, from coordinate 884 downwards.
AACATCGACGAGACCGGTTGGAAGACCGCCGGCGGCAACCGCACGCTCTGGGGCGCCCTGAGCAGCCGGACCGCAGTCTTCCGGATCGCTGCCGGACGCCACGCCTTCGAGGCCAGGACGCTGCTCGGCGAGCGCTTCGCCGGGACCGTCTGCTCCGACCGCTGGCGCGGCTACGACTACCTCGACCCCAGCCAGCGGCAGCTCTGCTGGGCCCACCTGCTCAGGGACTTCACCGCCCACAGCGAAGGCATGGCCGAGCAGAAACGCTTCGGCGACGACGGCGTCCGCATCGCCCGCGACCTCTTCGCCGCCTGGGACAGCTACCAGGCCGACGGCGATCGGGCCCGGCTCCAAGGGCAGATCGCCCCGCTCGAAGACAAGCTCCGCGCGCTGCTCGAGCACGCCGCCCGCAAGAGCCCGCGCACCAAGTACCACCGCGACTTCGCGAGGAACCTCCTCAAGCGCTGGCCCGCCCTCTGGACCTTCACCCACACCGACGGCGTCGAGCCGACCAACAACCACGCCGAACGCGGCCTCCGCGGCGCCGTCATCTACCGCAAGCTCTCACTCGGCAGTCAATCCGACCGCGGCGAACGCACCATCGAGCGGCTGCTCTCGGCATCAGTCACCTGCCGACTCCAGAAGCGCTCGCTCTTCGCCTACCTCACCGACGTCCTCACCGCCAGGATCCGAGGCGACCCCACCCCCGCGCTCGCCTGAGGCGGCGGGGACTGAACGCTTACGCTTTACCTTTCGGATTTACTTGCACGCGCTCCAGTATGCGGTAGGTATGGAGCCGTTTATGGAGCTTTCAGGCCTTTCTGGAGCCCTGATGGCCGGGTCAGCGACGCTTCAACGCGCCGTCGCAGGTTCATAGCAGGGTC
>DATNOU010000145.1:0-15009 GCA_035601195.1 Gaiellaceae bacterium | reverse complement strand
CGTCGTGGGCGACAGTGGCGAAGAAACCTCCTACGACGTGCTCCTGCTTGCGCTCGGCGCGCGGCCGATGCCAGCGGTGGCCAACGCGCTTACCTTCCGCGGCCCGCAAGACGGGGGGCCCTTGCCGCGCTCCTCGAGGAGACGGTTGCCGGCTCGGTGCGGAGCATCGTCTTTGCGCTTCCGGTCGAGGCCCGCTGGCCTTTGCCCCTCTACGAACTCGCCCTCCTCACGGGGACGTACCTGACGGATCGGGGCACGAGGGGCGTCGCGATCACGTTCGTCACGCCCGAGGATGCTCCACTCGCCCTCTTCGGAGCCGAGGCAAGCGATGCGATCCGCGAGCTCCTCGAGCTCCGCGGCATCGAGTTGTGCCTGCGCACCGTGCCTCTGCGGCTCGAGGGCCGGGCCCTCCACGTAGCGCCCGAAGGCCTGATCGAAGCCGACCGAGTCGTCGCGCTGCCGCGGCTCGAGGGGCCTCGGCTCCCCGGTATCCCGTGCGACCGGCGCGGCTTCGTCTCGACGGACGACTTCGGCCGCGTCGTCTCCGAGGAGGATGTCTACGCGGCGGGCGACATGACCGCGTTCCCGCTCAAGCAGGGCGGGATCGCCGCGCAGCAGGCCGATGCCGCGGCCACCGCGATCGCAGCCCGCTCGGGAGCCCCGGTCGAGCCGACTCGCTTCCGGCCCGTCCTGCGCGGGCTCCTCCTCACGGGCATGGCTCCGCGCTATCTGCGCGCGGAGGCGGGAATGAGACCCGGCCTCGATATCGAACCCCTCTGGTGGCCGCCGGCGAAGATCGTCGGCCGCTACCTGACTCCATTTCTGGCTGCGAAGCTCGGACTCGCCGAGACTGTCGTCGGCCCCCTGCATGAGGGCGCGATCCCAATCGAGGTCGAGCTCGATCCCCGCGATTACTCGACCTGGTCACCCGTCTAGGAAGTGACACGAACCTCTAAAGCAAGAGGACGTCGAGCCGGTGGCGCGTTCGTCCGCTTCACCGAGTGACCTTTCGCTTTCGCGTCTTGCCTCTTGGTGGAGCCTCTTCCTACTTGCGCTCCGTGCTCGACGTTGAAGCCAGCCTGACAGCCGGGTGTCCGACGCTCATCGGGGAAACCCTCGAATCCGGTTGCGGGTTTCCCGCAAAGCGATCGGCCTACGGCGAACCGGTTTCCGTCCCCATTCCCGTCCCGGTCTCCGTGCCCATTTGCATCCCGGTCTCCATTCCGGTCTGGGCGCTCGGGCCCATGCCGGCGGGCGCCCCGCCGTGCAGGTAGGCGATGAGGTCCGCCATCTCCTCGTCCGAGAAGGTCGGGAACGTGAGTCCCTCCTCCTTGAAGTGGTGGATCATCTGCGGGACGTGGTTCCAGATGTCTCCGGACATATTGGCGATCTCCCGCGCCGAGAGATGGCCCATCATCGAGTCGAGCGGAGGTGCGTCTTCGCCGCCCTGGCCGTTGAAGGAATGACAGTCGGAGCAGCCCTTGCTCTCAAAGAGCTCTGCGCCTTTCGCCTGGTCGCCAATCGCGGAAACGGCCAGATTCGGGCCGCCGACGTGACCCGCCGGAACGGACGCCGCTTGCGTCGCCGTCGCGCTGCTCGCTGACGCGCTTGCCATCTCGTGTCCGACGACCCAGCCAATCAAACCCGCGCCGGCGGCCACGGCGAGCGCGACGAGAATGACGATCGCCTCGAAGACGGCGGGCGAGGATTCTCGCCTCACTCGCCCCTCCTCAGGAAGCGTCTGCCCGCGGCGCTGCCGCCAGCCGATGCCGGTGGCGAATGCACCGAACGCTCGCCCACGACGTCTCCTTCCCTCGCTATTCGCAGAGCTTACTCGCTCGCATCTCCGTAATTTGCCCCAGTCGAATCCGCGCCTTCCCGGATGCTCGAGCCTCTTTTTGTGCGCACGATCGGAGACCTCTCTTACTGAAAGAGCGGAAGTGCAAACGCTGACGCCGAACCCGAAGCAACCTGCTCCACTCAGTCAGGCAGTCGTGTGGCGGCGCCCGGGCGGCGAGCTCTACAGAGGGAGGATCGATGTGGACGACCGGGGTCTCCGGCTCGCAGGGGCTGGTCCCGAGGGCGCCTTGAGCGCCGTTTCGATTCCGTACGACGAGCTTGCCGGGATCCACATCGGTCGTGCCGAGCATGAGCGGGTGAACGGGCTCCGCTCGCTCATCGTCGAATCGGAGAGGGAGGATCCGATCCACCTTGCATCTGTGGAGAGGATGAGCGCCATCTTCGAGATCGGAGCGTTGCTGGTCGAGCTGAGAGCGCAGAAGACGGCGCTGACGACCTCCGTGGCCGTGGTCGTGCCGCTGAAGGCGGGCAGCGTCGAGAACGCCCGCGCCCTCGTGCGCGAAGGGCCGCCTTTCGATCCGGCCGTCCGGTTCGAGCGCCACCACGTGTTCGTAAGCGAGCGGGAGGCGGTCTTCGTCTTCGAGGGTGAGGATGTGAAGCGGGCAGTCGACCAGCTCGCCCGCGTTCCGGCCGTGTGGAAAGCGGCGACCGCGTGGAGCGAGTGCCTCGAAGGGCCGCCTCGCATTGCCGAGGAGGGTTACGCCTGGCCGTGCGGCGACGAAGATGTGGGGCAATAGGCGCGGTACGAGATGTCCAGCCGCCACACGATGGATCGATGACTCGGACCGCCTCGATGAGGGGTCGCGATTTCCGTGTCCTCGTCTGCGGAGGAGGCGTTGCCGGCCTCGAGGCCATGCTCGCCTTGCGCGAGCTCGCCGGCGAGCTCGTCGATGTCGAACTCGTCGCCCCCGAGCACCACTTCTTCTACCGGCCGCTCGCTGTCGCCGAGCCCTTCGGCGGGCCTCCGGTCTTCCGCTGGGAGCTCGCCGACTTGGCTCGCGTCGCCGGCGCCCAGTTCGCGCCCGGGCACCTGCGCCGAGTGAACGTGGAAGCGCACGTCGCCGAGCTGGCGAGCGGGCAACGCATTCGCTACGACGCCGTCGTCCTCGCCTGCGGTGCCCGCCCGGAAGTCGCCGTCGCCGGAGCCCTGACCTTTCGCGGCCGCGCGGACGTGGGGCGGTTCCGAGCTCTCCTCGACGAAGTGAAGTCGGGCGAGGACAAGCGCCTCGTTTTCGTGGTCCCTTCCGGGATCGTGTGGCCGCTCCCGCTGTACGAACTCGCGCTCTTGACGGCGACGGAGTTCGAGCGGGAAGGACGCGAGGTTGCGCTCGTCCTCGTCACGTCCGAACCTCGCCCGCTCGCCCTTTTCGGAGCGAGAGCAAGCGGGGCCGTCGAAGCTCTCCTCGCCGAGCACAGGATCGACGTGCGTGTGAGCATGTACCCCGCCGAAGCAGCCGACGGTGTGCTTAGTAGCGCCCTTGGGGGCGAGATCGCGGCTGACCGCGTCGTCGCCCTTCCCCGCCTAACGGGACCGACGATCGAGGGTGTGCCACGCGATCGCAACGGCTTCGTCCCGACGGACACGCACGGCCGCGTCGCCGGAGCCCGCGACGTCTACGCCGCGGGTGACCTCACCGCCTTCCCAATCAAGCAGGGTGGCCTCGCCGCCCAGCAGGCCGACGCGGCCGCGGAAGCGATCGCAGCCACACTCGGCGCTGCCCCCGAGCCCAGGCCGTTCCGGCCAGTACTGCGCGCGCTCCTTCTTACGGGGGGAGGCCGAGCTTCCTTCGCGTGGAGCTCGGCGGCGGGCACGGCGAAACGTCGACGGCCTCCGACGAGCCGCTCTGGTGGCCGCCTGGAAAGATCGTCGGGCGCTACCTCGCGCCTTTCCTCGCTGAACTCGGCCTCGTCAAGGCACCCGAACAGCGACCCGAGGACGACGTCCTACGCATCGAACTCGATGCGGCGGCCGTCCACGAGCTCATGGTGCCGGGCGACGCTAGGTAACCGCACGCACTTGCACAGACTGTGGCGTCTCGCCGGCGAGTGTCTGCCGCAGCGGTCGACGGTGCGAGGAGGGCCGCTGAGGTCGTGCGCTCCTCACGCGGTTGCCGTCCAACCTCCACTCGAGGCGAGCCGCTCACCGGCGCTAGCGGGCAATCGCCTCCCGCGGCGCGAAGAGGTCCTCGACCGCGCGCAGCTCCTCCTCGGTGCCGACGACGATCAGCACGTCGCCGTCCTCAAGCCGCGTATCCGGCGAAGGCGTCGTGTCGTAGCCACCGTCCCGGCGGCGGAGGCCGACGATCAACGCGCCCGTCTCGGCGCGCACGCGCAGGTCGCGGATCGTGCGGCCGACCTGCCCGCAGGAGGCGCTCACCTCGATCTCCTCGAACCGGAGGTCGGGCCCGCCGTGCGAGGAGAGGAGCTCGAGGAAGACGGCGACCTGCGGTTTGAGGACGAGCTTCGCCATCTCCTGGCCGGCGGTGTCGTACGGCTGGACAACACGGTCGGCGCCGGCGCGGAGAAGCTTCTCCGCCGCGTCCTCGGTGGAAGCGCGCGCGACGATCAAAAGGTCAGGCCGGAGAGTGCGCGCTGAGAGCGTGATGTAGAGGTTGTCCACGTCCGAGTCTGACGACGCGACCAGCCCGCGGGCGCGCTCGAGCCCAGCCTCGCGCAGCTTGGCATCGTCGGTCCCACGCCCCTCCACGATGAGGTCGCCCCGCTCGCGCGCCGCTTCAAGAGCGACCTCGCTAAAGTCGACGACGACGAACGGAAGCCCGGCGTCCCTGAACTCTCTGGCCACCCGCTGGCCGACGCGACCGTAGCCGCAGATCACGTGGTGGTCGCGCAGCTTCTCGATCAGCTTCCGCTTCCTTCGCTCATGCCGTGCGCCCGTAAATACCCCGCGCGCGATCATCTCGACGATCGCGTCGGCGACGTAGAGGAAGATTGCCACGCCGGCCAGGAGCACGGCGACCGTAAAGATCTCGGCCGCGTGCCCCGCCGGCTTCGTGTCGAGCCCGGTCAGCGAGACCGTGACGACGACGCGGTAGAAGGCCGAGACGTAGTCCTCGCCAAGGATCCAGTGGAAACCGAGCGTGCCGGCGAGGAGAACGACGAGGAGAGCGATCGTCGCGAGGCCGAAACGGCGCAGACTGAACTGATCGTCCACCGCCGTAGTATCGCGGCGCGAAGAAAATGGCAAAGACGCGGTAAACGCTTCCGCTTCGCCGACTCGAACGCGGCCGTGAATAGCGAGCCGCCCCCTCTTCGCGCGGCTGATTCGCCGAGAGCTGGGCCCGAGGAGGCGTCCGTCGCACGTCGCCTGTTCCTCTCGCGTTGTTAGGGCAGGCGCGGTCAACCTGCTGCACGTCCGTCGTGGGCCTCCTCAGGGCTTGAGCGTGTCGATGTAGGCGACGAGTTCCTTGAGCTGGGGATCGGAAATGATCCCGCCCCAGTGCGGCGTGCTCACGATCGGCGCCTGTCCAAGCACGCTGCCGGTGCGGATGATCTCGATGATCTTCGCCTCGGTATTGAACTCCTCGCGATTATCCGCGCCCGAGAGCGGAGGGATCGTCGTGTCCGGCGACTGTGGGTTCGGGACGCCGCCGAGCCCGTTCGGCCCGTGGCAGTGATGCAGCCGTCCACCTACGCTCCCTGCTCGACGTTGACAAACGCTTGCCAGCCGGGCTCGCGACGCCCTCTTCAGGGAATTTGAATCGGTTGCATATCGACAGCTCCGCTGAGAGCCGCTTGCGGTTAATCGGGCTGGCCAGGCTGGCGTGGGCCGATGCGGTAAGGCCGCATCATCTCGTTGTCCTCGTGCTCGACGATGTGGCAGTGCCAGACGAACTGTCCTGGCGTGGCGAAGCGCGCCCTCACCCGCGTCACCTGCCCCGGATGGGCGATGACCGTGTCCTTGAAGCCTGATTCCCACGGCTCGGGAGAGGTGACGTTTCCGTCGAGCTGGATCGGCGTCACGACCTCCTCGTCCTCGAGAACGAGTCCCTCCCGGTTCACGACCTCGAACACGATCTCGTGGATGTGCATCGGGTGCGCGTCCGCGGTGGTGTTGTACATCTCCCAGAGCTCCGTCGCGCCGACGGCCGGATTCTCGGTCACCGGGTCCATCCACTCGCGCTCCACCCAGACGCCGTTGGCGACCGTCCCGAGCAGCGCATGAGCCGGGGCGTCCTCGAAGAAAGCGGACAGCACTTCGATCAGCGCCAGCTGACGCGTCTTGGTCTCCGCCGGCAGCGGGGTGATCGCGGGCAGCTGGAGGAATTGCGGCGGCGTCGAGTCGTCGACCCCGATTGCAGGCACGACTCGGAATTGCATGATCTTGCCGGTTGTGTCGGGGTCGGCGACGTCGAAGTCGTCTGGCGGTTCACCGCCGCCAAAGGGCTCGTCGGGACCGATATTCCCGAGGACGTGATTCCCGAGGGGCACGTTGGTGAAGTCGACGATCAGGTCCGCCCGCTCGGCGAGGCCCATGAGGAGACGGTTCTGATTGTCCGCTGTCAGATTCACAGGCGCGGCGAGGAACCCGCCTTCGTTCCCGATCTGCCATACCTCGACGCCGGGGATCTCGCTGAAGTCGAGGATGAGGAAGCGCGATTGGCAGCCGTTCAGGAACCGCAAGCGGTAGCGGCGCTGCTCGACCGCGAGAAACGGCCAGGTGCTGCCGTTGGCGATGATCATGTTGCCGAAGAACTCGGGGTTCCAGATCGGCGAGATGTCGGTGTCGGGGATGTAGGGGCCGGTGATCCCGTCGAAGAACACACGAGAATCCGGGTAGAAGAGCGAGCCGTCGACGTTGAAAGCGCGATCCTGGATTGCGATCGGGATCTCCCGGTAGGGCTTGTTGGGCGGGAACTTGTCGCCCTCCCGCGGGGCTGGGCCGGGGAGCACTGCCGTCTGACCGGTTCGACTGTCCAGCGCCGCTTTGTCGCCGGCCGGCCCGCCGCGAATAAGGTAGAAGCCGGCGGGGCCTGCGTAGACGTTGAGGCGCGTCATGCCGAGCGTGTGGTCGTGGTACCAGATCGTGGCGGCCCGGTTGCCGTTCGGGTACTGGAAAGTGGCGAAGCCTGGTCCCCAGCCGACGCCGTAGTCGCGGGAGGCTTTGCCGGCGAAGAACTCGTACCACGTGCCTTCCGTGGCGTAGCCCGCCGGAATGTTGTTCGCATAAGGCAGGTACCAGGCTTCGGCGTAGCCGTCGCTGTCGTCGTGCACCCCGACCGCGCCGTGCACGTGGGTGACGATCGGCACTGGACCGGTGTAAGGGCCGGGCGTGGCCGTGAATATTGGCCGGCTGTCGCGGTCGGCGGTACCGCCGGGCGGGTTGGCCCAATGCAGAGTCGGGTCGACCGGGAGTAGGTGGGGCAGGTAGTTCCCGTTCGCGTCCACGAGCTCGTTGATCCACTTGACTCGCACCGGCCTGTTCACCATCGCCTCGATCGTGAGCGAGGGGGCGTTGTGGACGAGGAGGCCGCGGTTGCTCTGGGCCGCCTTCCCGCCGTAGCCCCACACCGTTGTCTGCGGCATTCCCGCCGGCAGAATCTGCTGGGAGATCTGCTTCATCGAGATCTCGTAGTAGTCGACAGGCTTCCCGCCCGGCGCCCTGAGCACCGCCGCTCGGGGCATCACGGGTGGGATGAGCATCGGCGTAACGAACTTGGTCACGTCGCCCGGGTCGAGCGTGCCACCCGGGATCTGGGCGAGCGCGACGGGTGCGCTCATCCCCGGAAGCCGTCCGAACAGGTAGAAACCGGCGCTTGCGCCGCCTGCCCAGGCGACAAACGTGCGCCGAGTGAATCGCCGCGGCGCCTCCATCACGTACCTCCCTCGTCGCCTCCCTGAGTCGACACAGCCTCCGGGCCGGGTTGCTCCCGCCGCATCGGAGCTGTTCAGCTGTAGGGTGGCGCGTCGACTTTCCCTCCTCGGATTCGATCACAATCTCGAGCGCCGTGTCAATGCTGTCGCCCTAATGCGACACGTATGTCTACTCAAGAGGCGTCGATGACGGGCCGCGGCCAGGGCACGAGACGCAGCATCCTGCTCGCGGCGGCACGCGTTCTTGCCGCACGAGAAGGCGCGAGCATGGCCGACATCGCGGCAGCAGCGGAGATCACCCGCGGGACGCTCTACCGGCATTTTCCGGGGCGCGGGTCGCTCATCCAGGCGCTCGAGGTCGCGGCCAACGAGGAGGCCGGACGCCGGCTGGCGGAAGCGAATCTCCCTCAAGTGCCCGTGGAGGAAGGGTTAGCGCGCGCGACCCGCGCCTTGGTGACCGTCGGTCAGGACTTCGTTGTCCTCTTGCGCGAGAGGCGCCCTCCCGAGCCCGGGTTCACCAAGCCGCTCGAGGCACTGCTCGAGCGCGGCCGCGAGGGTGGCCAGATCCGCACCGACGTCTCACTCGCCACCCTCGTCGAATCGTTGCTGGTCATCATCGGCGCGTGTGTCCGAACGTGCGAGGCTGCCGGAATGGGACTCGAGGACATGAGCTCAACCGCACTTCGACTCTTTCTCACTGGCGCCCGCCCGCCCAGCGACCGGTGACCTGATCTCCTCGTGGACGACGTGCTGCGCCGCCTACCTGGACGAGCTACCGTGGCACTGGCCTGCAGATGATCGCTAGGTCAGAACAGTTGCCTTGACGGAGAACCCGGACCTGGACGCTGTTGAGCTCTGGGAGATCTCCAACTCCACCGCGGACGCCCACCCGATCCACATCCACGAGGTGCAGTTCCAGGTGATCGACCGCCGGCCGTTCGAGGGGAACGCCCGGCCGCCGGAAGCTTGGGAGACGGGCTAGAAGGACTTGGTGATCGCCTACCCGGACGAGATCACCCGGGTCAAGGCGTTGTTCGACCTACGTCTGGCACTGCCACGCCGCCGAGCACGAGGACAGCGAGATGATGCGGCCGTACATGGTGCGGCGGCGACCCATAGGGTGGCCAGCTTCGTCTGGCTCATCGTCTGGCTCATGAAAACTGACGCCGAACCTGGAGTGGTTCGGCGCCTGGAGCGACTGGGCGGTCGCGCTCCTCTGTTGCGTCATCTTCGACGTCTTCAGCGGTCGCGAGGCCGGGCGGGGCCGGCGGGGGGCCCGCTAGCAGGGGGATCACGGCCTTCGGAGAAGCGGCTCAGGAGCGCTCCCCCGCGCCGGCCGCTCTCGACTGCGCGAGCGAGGACGACTTCGACGGCCGCCGGTGCGGGCGCCGAGGGGAACCTCACGACGGCCTCGACTCCGCCGGCGGGTCGCGCCCGCAGCTCGACCTCGCCTCCGTCGGCCGTCACGAACCTGCGCACGATGGCGAGCCCGAGCCCAGAGCCCTCCGAGTCCGTCCGCGCACGCCAGAACCGGTCGAAGGCACGGACGAGGTCCTCGGCACTCATGCCCGGGCCGTCGTCCGCGACCCGCACTTCCGCCCAGTCGCCTCTGCGCTCGGCCGAGACGAGGATCGTCCCTCCCGGCGGAGACGCTTCCAGCGCGTTCGCGACCAGGTTGTCCAGGACGGCTTCGAGCCGCCCTGGCGTGGCCTTTGCCGTCACCGTCTTCGCGACGTCGGCGACGAGCGCCACTCCGCGCTCCTCGCAGAGCGCCGCCCAGAGGCCGACCCGCTCCGCGATAACGGCCTCGACGTCGATGCGAGCAGGCGCCGAGGTGCTGGCGTCCGCGCGGGCCAGGGCGAGCAGCGCGTCGACGACCCGCGCCAGGCGATTCGCCTCGCGCGAGGCGGCCTCGAGGTCGGCACCACCCACCGCGCTCACCTCGGACTCGAGGTTCTCGAGCCGGAGACGAAGAGCCGCCAGGGGCGAGCGCAGCTCGTGCGAGGCGTCGGCGACGAAGTCCTCCTGCGAGCGTACGAGCTCCTCGAGCCTCGCGACCATCTCGTTGAAGCTGCGGGCGAGAGAACTGATCTCCGGCGGCCCCTCGAGCGGCGCCCGCACCTCCAGGTCGCCCTCGCCGGCGGCCGCCGCAGCCCGTTCGAGCTTCGCCAGCGGGCGCACTGTCGTGCGCGCAAACCTGAGCGCGACCAGCGAGGCCGTGGCCAGAACAACAGCGGCGATCGCCGCCAGCATCAGCCAGTAGCGATGCACCCGAGCGTCGATCGCCGAGGTCGGGTACGTGATCCGCACCGCGCCGTGCACCTCACCTCCCGACGCGACCGGAACGGCGACGTACAAGAGGTTGACTCCGAGCGTGTCCGAGTAGCGCACGCCCGTCGCCACGCTGCCGCCGAGCGAGCGCGCAAACTCCGGTCTCGAAGCGAAGCTGCGCTCCCCGGGAAGCGGCGGGCTCGTGTCGACGATGGCAGTCCCCGCGGCGTCGACGACGACGACCCTGCCGCCCGTATCACGCTCGTAACTGTCCGCCACGGCCGCCAGCCGCGTCCGGTCGGCCGTGCCCGGATGTTCGAGCTCGTCCTCGGCCAGCGTTGCGAGCCCGACCGCGTCCCGCTCGACCTTCGCCGCGAGGTCATGGCGCTCGTTCCTCGCGTAGGAGACGGCGAGCGGCACCTCGAGCACAAGCAGCACGAAGAGCGCCAGCGCGACGTAGCTGAGGACGAGCTGGCGGCTCATCTGCCTGGCCGAAGCCGAAGACCGACGCCGCGCACGGTCTCGATCCAACCGGGGTCGCCGAGCTTCTTGCGCAGGGAAGCGACGTGGACGTCGATCGTCTTGGCCGCCCCGTACCAGGTCGTTTCCCACACCTCCTCGAGTATCCGCTCCCGCCCTATGACCGCTCCGGGATCGCTTGCGAGCAGGGCGAGCAGGTCGAACTCCTTCGGCGTCAGCGCGAGCTCGTTCCCGTTCAGCGTCGCGCGCCGCCCACGCACGTCGACCTCGAGTTCGCCCACGGTGAGGGGGCGGCGGTCGTCGGGTTGGCTCTCGACGCGGCGCATGACCGCGCGCATCCGCGCGAGCAGCTCCCGAAATCCGAACGGCTTGACGATGTAGTCGTCAGCACCGAGCTCGAGCCCGACGACCCGGTCGACCTCTTCGCCGCGGGCGGTGACCATGATGATCGGAACGCCCGAGCGCGAGCGCATGCCTCGGCAGACCTCGTAGCCGTCCAGATCGGGGAGCCGCAGGTCGAGGACCACCAGGTCCGGCTCGGGAGCCTCGAGCGCTTCCCGACCCGTCGCAACGCGGTCGACTTCGTAGCCCTCTCGCCGAAGGCCCGCGGCGAGCGGCTCCGCGATCGCGTCGTCGTCTTCGACGATGAGGACCTTCATTCGGCTTCCTCCTGAGTATCGCGGGCCGTCGTGACGCGCGCGACCGGCTCGCGGCTGCCCACAGCTTGGCACTTCCATCGTGCCGGCGGCTCGAACACTCGAGCTTTCCTGGCGAAACCTTGGCCTTTCCTTAGCCCGCCGCTGGCCGGGGCCTCCCTACGGTCAGAGCAATCGAGCAGTGGGAGGTCGAACCGTGAAACGTAGACACATCCTCTTTATCGCGCTCATGCTCGGCGCCGCAGCCGCCGCGGGCACCCTCGCAGCGACACGGACGGTCGACGTGGGCAAAGCAGCTTCCGCCCCGCGGTTCTCCGACGAGGCCGTCGCCGCGCGATCGGCGAAGCTCGACCGCATGGAACGCTCCCTGCGGAAAGCGCTCGAGCGCCGACCGCCGAAGCTGCCCGAGGTCCCGAGAGTCTCCGGCCCGAGCTCGGCGAGCGCCCGCACCGACTCCTCCGAGGACGGCGTCGTCTACGTCCGCCGGGCGCCGACGGTCGTCTCGTCCTCGTTCGATGACGACGACTACGAGCACGAAGACGGCAACGACGACGAGGACGAGCACGAAGGCGGCGATGACTAACCACGTCGCCCGGCTCTATGCCTTTGCGGCCGCGATCCTGGTCTTCGTCGTGACGTGGGTTGCCGTCGCCGCCCACCCGTGGCAGCAGACGGCCCGAGCCGACGCGCAGGATCCTCGCCTGGCCACGCTCCGCGCTCGCGAGCACCGGTTGCGCCTCGAAGCGGCCGACGTTCAGCGAATCGTCGACCGCCGCTGGGCCCGCTACCGGCACGCGCTCGCAAAACGCAAGAAGGAGATCGCGGCCGCGAAGTCGGCGCAGCGGGCCCTCCTCGCCGCAGCGTCCGCTCCGTCCTCGTCCGGGACGCCGAGCGTCAGCGTCGTGACCCTTCCTCCCCTGACGGTGACGAAGAGCTCGTGATGCAGCGGCACGTGTTCGAGGCGATGGGCACGACGGTCGAGTCCTTCAGCGAGGCCGGCCCCGAGGGACGGGAGGCGCTTCCCGGCGTCGAAGTCGAGTTCGAGCGGCTCGAGTCGATCCTCTCGCGCTTCCGACCCGACTCCGAGCTCTCTCGCCTCAACCGCGAGGGGCGGATCGAAGCCGATCCGGATCTCCTGCGTGTCACCCGCCTGGCGCTCGAGGCCCGCGAGTGTACGAGGGGACGCTTCGACCCGACCGTCCACGACGCCGTGGTCGCCGCCGGTTACGACCGCTCATTCGACCAGGTCGCACGCGAGAGTTCCGGCGGCCCGCTGGTCGCGGTCGCGTGCGGGGGCGGAGTCGCCGTCGACTCCGACGCCGGCACGATCGAGCTCGAGCCCGGCGTCAGCCTCGATCTCGGCGGCATCGGCAAGGGATACGCAGTCGACCGGGCCTGCTCGCTCCTCGCCGCGGTCGGCCCGTGTCTCGTCAACGCGGGCGGCGATCTCGCTGTCCGCGGCCGCCCGCGCGCCGGCGCCTGGCCCATCGGCGTCGAGACGCCCGACGGCACGATCTCGCTCGCGCTTCAAGACGGAGCCCTCGCCACTTCCGGCCGGGACCGAAGGTGCTGGCGGCGCGAGGGCCACGAGCGGCACCACCTCATCGATCCCGCCACCGGAATCCCGTCCGAGAGCGACCTCCTCCGCGTCTCGGTCTGGGCAGAGACGGCCGTCGAGGCGGAAGTCCTCGCCAAAGCGCTGTTCCTCGCCGGCGAGGAGGAGGCCCTGCGGGAGGCCGCCGACCTTCAGCTGCTGGCCGTGCTCGTCACCTGCGGCGGTCGCACCGTTCTCGCCGGAGCGCTAGCGTGAAGAGCGACCCGACGTTTTGGTTCCTGGCCAGGGCGAGCGGGCTCACCGCCTACGCCCTGCTGACGGCGTCGGTGCTCGCCGGGCTCGTCCTCAAGTCGCGCCCGTTCGGCAGTGCGCTCAAGGCGGCGTCCGTGACGGACGTGCATCGGTTCCTCGTGGCGCTCGGTCTCGGAGCGGTCGCGCTGCACGGCATCGCGCTCCTGCTCGACTCGACGGTCCGCATCTCGCTCGCGGCGCTCCTCGTGCCGGGCCTCGCCCCGTACCGCCCGCTCTGGACGGCGTCCGGCGTCCTAGCCGCGGAGCTCATGCTCGTCGTCTACGTGAGCTTCTCTCTCCGCCGGCGCATCGGCCCGAAGAACTGGCGCCGGCTCCACTGGGCGACCTACCTGATCTTCGCGGCGGCCACCGCGCACGGCGTCTCCGCCGGCACGGATACGGCCTGGACGTTCTCGCTCTACGTCGGAGCCGTGGGAGCCGTCGCGGCGGCAACAGCATGGCGGGCGCTCGCCCGCCCGTCACCAAGGCCCGTTCCACGAGAGCAAGGAGGCTGATCACGATGGCTGCCTACCGAATCGCGCTCGAGCGCACGCTCTGCAGCGGGTTCGCCGCGTGTGCCAAGAGCGCGCCTGAGGTCTTCCGCCTCGACGAAAGCGGGGTCGCGGAGACGCTCGTCGGCGAAAGTGACGACCCCTCGATCCTCGACGCCGCCGCCGCGTGCCCCATGGGAGCGATCGCCGTCTTCGCCGCAAGCGGGGAGCAGCTCGCTTGAAGAAGCGGGTCGCGACCGTCCTCGTTGTCGGAGCCGGTCCGGCCGGCGCGCGCTGCGCGGAGACCCTCCGCGCGGAGGGATTTGACGGCCGTGTCATCCTCGTCGGCGGCGAGCGAGAGGCTCCCTACGAGCGGCCCGCGCTCTCGAAGGAATTCCTCGCGGGCGCCTGCGAGTCCGAGGGCGTTCTTCTTCGCCCTCCCTTGTTCTGGGCCGACCGGGAGATCGAGCTCGTGCTCGGCACGCGGATCGGCTTCGTCGACGCGTCCCGTCGAACTGCCGTCTCCACCACGGGGAAGGTGTTCGCATGGGACGCACTCGTCCTCGCGACCGGCGCTCGACCGAGGCGCTTTCCCGGCCCGGCCGTGCGCGGAGTGCACACGCTGCGCTCGCTTCGCGAAGCGCTCGCCCTTCGCAGAGCGCTGCGCGCGGGCAGCCGGCTCACGGTCGTCGGCGCGGGCTTCGTCGGGACGGAAGTCGCCTCGACGGCGGCCGGGCTCGGCGTCGAGGTGGTGCTCCTCGCGGCGGGACGCGGACCGCTCGAGCGCGTCCTCGGCCTGGAGGTCGGCGCCCTGCTGGTCGACCGGTATCGAGCCCACGGCGTCGACGTGCGTCTCGGCGCCCGCGTGACTCGGTTCGTGGCCGACGGGCGAAGACGATTACGCACGCTCGTCCTCTCCGACGGCAAGCGCCTGCACTCCGACGCCGCCCTCGTCGGGCTCGGTGCGATCCCCGAGTGTGCTCCCGTCTCGGGGCTCGCCTCCGAGGGCGGGATCGCCACGGACGCGTGCGGGCGCACGAACATCCCCTCCGTCTACGCGTGCGGCGACGTCGCGAGCGCTTGGAGGCCGTCCCTCGGCAGGCGCCTGCGTATCGAGCACTGGACGAACGCGACTGCACAAGGCGCCGCCGCGGCCCGAGCGATCCTCGGTGACGAGCAGCCGCACGACGAGGCGCCCTACTTCTGGTCGGATCAGTTCGGCCTGCGTCTCCAGTACGTCGGGCACGCCGACAAGTGGGCAGCGGTGGAGATCGAGGGCGAGCGTGACTCTTTCATCGCGATGTATCGGGGAGGGGACGGACGCGTCCTCGCGTCGCTCTTCGCAAATCGCGCACGCGAGGTCGCGGCCTTCCGTCGCGAGCTCGCGGCCGCGCGAGCGGCTGCCTAACGTGGGAGGTGCGCATGCGTAGATGGACTCGCCGGCTCCGCGCGGGCCTCCTATTGGCCGCCGTCGCCGTGGCCGGGATCGCGGTGAACATGGTGCTGCTCGGGATCGCTGCCGAAAGCTCAGGCGATCCGGTCGGGCGGTTCAAGGCACGGCTCTCGGAAACGG
>DATNOU010000144.1:0-14649 GCA_035601195.1 Gaiellaceae bacterium | reverse complement strand
CGCCGGCACGGCTCTGATCATCGCCGCGGGGTTCTTCCACGGCGGGCTGAGGCCCATGCTCTGGCTGGCCGCGCTCGCCGTCGGCTTGTTCGGGCCGCTCCTCGGTGGGATCAGCGGTTGGCGCGTGCAGCCAGCGCACTTCGTCGAGCGTCACGGGCTAATCGTGATCATTTCGATCGGCGAGTCCTTGATCGCCATCGGCCTCGGGGCGAGGAGTACCGAAATCGGCACCGGCGTGATCGTCGCCGCCGTGCTCGGACTGGTGGTGACCACCTCGTTCTGGTTGGCGTACTTCGATTTCTTTCCGATCCGCGGCCAGCAGATGCTCGCCGACCGAAGCGGCGCGCAGCGCACCGCCCTTGCGCGCGATGCCTACACGTATCTGCATCTGCCGATGGTGGCAGGCATCGTCTTCTTCGCGTTCGCGATGAAGACGACGCTCGCGCATGTCGGCGACGAGCTCGACACGATCCCGGCGCTCGGCCTCTGCGGCGGCCCCGCGCTCTACCTACTCGCCTACGTCGCGCTGCGTCTGCGTGTCTCGCGCACACTCGGTCGTGGCCGCTTAATCGCCGCGGTCGCTTGCGCCTTGCTGTTCCCGATAGTCGTAGTCGTGCCGGCGCTCCTCGCGCTCGCGCTCGTGGCCGCCGTCTGGGTCGCATTCGATGCGTACGAGATCATCTGGTGGCGCGAGGCCCGCGCACGCACACGCGCGCTCCGCCTGCCGGCGTCCGTCTCCTGAGGCCGGCAGCTCGCTTAGTCGGTCTCGCACAAACCCGCCGCGGCCCGTCGCGCAAGTTTTCTGCTCAGGGACCGTCTCTAGAGAATGAAGCCGCAGGGAAGACCGCATGATTCATTGGTGATCCACCCGCAAAGAAGCTGAGTGCATCCGCGGCCGCAGGGAGCGGCCGCGCTTCCTATCCGCATGCACCGGCCGTGTCTTTGCTGAGGCCGGCCAATCCGTGCTTGGACACGCTGACGGTGACGCCAGGTTGGGCCTTGGACTGGGTGCCAGGTTGGGCCTTGGACTGGGTGCCGTGGCAAAGCACGACCTTCGGTTCGGGCCCGACGCTCGGATTTGCCTTGGCCTTCGACGAGTGAGCCTTGCTTTTCTTTGGCGAGTCGGCGCCCCCCCGCGACTCGGCTTGCGGACCAAGCCGCGTCTTGCTCGTCCCTTCTGCCGACATCGGGGCGAGAACGAGTTGTTCCTGCAGTTGTTCTGGCCACGAGCCCGATGCCCGAGCCTGTGCGACCTGCGAGATGGCAGCCCTTTGAGGCTCTTGCGTCGTCTCATTGGGCTCCGAGAGCAAGACTTGGATGAGCCCGAACGCGATGAGAGGAACGACGGTCCCACCGGCGAGGGCAACGCCCATCTTGAGTTGCTCCGCGCCTCCGGTGACCAGGGACTTGGTGCGGAGGAACCCGAATGGCCAGATGAGAAGCGCCCGCGACGGCGCGAGCCGTCTTCTCCAGTCGGGATTAGCGAGGGTGGTTGCAACTTTCTTCCGCGCTCGAAACAGCAGCGTCTCGACGGCGGCGTCCGAGACGGCCATCTCCGCAGCGATCTCGTCATACGAGAGCCCGTGCCAATCGCGCAACAAGATTGCCCGACGCTGCCGAGCAGGTAGGTCACGCAGCGCCTGGGACAAACCGAGAAGCTCCTCATTTCCCGGCTCTCCAGACCCGGCGAGCTCGTCCAGCGCACTGGGATCACGTAGCTCGAGCCGCGTGCCACGCAGCTTCGAGCGCAGCGAGGTTGCACAGACGTTCGCCGCGATTTGGAACAGCCAGGCCCGTGGCTGTTGCGGCTCGAAGCCGCGCTTGAGACTGCGCCACGCGTTGAGGTACGTGAGCTGGAGGGCATCCTCCGCCTCCTCGGGCGATCCGAGCCGTCCGAGGCAATAGCGGTAGACGCCGACCGAGTATCGCGAGAAGAGCGCGGTCGCGTCTTCGGCTTCCGCCGTCTTGCCGTTCATCAAGCCATTCCCGGCGAGCTGCAATTCGGACCTTCCCACCCGTGTCCGGAAAGCATGAGTATCTCGCTCCCCGGTTTCAAGGGCATCCCTCGTTCGGGGGATAGGAGCTTCGGGCGCATCGGCACGCGAGGTGTACTTTCCGCCGCGACCGGATAGAACCCGACGATGCTCGTACTCCTCCTGATCATCATCCTGATTCTCGCGCTCGGCGGCGGGATCTTCATCAGCAAGTTCCTGTTCCTCTTGCTGCTCCTGCTGCTCCTGCTGCTGCTCTTCCGCTAGGAGCTTAGGACAATCCGAGCTCGTCGCGGAGCCAGGCGAGGCGGTCCTTCCGCGCCGCGTCGTCGAGCTCGTGGCCCGCGTCGTAGCTCTCCGCCTTCTTGGGCTCGCTCGCGGCTTCCGTCAGCTTGTCGGCGACGTAGCCGGGCACGAACCTGTCGCTCTTCGCGAACTGGAAGAAGACGCTCGCGGGCGCGGCGTCGCCCACGTTGTTGACCGGCTCGAGCGGGGCGAACGCCCGGTCGAGATCGGTCTTGCTCGCGCCGCGCACGAAGTACTTGAGGAACCAGTTCGAGAACGTGGCGTCAGGCGCCATCAGGACGTACGTCTGGGGCCGCTTGTCGGCGACGAGCAGCGCGCCGAACATCGCTCCGTAATCGTGGCCGACGAAGCCGACGGGAACGTCGCCGGCCTGCTCCTCGAGCACGTCGAGCCCGCGCCGGAGCTCCACGACCTGGTCGATGGTCATCTGCCGGTCCGCAGTCGCGTCCTCGCTCACCGGCTCTACCCAGGGGAAGAACTCTTGCGGGAGGAGCGAAACGACCCCCTCTTTGGCCAGCGCGAGCGCGTCGACGAGGAACTCCTTCCGGTTCGGGTTCGCCTCCTCGCCGTACCAGTGGGCCCAGAGGACGGCCGCCTTGGGCTTCCCCTTCGGACGCACCAGGAAAGCGGAGACCTTGCGGTCTGCTGCGTCGAAGACGACGTCGACAACCTCCGCGCCCTTCTGGCTCTTCGTCTTCTTCTCGACGAGGTTCAGGGGCGCGGACTGGTCGTAGGAGAAAAGCTCGGTCCGCTCGTCGAGCGAGGGCACAGCGGTGCTGGTCGTACCGGCGATGGTGTCCGTCGGAGGCGCCCCCGTATCCGATCCCCCTCCGCAAGCGGCCAGAAGGACTGTCAGTGTGACGAGTGTCGTCAGTCTCATGCTTTACTTTTACCACTGACGCCAATGCTGAACAAAAGTTAGATGCCGACGAACAACGACGCGGACGCAGTCGGCCTCGCGGTCGGGCTGGTCAACACCTGGGATCTCCTCGCCGATCCTCCAGATCTCATCCGCGACGTGCCGCAGATCGCCCGCTGGCTCCGCTTGCACGAGGAGCCCGGACTGGAGGAAGCGGCCGCGCGCCTGACCCCCTCTGACCTAAACCGGCTTCGGGGCGTCCGCGACCGGCTGCGGCGCGCCTTCGAGGCCGCGAACGAGGGCGAGGCAGTCTCCCTTCTCAACGAGCTCCTCCTCGAGACAGGCGCCGTTCCCCAGCTCTTGGCCGAGACCCGCACCTGGAAGTACGTGCCGGCCTCCAAGCGCGCCTCGGATGTCGTCGCCGCGGTCGGAGCGAGAGGCCTACTCGAGGCGATTCGGACCGCCGGGTGGGAGCGCTTCGGCATCTGCGCCGGTACGCCATGCCGTTGCGTGTATGTCGACCGCTCGCGGAACCGAAGCAGGGCGTACTGCTGCCAGCTCTGCGCGGACCGCGTGAACCAGGCCGCCTACCGGCGGCGAAAGGCCCGCGGGCCGCTAGACGCCTAGCGGCTACGCGCGGCCGGGGAGGCGGCTTCTAAGCGGCGTCGCGCGCTGCACCGGTCCGGTCGGGAGATTCCAACGTCTCGTAACGTCGAAGCCCCACACCTGAACCGGATCGGGTCGGCTCTCCTGCTCGGCGTGGTCGTACGTCCAAACCGTCTCCCTCCGACCACGGTCGGCGTTCTTGATGACCTGAAGCCCGCCGACCGCTCCGGTACGGCGCGGATCGCGCCTGCCCAGATGGTCGAGCGCGAACTCGACAGCCTCTACGTAGTCGTGGCAGCGGTAGAGGATGCCCATGTCAACCCAGGCGTCCCCGTCCAGGATCTCTCGGACTTCATAGGTTGGTTGCCCGGCCGCATGGCGAGGATCTTCAGCCATGCAAGACTCCTTTCGTACTGAAGCGTACGAGCCGGAGCTCCGGGCGGGAATCCCCCGGTTAGGTGGGTCCGGGCGCCACCTCGCGATTACCGAGGAATTCGCGCCCAACTGCCTGGACGATGCCCGCGGCCGGGATTGCCGCCAGCGCGCCTAGAACGCCGGCCAGCTCGGCCCCGATCAGCACGGAAACGAGCACGACCAGTGGTGTGAGCTGCACCGTGCGGCCATAGATGATCGGCTGGAGGATGTGGTTCTCGAGCTGCTGGTAGACGACGAAGAACACGACGACGATCACGCCCTTGATCCAGCCGAGCTCGACGAAGGCGACGGTTGAGACGAGGACGGCGGCCAGAGTGGCCCCGGCCAGCGGAATGAGGTCGAGGACGGCCACAACGACGGCGAGCGCGATCGCGTAGTCGCTGCCCAGGCTGAAAAGGACGATGGCGCTCGCGACTCCCGCGATGACGCTGATGAGGATGTTCCCGGTTACGTAGCCTCCGACGGTGCGGTAGATCTCTGTCCCGATGCGCCGCCAGCGGGGGCGGCTCCGGTCCGGCAGGAAGTTGTAGAAACGCTCGACCAGTCGCCGGCCGTCGAGGAGCATGAAAAAGGTCAGGAAGGCGATCGCGACGACGCCCGCGACGGCCGTGAGGACGCCTCGAGCGACGGCAAGCCCGGTGCCGGTGATTCCGAGCACTCCGCCGGCGCCCTGCTTGTCGATCGCCTCGCGGACGCGATCGACGATGTGGTACTCGGTCTGGAGGAAGCCGAACGGCCCGCGCCCCGCTGTCACGTCGTCGATGACCTGCGGCACGTAGTCGACGAAGCTCCGCACCTGATCGACGAGCGGCGGGACGAGCAGGAATCCCAAGCCCGCGATGACCCCGATGGCGAGGACGAAGACGATCCCCGTCGCGTAGCCGCGCCGGAGACCTCGCCGCTCGAAGAATTCCACGGCAGGGTCGAGCGCGAGCGCGAGGAAGACGGCGATGAGGATCCACGTGATGATGTGCCAAGCGAGATAGACGAGCGAAAGAAGCGCGAGGGTCGCGAGCAGGATCCCGAGGACGACGAGGACCGTCCGCGGGCGAAAGGAAACGACCCGCTCCTGCGCGGCGTTGGCCATGGCCGAAGACTGCATGCGCAATCGGACGAGGTCTAAGCGGGCGAAGGGAATCGAACCCTCACCACCAGCTTGGAAGGCTGGGGCTCTACCTTTGAGCTACGCCCGCGTGCAATCACGATAGCGCTGCGGCGCGGGGATTGAAGCGCTCGTACCGGGGGTGGTTAGCTACGCAAGCATTGCGCGAGCTAGACATCACCACGGAGGAAGCGGGTGCCGGCGTCGCCGTCGTCGCCCTCGCGGGCGAGATCGATCTCTACACCTGCCCCGAGTTCAAGCAGGAGCTCCTGCGCGTGATCGCTGACGGGGCCACCCTCATCGTCGTTGACCTCACAAAAACCACGTTCATCGACTCGACCGCCCTTGGCGTGATCATCCGCGGCGTCGAGAGGCTGAAGCAGAGGGACGGCCGGCTGGTCGTCGTTTGCGCAGACCCGAACATCGTCAAGATCTTCGAGGTGACCGGCCTCAACAGGATCTTCTCGGTCCACGGCTCGCGGGACGAGGCGCTCGCTCAGACGCCCTCCTAGTGCTCATCGCTGCCACGCCGTCGCCGGGAAGCTGGCACGCGGCATGGGAAGAGGTCGCCGCCCTTGCGCTCGTAGCGGTCGCCTACGGCGCAGTTGTCCGTAAGTACGAGATCTCGACGGTGCGGAGGCGAGCATTCGACGCGGCTCTCCTCGGCGCGCTCGCCGCGGTCGTCAGCCCACTCGCCACGCTGGCGCTGCACTATTTTCTCTGGGCGCACCTGCTTCAGAACGTCGCGCTCGCGGAGTGGGCGCCCGCGCTCGCCGTGGTTGGGATCTCCCCCGCCCTCGCGGCTGCCGTCGGCCGTAACGGCGCCGTACGGGCGCTCGTTCATCCGCTCGTCGCGCTGCCGCTCTGGCTGGCGGTGTATGGGGTCTGGCACGTGCCTGCCCTCTACGACGCGGCGCTCCGGCACAGACTCCTGCTGGACCTCGAGCACGCGTCGTACCTCCTCGCAGGCTGTCTGCTCTGGTGGCCGGTCTTCCACGACGTGCCGCGCCGCCTCCGCGCCGGCGCGAAGGCGGCGTACCTCTTCGGCGCCTTCGTGCTCGCGAGCCCGCTCGGGCTCGTCCTCGCGCTCCTCCCCAGCCCGATCTATGACTTCTACGAGCAAGCGCCTCGGCTCTGGGGAATCGGCCCGCTGACCGACCAGCAGATCGGAGGGGTGGTCATGGCCGTCTCCGAGGGCATCCTCTTCTTCGCGCTCTTCGCCGTCTTCTTCGTCCGCTTCATGGCCGAGGAAGAGGCGGGTTACAGTCCTGGCGATGCCTGACTCTCGCCTTCCTCCGCTCGCCGACGCTCTTATCCCGGCCGCCGACGGCATGCCCTCCGCGAGCGAGGCGGACGCCACCGGGAAATGGGCCGAGCGGGCGCTCGCCGCACGGCCCGACCTGGCGGCGGCCTTCGAGCGCGCCCTCGCGGCCGCCGACGTCGAGAGCCTGCAGAAAAACGATTCCGAAGCATTCGCCGCGCTCGGCGAGATCGTCTCCGGCGCCTACTACATGAACGTCAAGGTGCGGAAGCGGATCGGCTATCCCGGGCAGAAATCGAACCCGCCGTTCCCGGACGAAGCCGACTATTACCTCGAAGGTCTCCTGCCGGAGCGTGACGAGCCGCTGCCCGACCGAAGGGCGACGGCGCCTCACGTCAAGACGGATTCGCCGGCCAACGTCCTCGTGATCGGCGCCGGTGCCTCCGGTGCCGTTGCCGCGAAGGAGCTCGCGGAGGCGGGGTTCTCGGTCGTGTGTCTCGAGCAGGGAGGCTGGAAGAACGCCTCCGACTTCCCCGGCGACAAGCTCGAGTTCGAGCTTCTCGTAGGCAAGGAATGGAACGCGAACCCGAACGTCCGCGGCTGGCCGGAGGACTATCCGTGCGAGACGTCGGAGTCGGAGGTCGACCCGGTGATGTTCAACGCGGTCGGCGGCAGCACGATCCACTTCGGCGCCCAGTGGGCGCGGATGCGCCCCGCGGATTTCCGCACGCGCTCGCTCGAGGGCGTCGGGGACGACTGGCCCATCTCCTACGACGAGCTCCTGCCGAGCTACGAGCGGCTCGACATCGACATGAACGTGTCGGGGATCGGCGGCGACCCGGCCTATCCGCCGGGCGCCCCGCCGCCGCTGCCTCCGCTCTCGATCGGGAAGATCGGGCGGAAAGCTGCCGAGGGGATGAACAAGCTCGGCTGGCACTGGTGGCCGGCCGCGCACGCGATTCCGTCGCAGGCGACCGCGACGCAGGCTCCGTGCGCCCGCCGGGGGACGTGCATGTTCGGCTGCCCCGAGGGTGCGAAGGGCTCCACGGACCTGACGATCTGGCCCAAGGCGCTCGCCGCAGGCGCGAAGCTCGTCACGGGCGCGCGCGTGCGCGAGATCACGACGAACGGGAACGGGCTCGCCACCGGCGCGCTCTGGCTCGACCGCGACGGCAACGAGCAGAGGACGGAGGCCGACGTGGTCGTGCTGGCCGCCAACGGCGTCGGCACTCCACGGCTCCTGCTTTTGTCCGGGCTCGCCAACTCGTCGGGGCTCGTCGGCAAGCGCCTGATGCTCCACCCCTATATGAGCGTCCTCGGGCTCTACGACGAGGATCTCGAGAGCTGGCTCGGGCCGTGGGGCACGCCTCTTCTCTCGCTTCAGTTCGCGGACACCGACGAGTCGCGCGGCTTCCCGCGCGGAGCGCAGTGGGACGTGATGCCGATCGGCGGGCCGCTGATGGCGCTCGCGCGTTACGACGCGTTGCCGTTCGAGGAGCGCTGGGGGCCGAGCGTCCATGGGCTGGTGGAGAAAACTCTGGGTCGAGCGTTCGACTGGGGCATCGGGATCGAAGATCTTCCGTCGGAGGCGAACGTGGTTGCACTCGATCGAGCGCTCACGGACAGCGACGGAATTCCCGCGCCGCAGATCCGCTACCGCATCGACGAGGACGCGAAGGCCAACCTCGCCTGGCAGCTCGAGCGGGCGAAGGAAGCTCACGAGGCCGCCGGTGCCGTCGAGTCCGTCGTGACCGACTGGTCGCAGTGGGGCTGGCACCTCCTCGGCACCTGCCGAATGGGCGACGATCCGCTGACGTCCGTCGTCGATCGCTTCGGGCGAGCCCACGACGTGCCGAATCTCTACATCGTCGACGGAAGCGTCTTCGTCACGTCCGGTCCACAGCCGCCGACCGCCACGATCGCGGCCAACGCACACCGCTGCGTCGAGCATCTGATCCAGACGGCAAGCCCCCAGGCCGTTCCCGCTTGAGCCGCTGCGCCTGGGTGCCGGAGAGCGATCCGCTCTACGTGGCCTACCACGACGAGGAATGGGGCGTGCCCTCGCACGACGAGCGTCACCTGTTCGAGATGCTCGTCCTCGAAGGCGCGCAGGCCGGGCTCTCCTGGTCGACGATCCTGCGCAAGCGTGAGGGGTACAGGAAGGCGTTCGCGGGGTTCGAGGTCGCGAAGGTGGCCCGTTTCGGTCCGCGCGACATCGAGCGCCTCATGGGCGACGCCGGAATCGTGAGGAACCGGCTCAAGGTCGAATCAGCGATCGCGAACGCACTTGCCACGCTCGAGCTCGAGAGCCTCGACGAGCTCCTCTGGAGCTTCGTGGACGGCAAGCCGCTTCAGAACCGCTTCAGAAGGCTGACCGACATCCCGGCTGAGACGGCCGAGTCAAAGGCGATGAGCAAGGAGCTGAAGCGGCTCGGCTTCCGCTTTGTCGGTCCGACGGTCTGCTACGCGTTCATGCAGGCCTGCGGCCTCGTCAACGACCACACGGTCGACTGCTTCCGCTACCGCGAGGTCGCCGCGCCTACGAAGTGATCCAGCGGACGAACGCTGGGAGCCGCTGACCTTTCTCGTCCGCTGGGACATCCCAGGCCGCGAAGGGGAAGTAGCCCTCCTGGACCGGCACCTCGTGCTCCTGACCTTCGAATGAGACGACGACCGCGGTCGCCTCTGGCGGCGCTTCGTCCCAGTCCGTGGCCACGCCGACGTTCCGTTCGCCCTCGCCCGACGTGGTGAACGAACCAGGCCCGTTGCCACTGATCTCCTCGTACCAGCCATCCTCGCCACGCCCACAGACCACCTGATACGGGCATAGGAACGGGGGCTCGTTCGTGCCAAACAGGACTACGGCGTGGTTTCCGTCCGGGGAGTAGACGACGTCGAGAGAGCGCGCGTAGCGCTCCGGAATCTCCCCGCGCGCCGCCCCCTCGGGTGTAGAGGCGGGGTTCAGTATCCGACCTTATGGATTGGGACGGACCTGTGAGTCACGTCATTCCTCGCTTATCGGCACGCCCTGCTCGCGAAAGCCCTTGAGGGAAGCCGCGTTCGCCAAGCTTGAGACGACCCCGTACAGACTCGGGATGTAAACGACAAGCGGTTTGCCGCTCGGATCGAGAAGGTGATGTTGGGGTATCCCCACCGGCTGAAAGCGACTGCAGAAGGCATGAACGTGCCCGGTCTCAGAAGCAATGACAGGCCCGCCGCTGTTCCCGTAATTGAGCGCTTTGTCGAGAACGTAGTACAGCGGGTCTCCGGATGACATCACCATCGCCGTTTTCTCCAGAGTCGAGGCGACAATCGCAGACGTAACGCGCGGCGGCAGTTCCATCGCCCCGACCATCCCGGCCGGCCCCGCACGAACCACCCCTCCCGTCGAGAGCGGGTAACCAAACGAGTAGACCGGTTCGCCTTCACTAAGTGCTCGCACCGAGATAGTCAGATGAGGAAAGCCCTCTCTCCCGCTAAGCCAGTCTTTGTTCGCGTTCCTCGAGAAGTCCACCTTGAGCAACGCGAGATCGCTGACGGCGTCTTCGAATACAAGCTCTGGCCACTGACACATCGCCCCGGAGCCTCCGAAGCCGCGCATCTCCTTCATAAGCCATGCGTCTCCTACGTCGCTACGAAGGGAGCCGTCAGCGTGCGCGACCACGTGGCGGGCAGTAACAAACCAGCCGTCATCGGCTACGAAGAACCCTGTCCCGGTCGGAACCGGTAGTCCGCCTGCTGCATGGTGGAGACTGGGGAGTTGCACACAGAATGTTGCGTCCTGCGTCGCCAAAAGTGTGCGCCTGATCATGGGCGTGACAGGCTAGAGGGCCGAAACAGAATCCATCAGGCGCCGTCGCGGCCGGGGAAAGTCGCCGCGGCGCGCTGGATCTGGGCGACGTCGAGCGTCATCTCGAGCAGTCCGACCTGTTCGTCGTAGATCGACGGATCGACCTGCTCCTTGATTTCGTCTTCGAGGATATGCATCACCGGGAGCCCCAACTGGACTCCTGCCAACGGACCCACATAGGCCGGATCTCCGAGGGTCACCGTCTCGGCCGCGACCTCGAGGGCTTCGAGGTCGGCCGCGCCGAGCACGACGACCAGATCGTCCGCCCCGTGCTCGTCCACAAGGCTCTTGATCCGGTCCTGGTTCTCAGGGTCCATGGCCCCGGCGGCCGTTCAGACGAAGCACTCCGTCTCGACGAAGATCGGCTCGGCTCCTGCCGAGCGGACGCATTCGGCGATCGCGGGGCCCGGGACGCCGTCTCGCTCCCCGAGCGCGATCACCTTCTTGCCGTCGAGCTTCATGCAGCCTCACCTCCTCTCAGGGTCGCGAACGCGTCCTCCACCTGCTGCTTGGTCACTTGGCCGGAGAGCCTTTCGAGCTCCTCGCCGTCGCGCATGAGTATGTAGGTCGGCAGGCCGATGACGCGCAGATCGCGGCAGACCTGGCGGTTCTCCGGGGAGTTGACTTTGACGACGCGGACGGCGCCGCCTGCCTCCTCCTCGAGTTTGGCGATCGTCGGCATCATCGCCAGGCACGGTTGGCACCGCGGCCCCCAGAAGTCGACGAAGACGTTGCCCTCGCTCGTGAGGTCCTTGTAGGTGTCCGGCGTGGCTTCGACCGGCATCTCACTCCTTTCCTGATCAACCTTCTGGTTCGAGCAGAATCGACATTCCGTCGGCCAGCTCCGTCATGCGGCCGAGGAAGAGCGACCCTTTGGCGACGAGCATCGTCGAGCCGATCTCCCCCGCGCGCAAGGCCGCAAGCCCGTGCGGGAGCCAGGGCACCGCGGACGCGACGTGGCCCTGCGTCGGCGAGAAGCCCGGGAGGCCATGCTCACGCTCGAACGAGTCGAGCTCGTCACGCGGAATCTCCCCCCTCCTGACGGCGAGAGCGCCCATGAGTTTGTAGTTGCGCTGAGGGACGTTTCCGGCACCTGCCGGCTCGGTGATCTCGGGATCGTGGAGCTCGGTTCCGAAGCGGTCCACATCCGTGATCTTGCGGCCGAGGCGCTCCAACGGCTCGACGACGAGATCCTCGAGCACCGCTTGCTGCGCCGAGCCAGAGCCGACCCTGTGGCGGCCGACGGCGTCGAGGCGAAGAGTCGGGGAGCCGTCACCCGCCGGGCCGACGAGGATTGCCAGGCCCGCGAGCACGTCCTCCAAAACCGGAACATCGTGACGGAGAGCGCCCGCGAACTTCATCCCGAGCTTGGCGAGCGACCCGCCTGCGACGACAGCCACGTGGTCGTAGACGCCGGACGAGACGAGCGAACCCGCGACGACGAGCGCATGGATCGGGCCCGCGCAGAACGCCTTGACGTCGCTCCCGGACGCGTTGACGCAGCCGGCCTGCTCGGCGATTGCCTTGCCGAGGTTGCCGCCGCCACGCTGGTAGCGGTCGCCGACCGCCTCCTCGCCGGAGCCGATCACGTACTGCACCTCGTCGGCCGGGAACCCCGTGCGCGCGAGCAGGTGCTCCAGCGCGAGCGCACCGGTCGTCTTGCACGCGAGGTTCTCGAGCAGGACGGACGCCGAGAGGCTCTCGTCCAGATCGTGCGCGCGGAGCATCGCGCCGGCCCGATCACCGTTCCGGTAGACCGGCAGCGACCCGTCGGCGGCCTCGCGCCCGTCGAGCCTCAGCAGCTGGAACTGATCCGCGGCCTCCAGGCGCCGGTAGAGCGCCTCTTCGTCGATGAAGACCCCGAACGGACCCTCGCGCTTCGCCTCGCCGGAGTGTCGCCACCACGGCCGCTCGATCTCCCAGAGTGCCTCGGGCCGCAAGTTGCCGAGAAAGACCTGGTGCGGCGGGTAGCCGAGCGCCTCCTCGAAGGTCCGCAACCTGGGGGCGATCTGCTCGGCGGCGTCCTCGCGCGTCGGCTTCGAGCCGTGCCGGACGAGGTCGGGTGCATGCGCCAGCACGAGCGAGCAGGAGTGGACGGCCGCGCTCATGAGCTCGGGCACCGGTCGGCGAAGGTTTCGCCCGATTTCGCGCGCCACACGCGCCTTTTTCGGCGATACGATCGAATCGGGTGGTGGTTCGGGGTGGCCCCAATCAGGACGCTCACCCCGCCACTTCCCAGACGGTGTTCGGCTCCACCTCGGTCTCCAGGAGCTCGAAGGCGCGCTCCACGATTCGCCGCCGCGCGTCCGCGTCCAGGCCGAAAGGGTGGGTGATGGCCGGTCCGCGGATGATGCGGTTCGCCCCGATCATCGTTGCCACGGTAGGCAACGACGTCACGTACACGGTCGGGATGCCCGCACGCTCGATCTCTTTCGCCAGCACTGCCCCGCAGCGCGTGCCTGTCCCTCAGGTACCGGAGAGGAGGACGGCGCCGACGCCGGCCTCGCGCAGCTCCCCGGCGATCTCGCGGCCGAAGCGCGTCGACGTGACGACAGGCGTCCCGTTGCCCGTCGTCGTGTAGAAGGCCTCGTGGAGCCTGCCGATACGGCCTTCGCGCTCGAGCTCGCGGGCGGTGTCGAGCGGGACGAGCCGGTTCGGATCCTCGTTCGCGAGCGTGACGTCGAAGCCGCCGTGAACGGACTCGTAGCGAGCAGCCGACAACGTCTCCTCCCCGTTGAGGTCGTAGCGGAACCACCCCTGCGCCCGCACAGAGGGCAAGCGGTCGGGGTTGCCCTGAGGCACGCATCCCGCCTCGGTGACGAGGGCGACGAGCGCTTGGGAGAGGTCGGGCACGGCCGCGGGCGGCTCCACTCGATCGAGACCGCCGCCCACCTCCGTGCGCGTCTCGCCGCCGAGCTTGGCGAGCAGGAGACCGAGGGCGCGCTCGGCTCCTGTCTTCTCGGCGAAGTAGTTCCGGCGGAAGCCGCGCGGCAGGTAGCCCTCCTCGTCGGGAGTGCCGAGCTCGCGTCCTGCGGCGAGCGCCGAGGCCACGCGGGCCAGTCGCGGCAGCGCGTCGCGCATGCCGGCCACGTTGACCGCGGTCGGGACGACGTACGCCTTCCCGGCCGCGTCGACGCCGGGGTTCTCGGGATGCATGGCAGCCACCGAAGGGACGCCGCGCTCCGCAGCCGCGGCGACGAGCGTCCCGCAGGCGTACCCGTAGCGCCCCGAGCCGAAGGCAGGGCCCGCGACCAGCACGTCGGGAGAGTCTTCCTCGAGGTAGCCGAGCAGCGTGGCGAGCGCCTCGTCCTCGTGCTCGGCGAAGTAGTCGTCCCCGCAGGCGATCGTCGCGAAGATCTCGACGTCTTCGAGCTCGGCCGCCAACCCGCGGCCAGGGCCGACCGCGCCGTCGAGGCGCACCGGTGGAGTTTCCGCCTTGTCCTCACCGCCCAGGCCGGCGAAGAACTGGTTCAGGTAGTGGACGGCCTTCATTCCGTGCGCGCTCCCAGGGTCAGCTGGCCCATTTGATTCGCCGCGCCGAGGTAGTTCCTGATCGGAATCGGGCCGGCGTTCGCCGCCGGCGTCCCGTCGAGCAGCGTGTCGCCGCCAAGGACACGCTCGGGCTTCCACTCCTCGACCAGTTCCTCGAGGTTCCCCGTCGAGACGATCGAGTCCGCCTCGGGAACCCAGTCAGTGAGGATCGGCCGGGTCGACTCGGGGTCGGTCTCCTCGGCGAGGATCACCGTCGTCCGGATGCCGGCGCGCTCGCAGGCGCGGCAGGTGAGCATCACGTCGGTGTGCGAGTTGCCGCCGGCGTCGGTCGTGATCACCACCCCGTCGGCGCCCAGCTCCTGCGCACGCGCCGCGGCAGCCTCGGCGGCGCGCTGCTTGTCGTCGGCCGACTGCTCGTAGCCCCTCATGAGGACGACGCCGCCGAAGCGCAGCCGCTTTCCGTGCTCGGCGTAGAGACTCCGGACGAGGGCGTTGCGCTGGAAGAAGGCCGTTGGGTTCCGCATGGCCGCCCAGTGGTACTCGCCGCTGGTGACGGCCCCGTCGAGGAGTTCGGCCGGGTCGACGATGCGGGGAAGACCCGCCTGCCCGGCGGGCGTCCCGTACACGTACAGGTGGTAGAGCGGGCCCAGATCGGAAAGCTGGATCAAGGCCGCCACCCGAGGAAGATTCTCGTCGCCGGCGCCTAGTTCGAAGCTCTCCACCAATCCGGGCTCGACATCGAGAGTG
>DATNOU010000143.1:0-28469 GCA_035601195.1 Gaiellaceae bacterium | reverse complement strand
CAGCCGCGCGCCCGAGTCGGGAATGAGACGCCCCGAACGCCGCCGACGACTCGTGGGCAGGGCGAAGCCTCCTTCTGCCAGTCGCGGCCGCCGTCGCGGGTATGCACGAGCCGGGACTCGAACGCCGATTCCTGGCTCTCGCTGACGCCCCAGCCTTCGGACTCGCTCGTGAAGACGATCGAGAGCAGCGGCGCCTTCGACACCGCCTGCCAGCTGCGACCCCCGTCGGCGCTCTGCAGCAGCGCACGCCCAGCGAGCGCCCACGCGTTGCGCTCGCCGAGGGTCGTCACCCACGTCACCGGGCCGATCGTCTTCTTTCGCACGGTCCAGGTTCGCCCGCCGTCGTCCGTGGTCGAGATCGTGCCCCCGGGACAGTCCCAGCAGCGCCCCGCGCCCAAGAGGCCGCGCTCCCCATCCCAGAACGCCACCGACGAGGGAAGTGAGCGCCCCTCAGGAACCGGCGGAGGCGACCGGGACGCCTGCGGAGCCGACGAGGAAGCGCAGCCCGTTAGGCCCGTCGCTGCGAACGCGGCCAGGAGGGAGAGCGCTGCAAGCCGCGTCGGTCTCATCGAGGATTGAGACTCCGATCGCACCGCGAACAGTCTCGCTGAGTGGTTGTGCGGGTCGCTGCCTCGTTGTCGCGCGCAGGCGTCCAGCGCCTCAGCGGGCGAATCTGCTTCTGTTCCGCCCACTCGCCGCCACCGCCTTCGGCAAGGCTTCTCGCTTCGATCGTCAGCGCCGGGCCAAGTAGGCGTCGATCTCGTCGGGGCTCAGAAGTACGCGCGGGAAGGGAACCTCAGTCATGAGGCCGAGCTCGTCGAGAACGAGAAGGGCTCGAGACACGCACACCCGTTGATGGAGCCTTTATGGAGCCCCGTGGTTGCAACCAGCGGCAATCAACGGCAAATCACCCAGCCTCGCAAACCGCGAATCCTCTGTCACCGAACTCGAGGTCGCCCCGAAGCTCACGTATGACTTGCCAACAACTCCTCGTTTCGGCGGTTGCCGCTAACGAGCGGAGGTCTCGAGTAGATCCGCGAGCGCCGCGACGTGTGCGCGGAGTTCGAGCGGCCGCTCGATCGAGAAGGCACAGCCGAAACCTGCGAGCACCCGCGCCATCCAGTCGAGCGACTCGACGCGCATCTCCAACCGGGTACCGCGTTCGGTCGCAGATAGCACCCCGGGCCTCGACGAGAGCCGTGCGGTCGCAGTCTCGAGCGGGAGATCGAGGACGACCGATACGTCGTGTGTCCACGGCACGGCGGCGAGCGAGCGGCCGGTGTAGGCGACCGCGTCGAAGCCGGCGGGCGGCTCGACAGCGACGCCCGTGTCGTCGATGCGAACGGCCTGCATGCGGTCGACCCGGAACGTGCGCAGCGCCTCGCGGGTGTGGTCGTGTGCAGCGAGGTACCAGCGGCCACAGTGCACGACCAACCCGAGCGGGCTCAGAGTCCGTGAGCTCACGACCCCCTCGAACGACGTGTAGGTCCCATTCTTGGTGCTGAGAAAGAGCTTCGCGCAGATCGCCCGGCTCGAGCGGCCCTCCGCTTGTGGCTTGGGCGCGTGAGGCGTAGAACTCTTGCGCTATGGGCGTCTTCGAAGCTGCGATTCGGGAAGCGCGGTCGGAAGCTGATGAAGCGGCCGCTGCCACACTCATGGCGGCGTACCTCACGTGGGCGCACGACCGACTTCGCGAGGAATACGGTGTCGACGAAAGGCCGGCCGATCCCTCGCAGGTAGCGGCGAGTATGGGCGCCTACCGACGCCCCTCTGGCGTGCTCCTGCTCGCGGACTGGTCGGGCCGTCCCGTGGGCGTGGGGGCGCTTCGCCGGCTTCCCGACGGAGCGGCTGAGGTCAAACGGATGTATGTCGTTCCCGAGGCGCGCTCGCTGCACATTGGCTCCCGAATGCTCGACCAGTTGATCGATAGCGCGGTTGGCTTGGGCGCGAATGTCATCCGCCTGGACACGTGTCGATTCATGATCGAGGCGCAGCGCCTCTACCGATCGAGAGGCTTCGTTGAGGGACCGGCCTACGAAGGCACCGAGATTCCTGCGCACCTTCACGAGTACTGGCTCTTCTTTGAGCGACGCATTGAAGCCGCGTCGATCGACTTACCAACGTTCCGCGCGTCGCGGCGTCGAGGGCTCGGAAAGCCCCCTTGATCCATCTACCAGTTCAGGTTGGCGAACGTTGGTCCGAGACGCTTGTCGCGCGGGCGCAAGCAGCGTAGACCTCGCCGCCGTCTTCCGATCCGCGACTCAAGGAGGAGAAATGGACCGTAATGAGATGCTCCGGCTCTTCGAAGCTCACCGCGAAGCGGAGGCCGCTCGGGACATTGATGCCATCCTCGAGACCTTCGCGACGGACTGTTTCCTCGAGACGATGCCGCTTAGCCTTCGCAGTGAGGGCAGGGACGCGGTGCGAGCGGCCTACGAGATGCAGTTCTTCACAGCATTCCCCGACCTCGCTCCGGAGGACGAGGGCATGGCGCTCGGTGACGACGTTATCGCCGTGTGGGGCACGTTGCGCGGAACGAGCCGCGGGGAGTGGCTCGGGGTCCCCCCAGGCGGCGGCAGCTTGAGCGTTCCCTTTGCGAATATCGTTCCCTTTCGCGACGAGCTCATGGCCGGCGAGATCATTTACTTCGATCTCGCGACTCTTTGCGAACAGGCTCGCGTTCCGATCGGCGACGTTCGGGCCGCTGCGGCGGCACGCGGGTGAGGTGACCGCAGATATGCGGGACCGTCTCGGGATGGTCGGCATGCGCTGCGAATGCTTCCACCTCGACGAGAGAGCCGACGCCCGGACTCGAACCGGGGACCCCTTCATTACGAGTGATGAACCGATGTCCACTCCAGTCCGCTCCAGTCACCTCAGGCCTCTTTCCATACCCCTACCACCGGACTGGAGCGGACTGGAGGTGACTGGAGCGGACAACCTGGTGGACGGCTGGTGGACGTCCGGGACGTTGTCGTGGTAGAGAACGGGCCACGCCCACCGGACGTCCCGTGCATTTGCTTGCGTGCGACTTCGGTGACCTCGAGCGGCTTGTTCACGGAGGCTGCGTCGGTATCCCTAGTTCGACGGTCGCAGGCTGCGCGCTTTGTCGCGGGCGGCGGCCAATCCGAATGCCGCCAGCGCTCTCCCTTTCGTGACGGGTCCGCCGCTGGCCATTCGTACAGAGCGGCTGGGTCGCCCTCCTCGCTGCCCTGCCCATCGGTTAGCAGGACAAGCGTGAACCCGTGCCACTGTCAATCGCATCCTCATCGCAGCGAGCTTACTCCGTGAGCGGACGCGCGAATTGCCGACGAAGGTGGGCAGTAGGCCCGGGCACAAATCAGGCGTGTCGCAGTCTATGGTCACTCCGGCTAGCCGCTCGCGACCGCCCGCCGCGAGGGCTTACGGTGGTATCCGGAAGACGTCGAGCGGCGCGCGCTTTCCCTTCAACCGCAGCTGTTCCCGCTCCGCGTCGGGGTACGCGCGCGCGACCGCTTCGTACGTGGGCGCGTCGACGATTATCTCGCCGTCGCGGGCGACCGACGTAAGGCGCGCCGCCGTATTCGTGACGTCGCCGACCGCCGTGAAGTCCTTGTAGCCTCCACCGCCCACATTGCCCACGAATTCCTCACCGCTGGCGACGCCGATCCCGACCGCGGGGCAGCCTGCGGCACAGTCTGTGTAGCGGACTGCCCGCGCGAGAGAACGAGAAGCCTCGACGGCCTTTCGCCTGTAATGGCCGCCAGCAATCCCCGGGACGAACAGGCCCATAACCTCATCACCCGCGATCTGGCCGAGCAGCCCCTCGTGCGCCAGGAGCGCCGCTGAGGCCGTCTGATAAAAGCGCTCCAGAAACGTCTGCACCTCCGCCGCGGCGAGCTGCTCGCAGATCGACGTGTATCCGCGAACGTCGGCAAAGAGGATCGCCAGGGGCACGATTGCGCCGCCTTCGGGTGCGCGCTCGATGCAGCGCGCGCAGACTTGCGGATTCTTTCGCGAGGGGGAATAGCCGATCCGCTTTACGGCTCCCGCATAAGGACCCCGGAACGGGGCGTTGCAGAACTTGCAGCGCCACGGGCTCGGCAAGAGGCCGAACAGCCGCCGACCTGCGCGATACGGCAACGCGAGGGGGTGCTGCCCGAGCAGGATCCCCGCCCAGCGCGCGCTCATCGGCGGTATTCCTTCCGGGTGACTGCTCGGCTGCTCGACCGCCATCCGGCTGGAATGGGCCAGTGGCCCGCTCATCGCGTCCCGTCCGGCATCACGGGCTCGTTCCGCATGCGCCGGTCGGATTGGTCGGTCATCACGATCGGCGCCAAGACCGCAGCAACTAGCCCCGCTACGACAAACGCCGCCGCAAGCGCCCTTACCGCGCGGTGCCCGCTGAGGCGGAAGACGACGAGGGCGGCGAGGGCGGCCGCGAGGTCGATCAGCGAGCTGACCCACCACGGCCACCACCAGGTGTCCCGGAGCATGGCGATCACGGCGCGCTCGCACCGTGACTGGCAACCGAGAGACCACCGTTGCCCGGGCCGAACTCGGCGAACGCGCGCACCGGAAAGGACGCACCGCCCGCGATCCGGAGCGGCACGGCAAAGAAGCGAAACCCTTCGCGCGGAAGTCCGCGGAGATTGCAGAGGTGCTCGATGACGAGGACTCCAGCTCGGAGGAGGCGCGTCCGAGCCGGCGCCGCAAGGTCGGCCGTGTCGTCGACGCTCCAGAAATCGACACCGACCAGCGCGGCACCGCCGCCGACAAGGACGTCGAGCATTTCCTTTTCCAGGTACGGCCCGGGCTCCCAATACCGGGCCGTCCGCCAGCGCGCGTCCCATCCGGTCCGGATGATGACCGCCCTATCCCGGACCGCCTCCTTGTCGAGTTCGAGCATGAGCGCACCCGGTTGACCGGAGCCGTCCACCACGATCCCGGGGATGCCGGCAACGGCGGCGAGCGGGATCCGGCTCAGATCGTCTCCGTCCTCAAAGCGATCGAACGGAGCATGAAGACACGTGGCCACGTGACCTCGGGCGTTCACGAGGGGTGGGTTCTTGTCGAGGACGTGGGCTAGCTCGATGAACCTCGCCACTATCCGCTCCTCGGGCAGCCGAGATACCCGGCGCCAGTGCTTCCGTCCGTGTCGACACCGGTGTCCTTCTCGTCGCTGCCGGCTCCGTCCCAGTTCGTTGGGGTGGCGAGCCAGGCAGGTCCGGCCGGACGACCACCGTTACAAGCGAGCTTGCCGTCGATGCGATTTGTCGTCGAGGCGCCCGTCGCCCAGAGGTACCCATTCTCGAGGAGTACGTCGCCGTCAACGCGGGCGCCTCCGCGGTCACCGAGGAAGCCGAGGTTTCCCGCGGCGGCGTAGACGATGCCGCCATCGACCACCGCGCCGTCGAAGAGCCAGACCATGACGCACCGCTTCCCGGCGGCGTGGACATTGCCATCGATCCTCCCGCCCTCGAGGGAAAGCGCGACATACTCAGAGGCCGTGGCGCAGCGCCGATCGGTGCTTCGAACGGTCACGTTCCCCGTGACCCTCCCTTTCACGACACAGACCCCCGGGTATGCGCTGATCTCGAGATTCGCCGTGAGCGTGCCGCTAATCGTGTTTCGGTACGGACGCTCTGCGCAATTGACTGTCTTCTTTGCAGCGACCGGTTCGGGCGTCTGCACGGATTTGTCGTTCGTTGCGCACGATGCGACGAAAACCAGCACTGCGAGCAACAGGGCAGCGGCTAAAGCCTGTCTGCGCGTGAGCTCATTCCTTTCGCCGCCGTTCATTGCCTTCGTCTGGAAGGCGTAACGGCCGGCGTTACGGCGGTAACACGCCGCTCGTACAATCTGGACGAGACGCGCGGCTCGTGGGAGCATTCCTCAGGTTGCTCGTGGCAAGGGAAGCTCAGGCACTTCGACGGTGAACCAGGTCGGTTCCCTATCGGCGAGGGCGGTCTTTGTCGGGCGGGAGCGCGAGCTGGCTGCCCTCACAGCCGGGCTGGACGAGGCACTCGACGGTCGCGGCGGGCTCTTCCTCGTCTCGGGCGAGCCGGGAATCGGCAAAAGCCGCCTGGCTGACGAGCTCGCTGCGAAGGCGCGGGGGCGGGAGGCGCAGGTGCTTTGGGGACGCTGTTGGGAGGCCGGCGGCGCGCCCGCCTACTGGCCGTGGGTCCAGTCGCTTCGCTCGTACATCCGCGAGCTCGACGCGGAGACGCTCCGGTCCCAGCTCGGGCGCGGCGCCGCCGACCTTGCGCAGCTGATTCCCGAAGCGGGCTATGTCGTGTCTCGTCCTTCCCGGTACGTCGCCGTCGACTCGGAGACCGCGCGCTTCCGGCTCTTCGAGGCTGCTGCCGAGTTCCTCCACAACGCAGGAGAGACCGCGCCTCTGTTACTCGTTCTCGACGACCTCCACGCAGCGGATACGCCCTCGCTTCTTCTCCTGCAGTTCCTGGCCGCCGAACTCGCCAGCACGCGGCTTTTGGTCGTCGGCACCTACCGGGACGTCGACCCCAAGCTCGACGACCCCCTTTCGTCAACCCTCGCCGAGCTCGCCCGACTGCCGGTGACGAGCAAGCTCGCGCTCTCCGGCCTCGAAAGACCGGAGGTCGCGACATTCGTCGGAGAGAGCGCCGGAATCGACCCGGACGAGGGTCTGGTCGCCGCCATCTATGACGAAACTGAGGGGAATCCGCTCTTCCTCGGCGAGGTGATACAGCTCCTCGTCTCGGAGGGAAGGCTTGCGGACGTCCCGCTCGCTCCCTTCCCGCGACTCGAGATCCCCCACGGCATTCGCGCGGTAATCGACCATCGGCTTGGGCGCCTGTCCGAGAAGTGCCGGAGCATTCTGTTGCTCGCCGCCGTGCTCGGTCGTGAGTTCAGCCTAGAGGCGCTTGGGCTCGTCAGCCGCTCCTCGCCGACCGGGATCCTCGAGCTCATTGCGGATGCGATCGGCGAGCGAGTCGTGATTCCAGCCACGCCCGGACGGCTCCGCTTCTCGCACACCCTTATCCGCGATGTCCTCTACGAGCAGTTGCCGCCAGCCCGCCGAATCAGGCTCCATCGCGAGATGGGCGAGGCGCTCGAACGGGCATACGAGGATCCGGAGCCTCACCTCGCTGAGCTCGCACATCATTTCGTCGCGGCCGCTCCCGCGGGCGAGGTTGAGAAGGCAACCCACTACGCCCAGTGCGCAGGCCAGCGAGCAGCACGCCTACTCGCCTACGAGGAGGCGGCGAGGCTCTTCCAGACGGCCCTCGCCGTGCTGGAGCTGAGGGAGCCCGCGGACGAGCGCAGACGCGGAGAGCTTCTGCTGGCACTTGGGCAGGCTCAGGCTCGGGCGGGCGACGGGGTGAGCGCGAAGGAGACGTTCCTCCACGCAGCTGACGCCGCGCGCCGAGCTGACGCCCGCGAGCTTCTTGCGGAGGCAGCCATCGGCTACGGCGGACGGTTCCTTTGGGCCCGCGCAGGCACCGACCGGCACCTCGTCCCGCTGCTCGAGGAGGCGCTTGCGGTCGTCAGATCCGAGGACAGTCCGCTGCGCGTGAGAGTGATGGCCCGCCTTGCCGGCGCTCTCCGCGACCAACACGATCCGCAGCCGAGGGATGCGTTGAGCCGGGACGCACTTGAGATGGCGCGGCGGTTGAAGGACCCCGCGGCCATCGCGAATGCACTGGACGGGAGGATCTGCGCGATCATGTGGCCCGACAACGGCGAGGAGCGGATCGCGCTGGCGGGCGAGTTGTTGCGCGCCGCCGAAAAGTCCGGAGAGACCGAGCGCGCGGCCCACGCCCTTTACACTCGAGTGTTCGCGTCACTCGAGCTCGGCGACATGGCCACGGTGCGTTCCAGCCTCGAGGAGTATGCGACCATCACGGCCCAGCTGAAGCAGCCGGCTTGGCGTTGGTTGCTCGTCGTCACCCGCGCAACCCTCGCGCTGTTCGAAGGGAGGCTCGACGAGGCTGAGACGTTGATCGACGACGCCCTGGCCCTCGGCCGCCGTGCCCAAGCGAGCGACGCCATCCTCTCGTACCGCGTCCAGGTCTTCAGCCTGCGCCTCCACCGTGGCGGGCTCGAGGAGGTAGAGGAAACACTCAGAAGCTCGATCATCGAATACCCCGCGCGTCCGATGTTCCGCTGCATGCTCGCTTACCTCTTGGCCGTGAGCGGGCGCGAAGCGGAAGCGCGCGTCCTCTTCGACGAGCTTGCGGCGGACCGGTTCGCTGTACTACCGATGACGAACGAATGGCTCTTCAGCCTCGGCTTCCTCGTCGATGTCGCGCACCGTCTCGACGATGGCGAGCGTGCAAGCGTTCTCTACGAGCTGCTACACCCCCACGCCAAGCTCAACGCCTGCACGGCGGATTACATCGCCACCGGTTCGGTGTCGCGCCCGTTAGGTGTCGCGGCGGCGGCCGCTTCTCGCTGGGCAGAGGCCGAGCGCCACTTCGAGGACGCGATCGACGTGAACTTGAGGATGGGGGCCCGACCGTGGGTCGCTTGGACGGCCTGTCACTGGGCAGAGATGCTGCTCCGCCGCGACGGCCCCGGAGACGGCTACCGAGCGGCAGGACTGCTCGCGGAAGCCGAGGCGACGGCTAATCAGCTTGGCATGAGGCCGCTCCTCGAACGAGCAGCGGCGCTCAGCAAGAGAGGAGAAGACACGCCGGCGGCCACTCCCTCCGTCTTCCGCCTCGACGGCGAGTATTGGTCGATCGCGTATGAGCGCGACGCCTTCCGGCTCAGGGACACCAAGGGCCTCCGCTATCTCGCGCGCCTGCTCGGGGAGCCCGGTCGCGAGCTCCACGTGCTCGATCTCGCGACTGGTGAGCGCGCCCCCGAGCCCGCCGCGCGGATGGACGAGCCCGGACTCGTGTCTTCGTCGATCGGCGACGCGGGCGAAGCCCTGGACGCCCAGGCGAAGGCAGAGTACCGCCGCCGGCTGGAAGAGTTGGCGGGCGAGCTCGACGAGGCGCGGGCCTTCGGCGACCCGGAGCGGGCCGCGCGGGCTGAGGAGGAGCGGGACTTCCTCGTGCGCGAGCTGGCTGGCGCGATTGGCCTCGGCGGTCGCGATCGTCGGATGGGATCACCCTCTGAACGGGCGCGCGTCAGCGTCACTCGGGCCATCCGCTCCGCGCTCGCTCGGATAGGCGAGAACAGTGCTACGCTCGGCGACCACCTCGAACGGACGATCCACACGGGGACGTTCTGCTCGTACACACCGGACCCGCGCGTCCCTATTGAGTGGCGAATCTGACCCACCGACCTCGCAGACCAGTCCCACTTTGGCGCTGCACTCAAACCGATCGTGTCTGACAACCGGTGCGCCAGATCTTCTCTCCAGTCACTGCGAAGTGCCCACTTTCGCCTATGGCCGCTAAGCGGGACTCTTAGAGCCGACGCCCGGACTCGAACCGGGGACCCCTTCATTACGAGGGAAAGACGAGTGAGGGACGCGCGTCCACACGCGGGCACATGCGGGCAGGTTCTCGCTAGAAACTCGGCTGTTTCTCGGCCCGATAAGGGGACGCGCGTGCCCGCCCGTGCCCGGGCTCACGTACCCGTTTTGTACCCTGAGCCGTTGCCTTCGTGTGCCTATGCCGATACCAGCGCGGGCGTGTCGAGGAGGTCGGCGAGGAACTCCTCGAACACGCCGAGGTAGGCGTCGACGTCCTCCTCGCCGGTAGCGAGGGAGACCATGGGTCCGGCCCACCAGCCGAACTCCCATATGCCCCGGTTAACCATGTACACGCGAGCCAGGTGACGAACGGAGGGAATGTCTGCCGCGCTCGAATCCGCCGCGTTTCGCGGCAGCGTCGGCGCGAACGTGTAGCCGGAACGAGTGAAGAGGCGGTACGTCGTCCACGCCAGGCCGGCCCGGCGAATTGTTCCGTCGATGCCGTCGGCCAGACGTCCGCCGAGCTCGACGGCCCTCTTGTACGAGGCCTCGGTCATCACACCTTCGAGTGCCGCTCGACAAGCCGCCAGGGAAAGCGCGTTCGCGAAGAGGGTTCCTCCAATCGCCGGCTCGTCGACAACCTCCCCGACGACCTCGTACGCCCTCGCAGGCCGATCGATGAGCTCTGAGAGCACGGGACCCATGCCATAGGCGGCGACGGGCACGCCGCCGCCGAGCGATTTTCCGAGGACGATCACGTCGGGATCAAGGCTCCACGCGCGTGTCAACCCACCGAATGCGCACGCCTGCGTTTGTGTCTCGTCGATCGCGAGAAGCGTCCCGGTCGCGCGACATAGCTCCCTGAGCGCTGCGTGAAAATTCGGGTCGGGTAGGACGATGCCCACGTTCGTCAGCGCAGGCTCGGCAAGCACGAGCGCGACGTCCTCGCTTAGCAGGGCGGCCTTGACGGATTCGATGTCGTTGAACGGCACGATGAGGGTGCGGTCGAGATTCCGCGCCGAGATTCCGAGGTACTCCGGTTGAACCTCCCCGCGACTGAGGACGCCGAGGGTGTCATCGAGATGGCCGTGGTATTTGCCCCCGAAGACGAGCACCTTCTCGCGTCCTGTCGCGAGGCGGGCGAGGCGGATGACCTCCGCGTTGGCCTGGCTCGCGGAGAGCGTGAACTGCCAGAAGGGCACCCCGAAACGGCGGGCCAGCTCCTCGGCGACCCAGATCGCATCCTCTGTTGGAAGCTGGAAGACCGTTCCCCGGCGGATCCGCTCACTGACAGCGTCGATCACCGGCTCGGGTGTGTGGCCGCAGAAGGCGGCCGTGATGGCGAAATTGAAATCCAGGTAGGAGCGTCCGTCGAGGTCGGTAAAGGAGGCGCCTTCGGCGTCGGCCACGACCATCGGCGGGTGGTCGTACAGGAATTTCATCCAGGCGACAGGAACGCCGAGCGGCATAGAGCTCCGGGCCCGCCGAAGATGCTCCATCGAACGAGGATGCTCCGCCAGGAAGCGGGCATCCTCGCGCTCCTTCAGGCGTCGGACGCGCTCAAGATCGACATCTGGCGAAGAGGTCTTCATGACACGTGCATCAGCGGATAGTTAGACGACCTCGTCGTTGATAAGGCGCAGCCGCTCTGAATCTCATCAGGCGATGATCCCGTGCCTCCACCGAAGCCTATGTCGTGTTCGCTTCTCTCGACGCCCGAGGATCACACCAGGCTGCTGCCGCTGGCTCGGCCACGCGATACTCACCTCGAGCTTGACGGCCACTCCGCTGGCGATGTCGGTTCTGGTGCGAAGGAGTTGAGGGGGTCAGCCTAGCTGGGTGATGCGGTCAGCTCACGGCCCGCATCGTTTCGGGACGGTCGCCGAGCGGGCGGGCGCTCACGGCTTCGGGTCGGCACACCTCGATTGAGCTCGTCGCACGAACTGATGATGGGTGGACCTGCTCTGAACGATGGCTGGGTTCACGCGGTCTCACGGAGGAGGTGCACGATGAAGGTCCGCCCCTCGATCCTCGCCGCGCTCTGCGCTGCTTGAGTCGCCGGCTTCGACCAACTCCCTCCGGAGGCAGGAGCGCAGGTTCGAATCCTGCCCGGGGGCACGCTGACCAGGTCGTTTGACAGCGCCGACTGCCCTCGATCGACTGGGAACCGTGGGGCCGGCCGGGGAGTACAAATGGCATGAGGAGGGGCCGCATCCTCTCGATGGCTCTGGTGGGGGCCCTGGTACTGGGGGCGTGCAGCGGGGGGTCCGCTAGCAAGCAGCCGCAGGATCGCCCCTCTCCGTCCACGGCAGCTTCTGACGCGCGGGGGCCGAGCGGCGGAGATCGGTCCTCGCTCACCGGCCGCATCGTCTTCGACAACCATGACGACGTCTGGTCCATCAACGCCGACGGCACGGACCTGACGCGGCTGACGGATTCCACCGGACTCGACTTCGACCCGTCGTGGTCGCCCGACGGCACGCAGATCGCGTATCGACACGACGAAGGCAACGAGTCGGAGATTTGGGTAATGAACGCTGACGGATCCGAACCGCACCGGCTGGGTCGTGGCATCTCTCCGGCCTGGTCCCCCGACGGCTCGAGGATCGCGTACGCGGGCCCCGGGGACCCCCCGTGTCCGCCCACCGGTGGACCCCTGTGCACAGGGATCTCGATCATGAACGCGGATGGCTCCGGACAGCACCGCGTGCCCAACACCGACGTGGGCGAATACCCGTCGTGGTCCCCCGACGGGAAACGGATCGTCTTCAACTCCCTTCTGACCGGCGATCACTTGATGTACATCGTCGACGTCGACGGCTCGAATGTCGTCGACCTTTCGTTCGTGGGCGAGGGGTGGCAGGTCGCCTGGTCGCCCGACGGTCGTTCCATCCTGTTCGCGTCGAGTCGCGACCACCTGGGCCAGCCGGGCACCCACGACGTTTATGTGATGCGCCCCGACGGCTCGGCCGTCCGCAGGTTGACGCACAACCGTGCGTACACTCCGGCGTGGTCACCGGATGGCGAGCACATCGTGTTCTCGGCGCCGGGGCTCTTCATCATGGACCCCGACGGCAGCGACGTGAGAGCGCTCCACACCCCGGGAGTCGGCGAGACCTCGCTGCCCGATTGGACGGACTGAGGCCGCTCACCCCGTAGCATCGTCTCGTGACCACCTCTCGCTGGAACTGGCACGCCGGGGTGCGGTGACCGCGCAACTGCTGTCGGCGCCGCGGCCGACGTCGATGATGGACGTCATCGAACATCACGGGCGGGCTTCAGATCGACCCCACCAGCGCCGTCGCGCGGTCGGAGCGGCTCGTGCTGGGGAGCCGGCCGGCCTATGACGTCAGTGAGGTCAACCGAGCGCTGTTCGAGGAACGAAAGCTCTTCGAGTGGTGGGCGTTCATCCTGCCGATGGACGACTTCGCCATCCATCGCGAAGCCATGCGGCGCCATGCGAACGGAACGGCCTCCACGCCCGCGTGCGAGGAATACCGAGCGAACTGGATGGCCGCGAACGGGTCGCTCCGCCACTACATACTGACCCGCGGAAAGAGGGTGTGGGGTGCGTAAAGTCGAACCGTCTGCAAATCGGTCGATTCGGGCAACCCCGCTACGAGTTCTTCGTACTCGCCTCCCTCGCCTCGACCTGAGACGACTAGGGTCTGCGGCGGCGCACGCACGCCCGGGGTTCATCGTCGTGACAAGCCTTCACCCTCTGTTCTGGCCCTTGCATCCACGCTAAGCGGTGTTGCAGTGCCCAGAACGCTCATTGCGATGCGGCGAGACGGTCCCGCCTAGAGTGAGCGGGCCCTGAGGATCCGCGTCATCCCCCTGTCCTTCTCCGACGGAGCCGGTGGGATGCCCTCCTGGCCGGAGATGCTCGCCTCGCCACGCAAGCCGAGGCGCTCAGGCTCGACTCCGTCTGGGTCTGCCCGCGCCGAGCTGTGACTCCGCGAGCTGCGCCAGCCTAGGATTACGGTGTGCCTACAATCGACGACGGCACGCATCGCACTCGCCGGAGTAGGGTCGAGGCGTGAGTGAGCCCCGACGCGTTCCGGCGGAGCTCCGCGGTGTCGCCTTCCCGGTCGCGGTTCGTGGCTACGACCGCCGGGCGGTCGATGCCTACGTCACCCGGGTTAATCGCATCATCGCGGAGCTCGAGGCGACACGCTCACCGCAGAGTGCGGTCGAACACGCGCTCGAGCGCGCCGAGGAAGAGAGGAGCGGCATCCTCGAGCTGGCCCTCGATACGGCGGAAAAGATCACCGCCGCAGCGCAGCACGAAGCCGAAGAAATGACCGCCAGGGCGAGGTCGGAAGCGGTGGATATCGTCGTCAACGCCAGCGACGAGGCCGACCGCACG
Organism: Gaiellaceae bacterium; assembly: GCA_035601195.1. Taxonomy (GTDB): domain Bacteria; phylum Actinomycetota; class Thermoleophilia; order Gaiellales; family Gaiellaceae; genus JAIBJP01. Next base: position 14,712 of record DATNOU010000143.1, on the reverse strand, counting down.
AAGACCGAAGCCGACGAGCACGTCGCGGAGGCAAGAATTGAGGCGGAGAAGATCCTCGCCGACTCGCGCTCAGAGGCGGCGGACCGGCTCCAGCGCGCGCAGGCAGAGATCGCGGCCCTGCGCGAAGAGGCGGAGACATGGGTACGTGCGCTCCGCATCGACACGAATGCCATCTGGGGCGAGCGCCGTGACCTGCTCGGCGATCTCCGCGACATCACAGCGCAACTTCAGAAGGCAGCCTCGCACTCTGCTGCCCGAGCGGGCTCCCCCGACGATTCATCTGTTTGACCAGCAAGCCTTCGCTGCAACCGCCCGACAAATTCACTGACTTCGAGTCATACTCGGACCGTGGCCAGTGGGCAGCCCCCGGAGCCAGCCCAGACTGATAGCGGAGGGTCGCCCGCCTCGCCCGAGGAGGGCGGAGACTCGAGCGAACGGCGAGGCGCTCCGAGGGAGATCGACGACGTCTCCTTCCCCGTTTCCATTCGCGGTTACGATCGCGGAGCCGTCGATGCCTTTGTGAGCCGCGTCCAGCACCTGGTCGCGGAGCTCGAGGTGACCCGGTCGCCGGAGGCAGCGGTCAAGCACGCGCTCGAGCAGGTTGGCGAACAGACGAAAGGCATCCTCGGGCAAGCCGGGGAGACGGCCGAACAGATCACCATCGCCGCCCGCCAGGGTGCGGAAGAGAGCACCGCCCGCGCGAAACACGAGGCAGAGGACGTCGTTGCCAACGCGAAGGCCGGGGCGGCCGAGATCCTCGCGAGCTCAAGGGCCGAGGCGGAGGCCACAGTGGCGCAAGCGCAGAAGGAGGCTGCGGAGCACCTTCAGCGCTCACAGGAAGAGGTCGCTGCTCTGCGGGAAGAGGCGGAGGCACGGATGCGCGAGCTCCACGCAGACACCGAGGCCATCCAGCAGGAGCGCAGTCAGCTACTGGACGACATCCGTGAGATCACGACACGGGTCGAAGAGGTAGCCAGCGCGGCGGATGCACGGTTCCCGCCTCCGGAGGCGGCCGAGCAGGCGGAGGAAGGGAACCTGCAATCTGGGACAGCAGGCGAAGCTGACGCGACCGAGGTCACAGAAAACGATAAGCCGACCGCTGAGGCTGGGGCTCGTCGCCGTTCGCCCGAGTAGACAAGAGCGCGCTACTCCCCGCTTGGATACTCGGGTCGTGAGTGTGTTGTCTCCGGGAGAAGTAGCCTTGCCGCAATGGGTGACTTCTGGGTGGGAGTTAGGGGCGACCTCACGGCAGAGCAGATCGAAGCCTTGAAAGCGGCCGGGATTGTTGTCTATGACCTCCGGAGGACGGCTGGGGGCTGGGGCGAGCCTCCGATTGAATGGGAGACCCTGCGGACGTTCGTCCGCGTGTCGGCGCCGGATGACTCAGAGGCAAAGGGTGAGGTAGCACAGGCGCTTGGCCTCGATGCCGGTGACCTGCTCGCCCTATCGGCCGAAATCTTCCGGTAGATGCCGACCGCCCTCGACAACGGCCAACGCTCGCCGCGCAAGCTGCTCAGAAAGGTTGTAGCGGGGCTGCTCGGTGGGAAGCCCCGAACGTCGGGTATTGAGAACCGCGACATGAACCAGGGCGTGGCGGTCGTTGCCAAGCTCCTGCCAGGCTCGCGCGAGCGAGCAGCTGAGATCCTCGCCAAGGGCGCGCCTTACGGCCTCGCACTGGCAGGCTTTGAAGGCACAGCGTCTTTCTTGCGGAGGAGCCCGTGGTCTTCGTTGTTCGAAGGCCCGGGTATCGAAGGACTTGTCCGCGACCTCGTCGACGACCCCACCCGCTCGGCCGCGTTCAGCATCTGGGCACCGCTTCTCGAGGGGACTCCCGTGCTGGCGCGGGAGGAGTTCTACTGGGACGGCGGCCAGCGACAGTGACCGGCCGCAAGCCCCAGAAGAACGCCGGCCGGCGTTCTCCGCCGTGGCTCCCCGCAGGCCCGGCGAGCCCTTCCGGCCCCAGCAAATCCGACAGCGCATTCGTAGCCAGCTCTTGACGGCTTCATCGCGCTGACGAGACTGAGAAGTACGGATCCGCCGCTGCGGCAACTTCGGCGGGACGCAACTGCGGCGATGAAGGGGAGAGGGGCGGCGCTATGGCGGGACACTCGTGGAAGGAACCGGAATACGCCTGCCTCCAGTGCGGCGGCCCGATCGCGGACGGGCTCACTCGGTTCGGCTCCGTCCTCTGTCACGACTGCCGCGACAAAGAGGGTGTCGACGCCTGTGGGGTGCGCAAATTCGGTCCGCGTGGATCAACGTCTTGATTTGCAGGTGAAATTGAATTTACGCACCCCACACCCTGGTCGTCGCCGGAGCCGCTGCCCTCGTCCTTCTCATGGCGACCGCATGTGCGATCGGAGGCGGTCCGGATCGGCAGGCGACGGGGGCGCAGGAGTCGACGGGGACGAGCGGGGCCCTGGTGCGAGCCACTGAGCGAACCGTGGTCGAACTCACCTTCAGTCCGAGCGCGGGCACCGGCCTCGTTGCGCGCTTTTCCCTCCGCTGCGACCGAGACGCCAGATTCCTCGCGCTCGCCGCGAGAGTCTGCGAGGCGCTCGCGCAGCGTGAAGAAGCCTTACTTCCCGCCTCGATGACAGCTTGCCCGCTCCCCACCGGCGTGTTCGTCCTCACGGTCAAGGGGACAATCGGCGGCAACGAGATTGACCGGTTCTACGCGCCTTGTTCGAGCCCCGAGAGGACGGTCATAGCGACGTGGATGAGCTTGCTCCAGTTCAGGCCGGGTGTTCTTTAGGCCCTGTGGCTAAAGTGAGCACGCTTACTTGGATGGCCGACGCCTTTCGATCTTCTCGAGCGTCTGAATAAGCCTGCGAACATCCTGATGCCCGCTGCTGTCTCTGATTTCGATCGCGTTCCGCGCGCGAATATCACATCCTCACTCGAGCGACGTTGAGGGTTCCGCCGCCGCATCGGAGTCCACAATCGATCCGGCGCAAGACAGGTTTCCCTTCGACTGAATTTGCGCACCCTAGGCGCGGCCGGTGAGCCGCTCTGCGACCCGGTAACTGAGGTTGGCGCTTTGAAACGGGCCGTAGACGATGTTCGACATCGTCACGGTCCCGGCGATGCGATCGTCGGCAAGGATCGCGCGCCAGTTCCCGGTATCCGTGTTCAGGACGTCCTTGCGAACGTCGTCGTACCGGCAACTCCTTTTCGTAGGGATTACCGGCGCTTTCGTGCGAACACGTGGGGGCCGCCCAGCCTCTAGGCCCCCGGCTGTGTTCCTTCTGGGCGGTCGTCAGCGACATGCGATTCTTCCTGGTTCGGTTGCGATCTTTGACGCGGCCGTGTTGGAGTTGGCCAGTAAACGCTAGGGCACCGCGGGTGCTTCCCCCGCGTAGCTTGAAAGTAGCTCCGGCAACGTCATCTCCGGGGGGTTGTTCAGGTCGACTCCGGTCGAGTCGGCCAGCCGTCGTTTGAACCAGAGGTCGAAGTCGTCCTGCGACTGAGAGAAGAGCTTGAGCGCCTCGGCGAAGTCGCGGGTCTCCATGTAGGCGACAAGGCCGTCGCTCCCGTTCAGGTGAGCCAGGTACCAGACTTCCTTCGTGATCCCGATTCGCCGCTCAGAGCGGTCGTACTCCGCTTTCCGCGACTCCTCGAGCTCGCGCATGAAGGCGCGCGCATCATCGCTCTTCCCCTGAAGAACGGGAATCACAAGACAGATCTGATCCATGACCTACTCCTTTCTCCCCGACGCCGTCACGGCGTCGCAGACCGGGGTTCATCACAAGCGACGAGCGGGTCGACCGACCCACCGGAGATATCGGTCGCCAAGGACACGCCCTCCGAGTCCCTGGGTGAGATGCCGCCAAAGACATCTCAGCGTCCCTCCTAGTCATCTGTGTCGCGAGTGTCTTACTCGCGCAAGGGCGTGTCAAGGCTGCCATACTGCCGCGCTGCGGAACCCGTTCGCCGCGCACAATCGCGTCAAAGGGCTCGTCGTCTTCTCAACAGAGGGCGATATGTCTGCCTGGACTCGAGCAAGAAGGCGACAGGACCGAAAGGGACGCTTCCACCGAAACGCGATACGGGGTAGGCTCGCGCCGTGCCGACGGCGCTGGACAACGGAATCCGTTTCTTCTGCCGGTCGGCGCTGGCCGGTATAGGCCCGACTGCGACTGGCGTAGCCTCGTGCGCGGCTGTCACAAGCGACGATCAGCCTCTGGTCGCTCAAATGCATGTGAAGCGGCCCAAGACTATTCGCTCCGCAGCGCAAAGCACGAAGACGCGTGGGGCCTGTCAAATCTGGACGTCTTCCCTTGAATGTGTGGGCCAAGGTCGCTAGGTTCGCTCCGAAGTCCACGAGGGAGGGACTCATGAGTTTTCGACTCGTGCTTGCGGCGGCGTGCGTTGCAGGTGCGGCTGCGATCGTCCCCGCCGCGCTCGGCGACGCCGTCTACCACTCCGAGCATCTCGCGCTCACACCAGTGGGGGATGCGCCGCTCCGCTCGGGGTTCATCGAGAACATCCACGCCAACGGCCCGAACGTCTACGCGCATGAGGTCTACGTGCTGAACGGCGCGCTGTCGAACACGAGCTACGGCGTCACGCTCTTGCTCCATCCCAGCGATCCGACCTGTTCCGGCGCGGCGGTCGACGTCCCAACGGCAACCTTCACGACAGGCGTCTCTGGCAACGGGAGGGCGGACGCCGTTTTCGACGTGGCGACCGTAGACGCTTTCGGGATTCGGCACGCGACGCACGGCATCATCTGGACGATCTCTGGCGGTGGCAGCACGTATATGACCACCTGCAGGGCCGTCACGCTCGATTAGGCACGCATCAGAGGGACCCGAGCCCGAGACGTCTGCGCGCCGTTGGGGTCGAGGAATCCCGCTCGATGGGCGAGATCGAGGTGCCGGCCGAGCGCTACTGGGGCGCACAGACGCAGCGCTCGCTGATCCACTTCTCGATCGGGGACGACCGGATGCCGAAGGCGGTCTATCACGCCTACGGCTACGTCAAGCTTCCCACCCCATCAAGTCGACACTGGTCGCCCGATGGCAAGGAGCTCGTCTTCGCCGCGCCGACCGAAGGCAGCGACGGCGATCTCTTCGTCATGAACGCCGATGGAACGGAGCGGCGCCTCGTGCTTGCGACGCCGGAGGCAAAGCAGGCGGCCGCCTGGTCACCCGATGGTAAGCAGATCCTCTTCACGGGCTTCGACCGCAGCGGAGGCGCGGACGTATTTGTGATGGACGCCGACGGGACGCACGTGCGCAGGCTGACGGAACCGGGCGCGAGCAACATCGCCGCCGCCTGGTCGCCCGACGGCTCGAAAATCCTCTTCACCCGAGGGCCGCCCGGGAATGCGGAGCTCTTGCTGATGGACGCTGACGGGTCGCGCGAGCGCACGATCTCGGACGACCGCTTCCGTGGGTACAAACCCAGCTGGCGCTAGTTCCTAGGCCTGCTCCATCACTCGCTTGAAGACGAGGACGTGGCAGGGCCCCCGATGGTGGTCGGCGAGATCGACGTTTACCCTGTGGGGTGTCAAAACCTCGGATCTGCCTGCAAACCGGATTGATCCACGAGCATGTGAACGGAGTTTTGTCACCCCACACGGTCCACGGGCGAACCCGCGCCATGGATTCCTCCGCCTATAACGCGGGCTGCCGAGCCTTGAAAGGTGTTGGTGGATCCGCCCGCCGCTCCGGGGCTTTCCGCGAGGTCCCGGCCTCCTAAGCGCGACGCACTGCGAGTCGCGAACGCGCCTGCTCCAACTCGAGCTTCAGCTGCCCGAGCTCGCACGAGAAGCGATGTGGCGATCAATCCGCCGTTCGTTGCGCCCTGTTCAGCTTCACTCGAAAGCCGCGTGCCGCCCCGAGCGAGCTAGCGTGAATGAAGCTCCCGGATGCCATGTGTGCGCAAGAAACGGTCGAAGTGCCTCGGACGGTGAAGCTCGCGCTCGCCGGTGACGCGATGCTCGGCCGGACTGTGGCCGAGGCGATTCGTGAGCGTGGGCCGGACGCCCTGGTCGCCGAGGAGGTGGTCGCAGTCGCAAGCGAGGCGGATCTGTTCGTGCTCAACCTCGAGTGCTGCATCTCCGAGCGAGGCGAGCGCGAGCCCGGAAAGCCGTTCTCCTTTCGCGCGCCGCCGGCCGCGACCGAGCTGCTCGGCCAGCTCCGCGTCGACTGCGTCACGCTGGCGAATAACCACGCGCTCGACTACGGGGCCGAGGCGCTCCTCGACACGCTCGCCTACCTCCACGCGGCCGGAATCGCCTCTGTCGGTGCCGGAGCAGACCGCGAGCAGGCGCGCGCACCCGCAACGCTGGAGGCGCACGGGTTCCGGCTCGCTGTGCTTGGCTGCGCCGACGACCCGAGGGAGTGGGATGCGGCGCCGGCCGCGCCCGGGATCGCCTACGGGCTCGACTGGGTCGCCGACGCGGTCGAGAGAGTGGAGGCTGACGCCGTACTGGTGACGCCGCACTGGGGCCCGAACATGGCCACGGCGCCGCTGCCCCAGATCCGCCGTGCGGCGGCCCGCCTCCGCGCCGTCGGGGCGACGCTCGTCGCCGGCCATTCGGCGCACGTCTTCCACGGCGTCGAGGGCAGCATCCTGTACGACCTCGGCGACTTCCTCGACGACTACGCCGTCGACCCCGACCTACGCAACGACCTCGGCTTGCTCTTCCTCGTCGAGCTCGACGACGAGGGGCCCGTGCGGCTCGAGGCGGTACCGCTCAAGCTCGAGTTCTGTCACACGCGGCTTGCGGCGAGCGAGGACGCCGCCTGGATCGGTGAACGTTTCACCGACGCCTGCCGGAGGCTGGGAACCGAGGTCGGCGAGGAGCGGGGCCGGCTCGTCGTCTCCCTGCGGGTATGACTGCGTGCCGAGACGATCCCCGGCGCGTGCCGCCGGCGCGCAGTCGCCGTAAGCGGGATGGTGTTTCCCAAAGGCCGGTTTCGGGATCCTCGATCGTCCGGTGAAAAGCTTCAGGACTGTCCGAAAATCGCTAGTAGCTTGCTCACCGGCAGGCGAGAAGCCCCGGGTAGCGGCCAGCGTCGAAGTCGCGGGCGAAGTCGCCGAGGCCGTGCTCGAACTCGATGTGCCGGCCGTACGCGCGCCGGTAGTCGACGACGAGCACGTCGAGGTCCTCGAACGCCCGCTCGAGCACGCATCCGCCCCCCTCCCATGCCGTGCAAGCGGCCGGGAGCTCGTAGAGCGCATCGGCGCCGTACGCGATGCGAATGCGATTTACGCGACGCAGCACGTCGTCAAGCGGGCTCGCTGGCGCCGTGGACGGAGCGGGAATCTCCCGTACCGGTACGGCCATCGCTTCGAGTTTACGTCAGACGAGCGGTCAGGTCTGCACCGGCGGCGTTGACTCAGATGCCAACGCGGGCAAACGTACTACTCCGCGAAAGAGCGGTTCTCGATTTGCGGCGCTGAGCTACCTCGCGTCGCGGCCAGAGGACTCGGTTCGACCGCGAGCAAGCGCGACTCGCGATCCAGAGACCGTCTGCATGCCTGTCGCTCGCGTCACGGCAGCCAGTTGGGGAAGGCCGCCTCGCGACCGAGCGGCAGGCGGGCGACCTCGGAGCCGTCCGGGCGGACGACGCACACCTGGCCCGGCTGCTCGGGGTCCTGCAGGGCACAGTCGAAGACGATCCAGTTGCCCGGCTCCCATTGCGGCTCGCCGCCGGCCGCCAGGTAGCGCTGATCGGACCCGTCGGCGCCCATGAGCCAGAGTCCGTTTCGGTTCGAGCGGTCGTCGGAGGAGTAGACGATCGCTCTTCCGTCCGGCGACCACGCCGGGTAGTTGTCCGAGCCCGGCTCGCCCGTCAGCTGACGGAGCCCGCTCCCGTCGACCTTTACGACCCAGATGTCGAACCCGTTCGGAGGGACGACGTGGGTGAACACGATCCGACCACCGTCCGGCGACCAGGCGGGGTACTGCGCCTCCCACTCGTCCGGGGTGATGCGGCGCGGCTTCGTCCCCGTCCCGTCGAACACGTAGAGCCCGAGGAATTGCTCGCTCTCCCTCTTGCCCGTGAGGACGAACCGCCGCCCATCGGGTGCCCAGTCGGCCGCGCCCCCGGCGACTGGCTTCCCGGGACCGGCGACATGCGTGGGTCGGCTCCCGTCCAGGCCGACGATCCACGTCCCTTGCTCGCGACCCTCATCGTCCACGCGAAGCAGGAGCCGACTACCGTCGGGAGAGACATCCGCCTGGAACTCGAAGACGCCTTCGAGGTCGAGCACCTTGCGAAGAGCCGAGCCGTCCGCGCGCGCGACGTACGTTCCGTCGGCGCGCGTGAAGACGACGCGCCGGCCGGCCAGCTCCTCCGGGGCACGCACCGTCAGCTCACTCGTCTGGTCGCCGGCAGCCGGCCGGGTCGAGGTGGACTGACCTTCACCGCCGTTCGAGCACGCCGCGGCCAGAGCGACAACGAACGTGAGACGAACCAGGCCCTCGCTGCGCTTCACGCATCACTACTACACCGGTGCGGGCCTCCACGGTTCCGATACCCGGCGGCTTCGCCACGGCTGGCTTGACGAGGTCGGATTCCGTTGTCAGAGACGGATGCAGTGTTGTCGGCGGGCTGGCGCACACACTGGCGCACCACCCGCAAAAATCCCTGCAATTGCCAATTTCGTAACTGTCTCGAAAGCCGTTAGAGGTCACTGGCCTCTCGAGGGTTCGAATCCCTCCCCCTCCGCTCAACCGAAACACCGCACCCGTCCGCGTCGAGCGAGCACAGCCCTTTCGCGGCGTCGAACGCTTTCCAACAGGGGCCACCAGCGGATCGGTGAGTCTGCTCGGCGCCGCGACCACCGGAGACCGGCGGTTCGGGCCTGGGGAGAACACCGCGAGCGCAGCGATCGCAATCGCGAAGGCGGCGACCGCGTGGTCACTCGGGAACGAGGGCTCCTGCGACGGCGACGCGAGGAGAAGCGTCTGCGATGGGTGGGCCTGGAACGGATGCTTTCTCCCATCCAGAGATGCGACATCACCTGGGCGCAAAAAGGGCCCAATCCTGCCGCGGCGAGACTGGACAGACAGGCTGTCTTCCAGCGGAGGCATGCACGGACGGTCAAGGAGCCAGAGGGGGAAAGTAGCGACGACGAAGAGGGGAAAGGCCCAGTAAGCGACGAAGTCCTCGATCGCATCCCCGATCGAGGGATGCTCACGGAGCGATCCACTCAAGTAGTGGAAGACCTTCCAGTCGATCCCCCGCAGGGATCAGCTCCGGGAGCCGGAGATCCGGCTTCCCACCAGTGCGGCCTCCGACGCTCGAACAGTCCTCCGGTACCCGAGGGCGAGAGCGAGAAGGAAGAAGGCCGCCGGGATGCCGAAGAGGCTGAACTCCCACGAGTCCCAGGGCGCGGTCACGAACAGGATGACCGCGAGGAGGGCGAGCAGCCCGGCTGCCGACAGAAGGAAGGCGAGTGCAAAGAGCGAGCCGGTCGCTGCCTGAGCGGGCACCCGTGTGCCGGCAGGCAGGGGCGGCACGGTCGTGACGCGCGCGGCGTCCGCGAGTTCGGCGCGGACGGCGTTCCGGCGAGAGAGCGGCGGATACTGGGCGAACTGCTCTCGCGAGAGAGCCAGGCCGACGACACAGCGCCCATGGTCGGCGAAGGCCACGTGTTCGATCGGGATCGGCCGGTCAGCGGCGTTGACGGGCGAGCGGGAGCGGACGACCAGGTAGAAGTCGTCGCCGAGACGGAGAAGGACGCGGACGCTTCCGACCGGCCGGTCCCAGATGTCAGTGACCTGGTAACCCTCGAGACCTTCCTCGTCGCCCGCAGGCGGGAGCTGCCCCGTCCAGGATGCCGTTGCCATTCGCCCAGCGTGTCGGGTGGACCCCCCGCGGACGATCCTTCCACCGGACGATGAGGGCGTCGGCGCGAGGCCGCGACCGAACCCCCGCCTGCGTCCCCCGCACCGTCCTCCGGTCGGCGGATTGGCCGATCCGAATGCCCGGGCGGTGCTGAGGCGATGGAGGCGCCTTGCTCAGCCGATTGCACCGCTTTCGCTGGCTTGCGGTCGCCCTAGGGGTCGTGCCGACGGCGCTGGTCGTCCTTGCCGTCGTCGGCGCGACGGCGGGCGGAACGCATTCGTCGGCGCCCGCCGCAAGTCCCCACGAGCTGACGGGCCCGCCTGCATGGCCGCGAAACGTCGAAGGCCTACGCAACCGCCTCGACGCTCTCGGGCTCCCGGCGCTTGCCGCGGAGGGAAGCTCGCTCCACTATCACGTCCATCTCGATCTGTTCGTGAACGGAAAGCGCGTCACGGTGCCGGCCGGAGTCGGGATCGCCCCGGGTGACGTGTTCTTCTCACCTCTTCACGCACACGACACGACCGGCGTCGTCCACATCGAATCGGCGCGGGTTCGCCCGTTCACTCTCGGCGAGTTCTTCGGCGTCTGGGGCGTGCCGCTGACGTCGCGCTGCTTCGGCGGCCACTGCGCGGGGGGCGCTCGGCGACTCTCGGTCTACGTCGACGGAAAGCGGTTGGCGGGAGACCCGGCAGCCCTGATCCTCGAGCCGCACCAGGAAATCGTCGTCACGTTTGGCACCGGCTCCGAGCTGTCCAGACCGATCCCCAGCTCGTACGCTTTCCCGGCGGGTCTCTAGCCGGTGACCGCAGCGTCGTCCGGCTCCTATTGCGGGCTCTGTCTCGTGCAGGGAGCGATCGTGCTGCTGCCGAGAGCGGTTCGCCCGTCCTGGCTCGCGCGCCTGCGAGCTCACTGGCCGTTCGTCGCAGGACCCGCTGCCGCGCTCACCGGGGTGACCTTCCTTCCGCGGGTCGCCTCGCCCTCGCGAGCGGTCTCTCCTCGCTTGCGCTCCTCGTCGTGCCGCTGCTCGCCTTGCTGGGCGTCGCCTGGGCGACGCGGGGGGCACGATTGGCGACTGATCCCCGTCGTTCCCGCGCTCTTCGCCTTCACCTGGGGTGCCTTGAACAGTCCTCCGGAAGAGGCGGCCGCCCTCGTCCTCGTCTCGCTGAGTTGCGTCGCGCTCGCAACCATCGTCGTCGCGGCCGTTCCGGGCGCGGTCGCGAAGGCGGGCATCGTAGCCTGGACGGCGACCGATCTCGCGCTCGCCGTGGCGAACCACCCTCGAGCAGGCGAGCCGGGGCGATTACGAATGCGGCTCCGGCGGTCGGACCGCTCGCGAGCCTCCATCTCCAGCGTCTTCAGCTCCAGCGAGTCGTCCTCGGCCCTGTCTCGATCGAGTACGCCGACCTCTTCGTCGCGGCGGTTCTCGGAGCCGTGCTCGCCGCCGACAGTCGCAACCGCGGACTGGCGAGCCTCCTCGGCGCCGGCGCAGCGACCTCGCTAGACGCGTTCTTCCTCGTCACGAACGTGCTCCCGGCCACCGTGCCGGCGGCCGTCGCGCTCGGACTGGAGGAGCTCCGCTCGCATGGCAGGATCGGCCAGATGAGCCCCCTTCGACTGCACGGTCGTCCGCTCGGCGGATAGTGCACGTGGCCGAACCCGGCAATCGTCCGGGCAGCCATGACGCCCCAGGAGCTCGCCCGTGAGCTCGGCATCTCGCCCGCGACCCTCCGCGCCTGGCTGCGCCGGCGCTACCCCCGCGAGGCCGGCAGCCAGGGACGCCGCTGGCATCTCGGCGCCGAGCAGGTGGCCGCAGCGCGCGCCCGCTGGCCACAGCGCGTCTACCGGCCGTACCGGCCGCGCCCCGTCCAACGGTCACCGCTGCCGATTGCCTCCCTCTATGCGGCGCACAGCCGGCGGGGGAGGCGCGACGGCCAGCCCGTCGCTCGACGCCTCGCCGCCATCGTCATCGTGCTCGGTCTCGTCGGGGTCGTCCTCACGGGGATCGGCTACACGGCCATGGCCGCTTTCCGCTCGAGCTGCGCCCTCGCCCCCGAACGGCCGATCGAGCTCGGGAGCAACTCGTTCGTCTACGCCGCGAACGGCTCGCGACTCGGCATGGTTCCCGCCGTGCGCCGGCGACAGCCGGTCGGGCTCGCCCGGATGTCTCCGTGGCTCGCCAGGGCGACCGTGGCGATCGAGGACCGACGCTTCTGGCAGCACGGCGCCATCGACTACGAGGCCATCGTGCGGGCAGCGATCGCCGACGCCGCGGCAGGCCGGGTCGTCCAGGGCGGCTCGACGATCACCGAGCAGCTCGTCCGGAACCTCTATCTCGGGACGACCAAGGCGATGTCTCTGGAGGGCAAGATCGATGAGGCGTGCCTCGCGGTTCAGCTGGCCAACGTCTGGCCGAAGCAACGGATTCTCGCCGCCTACATGAACCAGATCTACTACGGCAACGACGCGTACGGCGCGCAGGCGGCGGCGGAGACGTACTTCGGACGCGCGGCTCGCAAGCTGGCCCTCCCCCAGGCCGCGCTCCTCGCGGGTCTGCCGCAGTCACCGACGGCCTACGACCCCTTCCAGAGACCCAAGGCGGCCCGGGCGCGGCGTACCGAGGTGCTCGCGGCCATGCTCTCGAACGGGGACATCTCGGACGCCCGCTACGAGAGGGCGTTGCGCGCTCCGCTCGGGCTCAGGCGCGCCCAAGTCGGCGGCCCGGGAGAAGGGTCGGACTTCTTCCGCTACGTCACCGGCGAGCTCGACCGGCGCTTCGGAACGAGGCGCGCTGGAATCGGCGGCCTGCGCGTCGAAACGACGCTCGCCCCGTGGCTCCAGCAGGCAGCGGAGCTCGCGATCGCCGCTCACCTGCGAACGGCGGCAGACCCCGCCGCAGCGCTCGTCGCCATCGATCCGCAAACCGGCGCCATCCGGGCGATGGCGAGCCTCGTTCCCGGCCGGCGCCAGCCGGTGTTCAACCTCGCCACCCAATCTCACCGCCAGGCGGGAAGCGCGTTCAAGACGTTCACGCTGACCGCCGCACTCGAGGAGGGCATCTCGCTCGATTCGGTGTGGAGCGGGCCGCCGACGCTCACGATGCCCGATCCGCGCTGCCTCAACGCGAACGGGTTCTGGCAGGTGCACAACTACGCGGACGAGGCGGCCGGCACGATGCCCCTCGTCCAGGCGATCGCGCACTCCGTGAACACGATCTTCGCGCAGGTCGTCGTCAAGGTGGGGCCCGACCGGGTCGCGCAGGTTGCCCACGGCATGGGCATCACCTCGCCGCTCCAGCCGGTGTGCTCCATCACGCTCGGCTCGCAGGCGGTGACGCCGCTCGAGATGGCGGACGCCTTCGCGACCCTCGCCGATCGCGGCGTCCGACACGCGCCGTTCGCGGTGGCGAGGGTGAAGGGGCCGGGGGGCGTGCTACTTCGGCGGTTGAGCGGCCGCGCGCGCGACGCCGTGCCGGAAGGCGTCGCCGACGAGGTGACCTGGGCGCTCCAGCACGTCATCACGGAGGGGACGGGGACGGTGGCCGCGATCGGCCGGCCCACCGCCGGCAAGACGGGCACAGGCGAAAACTTCCAGGACGCCTGGTTCTGCGGCTACGTGCCGCAGCTCGCCGCCTGCGTCTGGGTCGGATATCCGCAGGGCGAGATCCCTATGACGAACGTCGAGGGCTTTTCCGGTGTCTTCGGCGGCTCGCTGCCCGCGCTCATCTGGCACGACTTCATGAGTGCCGCGGTCGCTCGCCTCCCGGTCGAGAACTTTGCCATTCCGTACACGCCCGCACCGGTTGTCCAGCCGTCGACTCCTGCGACCACGACGACCAAGCACTAGGAAAGCGGCCGGCAGCTGCCCACGAGCGCGAGCATCTCGGCGTTCGTCAGCTCATCGCGCAGCGTGTTCGTGATCCACTCGCGCGTGCTACCGAGCTGCTAGGCGACCTGGCGCAGATGGTCCCCCCGCGCGCCAGAGCTCGACCGTCCGCCCATGGACGCCTGCCGTGCGGGTCGGGCTGGCGAGCAACTCTGCTGGCTGGCGCACAAACTGGCGCACGGAAACAAAGAGTCCCTGCAAATCAGCATATTCGGGACGGTCTCGAAAACCGTTATCCGTCGTTAGGCGGATCGAGGGTTCGAATCCCTCCCCCTCCGCCTTTCCACCCAACCATCGGCGGCTCGACCGCCACGGCTCCAGAAGGCGCGCACGAGCGCGATCGCGCGCGTCCCGTGGAGAATCTCACCCGGCGTTCACGCCCGCCCTACTCCTCGTCCGTAACTCGGGGATCCCGATTCCAGGAGGGGGTGGTGCTCGTTGGCGTCCGGGTCCCCACGGCCACGACCTGAAGATGGCCCGCCGCGTGGGAGGCAGACGATCCCGCCTGGCTCAGGCGGGCTCCGGCTCGGACGCGAGGACCAAGCCCTCATCGGCCATCTCCAGCAGATCCGGGCCCAGGCGTGCGTAATGGAGGAGGCGCTTCTCGAGCTCGAGAAGGACGAGATCGAGCGCGCAGGTCGTGACCGACCCCGTCGAATGCCTTCTGGACGCCGAGCTCCCGTCTAAAACGGCGACGAACTCATCCGTACCGCTGCAGGGAGAAGACCGTCAGCAACGGGCCGAAGACCGGGCATGCTGCTCACTCGTCGACGGCACCGCGTCGGCCGAGGGCAAGGCGGGGGCAGCGAGCAGCCCGGAGGGGAACCCGCCGGCGGCGAGCGCGCTCCCCCCGACCGCGGCCGCACCCGCGAGCAGGGCTCTTCGAGCGAGTCGCCGGTCGGCGGCGTCGAGTGGCTCCATGCCCTTGCGGGCTCGCGGCCTAGTGAACTCGAATCGCCCCGCTCGCGACGGACTCCCCCGGCAGGTCGTAGTTGCCGTTTCCGGGCGCCACGTCACCCGG
>DATNOU010000142.1:0-1643 GCA_035601195.1 Gaiellaceae bacterium | reverse complement strand
CCGGTCAGGTGGGGCGGGTCGCCTTCGTCGTGCCCTGGGGAGCGGTCTGGTCGCTGCCGATCTACGAGCTTGCCCTGATGACGGCGGCCTACCTCGCCGAGCGCGACGTTCACGTCGAGTTGGCGCTTGTCACCCCGGAGGAGGCGCCGCTGCAGCTGTTCGGCCGCGCGGGGAGCGAGGCCGTGCGGCAGCTGCTGGAAGAACGGGGAATCGCCCTTCAGACCGGCTCCTGCCCGGTCGAGCTGGTGGACGGGGAGCTTCGCCTTGTCCCGGAGGGAACGATCGCGGCCGACCGCGTCGTTGCCCTGCCCCGCCTGCGGGGGCCGCGGATCGACGGCCTGCCGCAGACGGTCGAGGGGTTCCTGCCCGTCGACGCGCACGGTCAAGTGCGCGGTCTTGCCGACGTGTTCGCCGCCGGTGACATCACCAGCTTCCCGGTCAAGCAGGGCGGAATCGCTACCCAGCAGGCGGACGCAGCAGCCGAGATGATCGCGGCCAACGCCGGCGCGGACCTTGCGCCGCAGCCCTTCCGCCCGGTGCTGCGCGGGCTGCTGCTGACGGGACGGCAGCCGCGCTACCTCAGGCACGAGATCACCGGCGGCGCGGGAGACGTTTCGGAGGCCAGTCCCGAGCCGCTCTGGTGGCCGCCGGCGAAGATCGTCGGGCGCTACCTGGCGCCCTTCCTCGGCGCCTTCGCCGGCGTCGAGAGCCCACCCGAGGCGCCCGCTGCCGAGGGGACCGTGCCCGTCGAGGTCGAACTCGACGCCGCGAACGTCCACGGTTTGGCTGCGGTGCGCTTGGAGGTGGCGCGCGATGCTGAAGGTGATGGTGGTGCCACGGTCGCCGAGGTCATGTCGACCGATCCGCTCCTGGTTGCCCCCGAGGACACGCTCGGCGAGGTCGCCGAGAAGATGCGCGCAGGCGACCGTGGCTCGGCCCTTGTCGCCGACTACGGGCGGCTGATCGGGATCCTCACCTCACGTGACCTGCTGCGCGCGTTCGCGGGCCGCGTCCACCCGAGCGAGGCCCGCGTCCGCGAGTGGATGACGGCCGAGCCCGTCACCGTCTCAGCTGCCACGCCGATCGAGGCGGCTGTGACCCTGATGACCGAGTATGGCTTCCACCACCTGCCCGTCGTCGACGACGAGCGGCCGACGGGGATGCTCGGCCTGCGCCAGGCGGCGCGTCAGGCGCGCGGGCGGATCGGGATCGGTCTCGGGCTCTGACGGCTGCCCGCCCGAGATAGGAGCTGGCGGCTGTTCGTCAGCTCGAGCGCGTCCAGCCGAATCGCTCCTCGGCAAGCCGCGGCCGGCCGGCGAGAATGCCGCGCCACCGCACGGCCGCGTTCAGCACACGCGGGCTCCGCGAGAGCGCCTCGACGGCCGCGGTTGCGCTGTCGCCTTCGAAGAAGAAGACGACCTCGCGCTCGCTGACGAAGACGTGGTGTCGCTCGAGCCCCAAGCGCTCGACGTCGAAGGGCGGCCCCTCCTCGACGAGTCGCTGGGCCGTCTCGGCCGTGCCGCGCCTGATCGGAACAACGACGGCAACGCACGCCCGCGCCGCCCGCTCGGCCCGGAGCCGAGCGAGCAGATCGGTGAGCTCGCCAAGCAGGCCCACCCCGCCCAAGGCGGCGACAAGCACCC
>DATNOU010000141.1:0-11123 GCA_035601195.1 Gaiellaceae bacterium | reverse complement strand
CGGGTCGAACGGCAACTCCGGTCCGGCGACCAAGACCTGGGTCAATGCGAAGATCTCGGTCTCACCGGACGCGACGAACGAGGTCGGCCAGCCGCACACGTTCGTGGTGACGCTCGAGCAGGATTCGGGCACCGGCGCCTTCGCACCCGCTGCGGGCGAGCACGTCGACTACACGCTGACGGACTCCAACGGAGCGACCTCGGCGCTTGACGCGGCTGCGAGCACCTGCGACGACGCCGGTGCGAACACCGACGCCAACGGCCAGTGCACGCTGACCTTCACCTCGAACTCCGCTGGGAAGGTCACCGCGCACGCGTCGGCCACGCTGACGCTCGTTGGGCTGGCCGTCACCACCGAGACGAATGGGGCCGGCGGGAGTTCGAACGACGCGGTCAAGACCTTCGTCGACGCCGACATCCAGATCGGCCAGGACGGCGTCAACCACGTCGGCGACCCGCACACCTTCACGGCCCACGTGAACGTGAACGACGGCACCGGCATCGCGGACGCCGTCGCCGCGCTGGTCACGTTCTCGATCGACTCCGGCCCGGGCAGCCTTTCGGGCGGCAACGTGTCCGGCACGTCGTGCTCCACGGACGCGAACGGCGACTGCACGATCGAGCTCACGTCGGCGATCACGGGCGTGACGCTCGTCAGCGCGCAGGCGACGCTCGTCGAGGGCGGCGTCTCCCTGACGCGCAGCACCGACGGGACGTCGGCGAACTCCGATCCGGCCTCGAAGACCTGGGTCGACGCGAGGATCGCCGTCGCTCCGGACGCCACGAACGAGATCGCGCAGCCGCACACCTTCACGGTGACGCTGGAGCAGGATCCGGGCACGGGCACCTTCGTGCCGGCGCAGGGTGAGCACGTCGACTACACGCTGACGGACTCGAACGGCGCGGCCTCCGTCCTCGACGCGGCGAACAGCACGTGCGACGACACCGGCGCCAACACCGATGCAAGCGGCCGGTGCACGATCACCTTCACCTCGCCGACGGCGGGCAAGGTGACGGCGCACGCGTCGTCGGCGCTGAGCGTCGCGGGCTCCGCGCCCTTCACCGTCGAGACCGACGGCCTGGCGTCGAACGGCGTCGACGCGGTCAAGACGTTCGTCGATGCGAACATCCAGATCTCGCCGCAGACGGCGACGAACCCGCTGTCGGCGGACCACACGCTCACCGGCCACGTGAACGTGAACGACGGCTCGGGCGCGTTCGTGGATGCGCCGGACGGGACGACGATCGACTTCTCGGTGATCAACTCGAACGGCGCTTCGGCCAGCTTCGTGGGGCCGAGCAGCTGCACCACCTCGGGCGGAACCGGTTCGTGCGACGTGGTCATCAGCTCCCCGACGAACGGCCTGACGACGATCAACGCGAGCACCGACGTCACGGTCGGCGGCGTCACGATGCACCGCGCGACCGGCGATGCGAACGCCGGCGACAGCGGCGACGCGACCAAGAACTGGGCGATGGCGAAGATCGCGATCGCTCCCGACGCGACCTATGAGGTCGGGAGCTCGCACACCTTCACCGTGACCCTCTCGAAGGACAGCGGCACGGGCTCGTTCGTGCCCGCGGAGGACGAGCACCTCGACGTGACCCTGACGGACTCCAACGGGGCGACTTCGGTTCTCGACGCCGCCTCGAGCACCTGCGATGACGCAGGGGCGAACACGGACGCGAGCGGCCAGTGCACGATCACGATCAGCTCCGACACGGCGGGCCAGGTGGCGGCACACGCCTTCTCGACGCTCGACATCGGCGGCGCGACGATCCTCGTCGCGACCGACGGGGTCGCCCCCAACTCGGGTGACGCCGTCGCGACGTTCGTGGACGGAAACATCCAGATCACGCCGCAGACGGCGACGAACCCGCTGAACACGAACCACGTCCTGACCGGTCACGTGAACGTCAACGACGGCTCGGGCGCGTACGCGGATGCGCCGGACGGGACGACGATCGACTTCTCGCTCGTCTCCGGACCGGGGAGCTTCGCCGGCCCGAGCAGCTGCACCACCACGGGCGGCTCGTGCTCAGTCACGATCACCTCGGCGACGGCCGGCACCACGTCGATTCGCGCCGCGACGGACGTGACGGTCGGCGGCGTCTCGCTGCACCGCGAGAGCGGTGACGGCAAGGCCGGCGATAGCGGCGACGCTTCGAAGCTGTGGGCGGCCGCGAAGATCGCGATCGACCCGAACACGACGCACGAGGTCGGCCAGCCCCACACCTTCACGGTCACGCTGCTGAAGGACACGACGGGCTCGTACGTGCCGGCGGCCGGCGAGCACGTCGCTGTTGCTCTGACCGACGCCGACGGGGCGGCTCACACCGCTGCGACCGGCACCTGCACGAACGCGGGGCCGAACACCGACGGCAACGGGCAGTGCACGATCACGCTCACGTCCAACACGGCGGGGACCGTGACTGCACACGCGTCGTCGACCCTGGCGCTGGGCGGCATCAACGTCTCGGTCGAGACGGACGGGGTCGCGCCGAGCTCCGGCGACGCGGTCGCGACCTTCGTCGACGCGAGCATCCGGATCACGCCGGCGACGGCGATCAACCCGATCTCGACGACTCACACGCTGACCGGCCATGTAAAAGTCGACAGCGGTTCGGGCGCGGGCTCGGTCGACGCGCCGAACGGTACGACGATCGACTTCACGATGTCCGGCCCGGCGAGCTTCGTCGGCCCGAGCAGCTGCACCGCGTCGGGCGGAACCGGCTCGTGCACGGTCGTGATCAGCTCGTCGACCGCCGGCAATTCCACGATCAAGGCGAAGACGGACGTCACGGTCGGCGGCGTCTCCCTGCACCGCGAGAGCGGCGACGGGAAGGCCAACGACAGCGCCGACGCGACGAAGCTGTGGGCGAACGACACGGCCCGGACGGACATCCTCAACGCAGCCGGCGGCGTGGTCACCACGGTGGTCGCGGGCACCGTCGTCCACGACAAGGTGTTCGTCGCCAAGGCGGCCGGCACGGACGCCTCCGTGCCGAACCCGACCGGCAACGTCGTCTTCCACCACTACGCGACGATCGACTGCACCGGCAGTGCGACGAACCAGACGGTTGCGCTGACTCCGGGCTCGCCGTCGACGGCGCTCACCGACGACTTCGCACCGGTGAGCGACATGTCGTACCGCGCGGAGTACCTCGGCGACGCGAACTATCCCGCACGCTTCGCGGACTGCGAGCCGTTGAGCGTGACTCCGGTGCCGCCGGTGACCCCAGACCCGCCGGTGACCCCGGACCCGCCGGTGACCCCGGACCCGCCGGTGACCCCGGAGCCGCCGGCTCAGCTGCAGAGCCAGGCGCCGGCGATCGCGATCGTGAAGAACCCGAAGGCGCAGACGGTCGCGGTCGGCGGCAAGGCGACCTTCACGATCACGGTGACGAACGCGGGCAACACCGTTCTCACGGACGTCAACGTCGTCGATCCGCTCTCTCCGAGCTGCAACCGGACGAAGGCGGACCTCCCGGCGCTCGCGTCGATGGCCCCGGGCGCCACGGTCACGTACAGCTGCGTGCAAAAGAACGTTCGCAAGAGCTTCGACAACGTCGCGACCGCGACGGGCACACCTCCTTCCGGCCCGAACGTGTCGGCCACCGACACCGCTCCGGTGAAGGTGAAGTCGCTGACGCCGGCCAAGAAGAAGAAGGTCTCCAAGAAGAAGAAGCCGAACGTCGTCTCGCACAAGAAGCCGAAGACGACCGGCTAGCAGCGAAGAGGAATGGAAGGGGGCCGGTCGCCCGGCCCCCTTCCCAACTCATGTAATTAACGCTATTCTAGGTCACTTAATGAGAACAAATACTGCAATTATCCTACTGCCGCTAGCCCTCATGGCCGCCGCGCTTTCGTTCCTCGCCCCGGCTGCCAGGAGCGACACGGCGCCGGTGACGTGGGCCTCACCGACTCCGGCCGACAAGTCGCACTTCGACGTGAAGGCCGGTGCGCAGCTGAGCTTCGCGCTGACGGCCGCCACGACGATTGGCGGTGCCGTCGTGCACATCGCGCCGGCCAAGGCGCTCCCGAGCGGCGCGGTCTTCAGCTCCTCGGACGGCGTCATCGCGAACGGCTCCTTCACCTGGAAGCCGGCGCGGTCAGGCGACTACGCCCTTCAGTTCACGGCGGCGACGGTCGGAGTCACCACCCCCGTGACGACCCTCAACTACGCAGTCCACGTCAGCGGCGCGAAGAGCGCCGCGACGAAGGCGCAGTATCCGCGAACCTACCGGCTCGCGGATGCCAAGGTCGCGCACTGGGCGGCCGTCCTGAGGCGTGGAGTCGTCCGCACGCAGCCGAGCGCATCAGCGCGCAAGGTCACGACGCTCGACACCAGGACGAGCGACGGCACGCAGAACATCGTCCTGGTGCTGACCGGGAAGGACGTCACCTCGAGGCAGACCTGGTACCGCGTGCGCCTCCCGATCCTGCCCAACAACTCCACCGGCTGGGTGCAGGCCTCGTACCTCGGAGAGCTCTACAACGTCAACACGCACCTCTACGTCGACCGGGCGCGGATGAGGGCGACGCTGACGAGGAACGGCGTGCCGGTGTTCAGGACGATCGTCGGTGTCGGCCGCTCGATGTGGCCGACTCCGCGCGGCGAGTTCTACATCCGCGACAAGATGACCAGCTTCGCGAATCCCGTCTACGGGCCGATCGCGTTCGGGACGAGCGCGCGCTCGGCGGTGCTGACGGACTGGCCGGGCGGCGGCTTCGTCGGCGTCCACGGGACGAACGAGCCCGGCATCCTGCCCGGCCACGTCTCGCACGGCTGCATCCGGATGCCGAACCCCTCGATCCTCAAACTCGCGCGGCTGATGCCGGTCGGCACGCCGCTGACGGTTCTCTAGACGTTGGCTATCGTGGTCGCTAGGACTGGGTTGCGAACGCGCTTGCTCACCGTCGTCGTCTTGGGGGCGGCCCTTGCCGGCTGGTACGGCGTCGGCTCGTCGACCGGATCGACACGCTCGCAGTCCGCATTCCACTCGGTGCTCGTGGCGAAGCTGACGGGCAGGGCCGAGGTGGGGAAGGGATCCTCGACAGGCTCCGGAACCGCACGGATCACGCTGAACCTGAGGACCGGCAAGGCGTGCTGGAGGCTCTCCGTCAGGCGACTCGACAAGACGCTGTCGGCGCACGTCCACAAGGCTCCGCCCGGCAAGACGGGCCCGGTCGTCATCCCACTCGGGGCCAGGTTCAGCACGAGAGGCTGCGTCACGGTGCCGGCGAAGTCGCTGCGCGCGGTCGGAACGAACCCGCGTGCCTACTACGTCAACGTTCACACCAGGCGTCATCTGAACGGCGCGATCCGCGGCCGCCTCCGCGTCGGCTGACGCGCACCGCCGCTCGGCGGCGTCGGCACGGAGTTGTCCTTCTAGTGTAAATCCATTAGGTTGTGTCCGCGGCAGCGGCTGGGGCTGTCAAATGGGCCAATCTAGGGGTCGTCGGGGGGAAGGAAATGAATCGAGCTTTGAGGATGCTGTTCGGATGCAGCGTGATTGCTGTGTTCATGGTGATCGGGACGTCGAGCGCATCGGCGGCGTTTCACGGGATCGCGGTCTCGAAGGGCTGTACGAGCCCGGTCGAGATCGGCGACCCGTACACGTGTGCGGTGCTGATTCAGAACATCGTCGACACGGGTCACGACACGTTGCGGGTCACAGGCTTGAGCGATGTCGTGCACTCGGCGGGCGGTGACGTCGCGACGGGGAACATCCTCGCGTCGACGGGTCTGATCTTCACCGGCGCGGTCTCCTGCTCGGGCGGGAGCGGCACCGGGACGCCGGGGGATCCGTATCTCGGCGCGACGCAGTGTCTGTTGCCGTTCGGGACGGAGATCCAGACGGTGACGTTCTCGCACTACACCGTGGCGGCGGCGGACTTCAACCTGCCGAACAACCGGCTGACCGACACCGCGTCCGTGGCCTGGAACAACACGTGTACGTTCGATCCGGACCTGGACTGCACGACGGGCGGTCAGAACGCGACCGCAGGCTCGTCGGCGCTGATCACGAAGCTGGGCTCGTCGACGGTGACCGCGATCCACAACGCGCAGCATCAGGTCGTCACGGCGGTGCAGACCGGCACGACCGTGCATGACTTCGTGACCGTGACCGGTCAGCCGAACAACCCGACGCCGAGCGGGAACGTGAACATCGACTGGTTCCTGAACGGCACGTGCACGGGCGCCCCGGCAGTGAACTCGGGCAGCATCGGGCCGCTGAGTGCAGGCCAGTTCGATGCGACCGGATTCTCGTTCACGGTGAACACGGCCGGTATGCGAGCGTTCAAGGCGCATTACGAGGGCGACGCCCTCTACGCCGCCTCCGACGGGGCTTGCGAGCCGCTCAGCGTCTCCGCGCCGACGGCGAACCCCTTTACGCCGGGCTACTGGAAGAACCACCAAGTCCAGACGACTGCGCTGTTGCCGATCACGCTCGGCAACTACGCTGTCAACACGTTCCCGAAGGTGACGGCCGTGTTCGGCGGGATGAACTGTGGCGCCTCGAAGCCGCAGGGCGCGGCGGGGTGCCTGGCCGGCCATCTGCTCGCTGCGAAGCTGAACGTGGCCAACGGAGCGAGCACGTGCATCGCGCCGAAGATCGTGCTCGGCGACGCGTTCCTGATCGCCATCGGCTACACCGGCCCGACCGGCACCTACGTGCTGACGGCGGCGCAGCGCGACCAGGCGATCGCCATCAAGGACGCGCTCGACAAATACAACAACGGGTTGGGCTGCTAGGCCGGAAGACGACCGAGGGGCCGACCCCGCCCCGGCCCCTCGTTTGTCCCCGTTCATGCTCGAAAGGGCCCGGCACTCGCCGGGCCCTTTCTTGGCGGGTTTATCGATAGGTTTTGCTCGCTCGTGAGACGCCTGTCCTTCCTTCCGTTGACGCTCGGCGCGCTGGCGCTCGGCACCGCGCTGACGGGTTGTGGCGACTCCAACGGCGGCGAAACGTCCACGGTCGCGGGTACGGCGTATCCGTTCGCGGCGACGCTGAACACCATCCAGCAGGTGCCGAAGCCGAAGGGCGCCGAGGGCGCGTCCGGCAACTTCCTCGGCACGATCACGATCGCCGGGCCGAACGGGACGCTCGATTGGCGACTGAGCCTCAAGGGGCTCACGGGTGGCGCGACCGCGGCGCAGATCCACCTCGGCGCGCCCCGGAAGACCGGCGTCGTCGCGGTGAATCTCTGCGGGCCCTGCTCTCCCAACGCGCGCGGCTCGCTCGGCGCGAATGCCGGGCTCCTGCTCGCGCTGGTTGACCGCCCGACCTACGTCGACGTCCAGACGAAGCGCAACCCACGAGGCGAGATCCGCGGTCGGATCAAGGTGACGAAACCGGTCGGCGCGTCCGGCGGGGGGTAGCCTCCTCGAGGCCACGGCGGCGTGAGCCGCGCTCGCCGCGCTTGTGTTTTTCACGGTTTTTGGGGATAGCGTTTTTCGGGCGCGTCTCCTCGGCGCCGAACTGTGGCAACCAGATTGACGATTGGGAAGGGCGGCGTAATGGGTCTGAGTCTGAAGTGGAGGGCGCTGCTTGGGTGCAGCGTCGTGGCGCTTTTCACGGTTCTGTGGTGACGGTGCGTGTGAGCCGCTTGTGGTGGAAGCGGTCGGTCCGTGCCCGGCGCCGCCTGCGGCGTTCGGCCTCGGCGCGGCGGGCAACTACACGGTGCTCGGGCTGGCGGGCGGGAAGCTCGTGATCAGCGAAGGCGGGACGAAGATCACCGGCGACGTCGGTCTCGGGTCGGGCGGCACCGGAAGCCTGTTGAAGGCGACGATCGACGGCAAGCTGTACCTGCACGACAATCCGCCTCCGGCGGCGAACCCGGACATCCACGGCGACCTGACGACGGGCGGAATCGTGCACAAGGACATGAGCCCGGAGCAGGCGGCTGCGCTGGCGGCGAACACCGCGTTGGCCGCGTTGGCGCCGACGCAGACGCTGGGCGCGATCACGACGACGACGACGATCAGCGGCGGGCCGGTGACGAACGTGATCAGCCTGGCCGGCGTGAACCTGGTGAAGGGGACGCTGACGATCTCCGGCTCGGCGAGCTCGCTCTTCATCTTCAACGTGACCGGCGGCTTCAACTTCAGCTCGTCGAAGATGGTGCTCGCGGGTGGAGTCCAGGCGAACAACATCATCTGGAACTTCATCGGCCCGGGAGCGGACATCGACATCTTCAAACCCGGCACGGAAGCCAGCGGCACCTTCCTGGCGCCTTATCGGAACATCACTCAGGACCACACGACCCTGAACGGCCGCTACATCGGTGCCACCGGGGGCCTGACGCTGAAGATGCATTCCGCAGCGACCGTGACCTGTCCCTAGATTCGGGCCGAAAACTGGGGGCCGGCGAGAGCCGGCCCCTTCCGCCCAATCTTGCATTTCCGGGCGTCCCGCGTACACTAAGCAAAAGGGCGGGGGACGCAGGTAGCGGTCTGCGCGCCCTCGGGCGGAGAAAGCAATGTTTCAGGGGGAGGGCGAAATGCGTCGATTCGTGGGGTGGAGGACGCTTGTTGGGGTCGGCGTCATTTCCACGACATTCTTTGTGTTCGGAGTCGCCAACGCGTTGGCGGCGTTTCATGGGATCGCAGCGACAAAGGGCTGTACGAGCCCGGTGAAGATCGGCGATCCGTATACCTGCGCGGTGCAGGTCCTGAATGTGGTCGACTCCGGCCACGACACGCTGCGGGTGACGGGGCTCAGCGACACAGTCAACTCGGCCGGGGGCGCGGTGGCGACGGGGAACATCCTGTCGTCGACGGGTCTGGTCTTCAACGGCGCGGTCTCCTGTTCGGGAGGCAGCGGTGCGGGGACGTCCGGGGATCCATACCTCGGGGCGACCCAGTGTCTGTTGCCGTTCGGCACATCGATCCAGACGAAGCCGTTTTCGCACTACACGGTGCAGGCGAACGACTTCAACCTCCCCAACCACCGCCTGACGGACACGGCTTCGGTGACCTGGAACAACACGTGCGTGTCAAATCCTGATCTGGACTGCACGACGCTGACGCAGAACGCGAACGCTGGGTCGTCGGCCGTGGTCACCAAGCTGGCGTCGGCGACGGCGACCGACATCCACAGTGCTTCGCATCAGGTCGTAACGGCCGTGGAAGTCGGCTCGACGGTGCACGACTTCGTGACGGTGACGGGGCAGCCGGCGAATCCGACGCCCTCCGGGAACGTGAACATCGACTGGTTCCTGAACGGCACGTGCGACGGGGCTCCGGCGGCGAACTCGGGCAACCTCGCGCTGAACGCAAGCGGCCAAGTGGATGCGATTGGGTTCGCGTTCACGGTGAACGCGGCCGGCTTCCGCGGGTTCAAGGCGCATTACGCGGGCGACGCGACCTACCTCGCCTCAGATGGGGCTTGCGAGCCGCTGCGGGTGGTCGACGCCAATATCCAGATCTCGCCGCTCACGCCGACGAACGAGATCGGTACGACGCACACGTTCACCGCACACGTGAACATCAACGACGGCACCGGTTCGGCGAACGCTTCGGGCGCGCTGGTGACCTTCTCGATCGACTCCGGTCCCGGCAGCCTCTCGAACGGGAACGTGAGCAGCTCATCGTGCTCGACGAACGCAAGCGGCGACTGCACAATCGATCTGAACTCGGCGACACCGGGCGTGACGACGCTGAGTGCTCACACGACGGTCTCGGTGTTCGGTGTCTCGCTGACGCGCAACACCGACGGCACGGCCGGCAACTCCGGGCCTGCCGTGAAGACGTGGGTGGATGCGAACATCCAGATTGCGCCGCTGTTGGCGACGAACCCGACCGGGGTGAGCCATGTGTTCACGGCGCATGTGAGCGTGAACACGGGTACGGGTGGTTATGTGAATGCGCCGGACGGGACGTCGATCAGCTTCACGATCGATTCGGGTCCGGGCTCGTTCACGACTGCGAATCCGTGTACGACGGTGGGTGGTACGGGGAGTTGCAACGTCACGTTGGTCTCGGCGACGCCGGGGACGACGATCGTCAGCGCGCACACGACGGTGTCGGTCGGCGGCATCTCGTTGACGCGGGACACGGACGGTGTGGGCGCCAACTCGGGAGCGGCCACCAAGCTGTGGGCTGATGACACGGTGGTGACGGAGATCCGCAATGCGAGTAACGCGGTGATCACGAGCGCCGTGGCGGGCACGGTTGTGCATGACCGGGTGAACGTGGCGCGGGTGGCGGGGACGCCGGCTGCGGTTGCGAACCCGACGGGCAACGTGACCTTCCGTCGCTACACCTCGGCGGTGAACTGCACGGGTGCGCACGTGGACACGGTGTCTGCGTTGACGCCGGGGAATCCGTCGACGGCTGACTCGCCGAGCTTCACGGTCACGGGTGCGATGTCGTACCAGGCCGACTATGCGGGTGACGCGAACTACCCGGCCCATCTGGGTGCGTGTGAGCCGTTGAGTGTGATCACGGTTGGCCCGTGCACGCTGGGCTACCCGGACTCGAGCCACAACCCGCGCTCGTCGGTGACCTTCAACGAGAGCACCGTGCTGAGGAAGTTCAGCGTGAACGGGGCCGGCGCGGCGGCGACGATCTCGGTGTGGTACAGCGACGAGCATGCGCTGACGCTGGGTGTGGATCCGGATCCGGACGGTACGCCGGTAACGCCGATGGTCGGCACGGCTGCGCAGCACGCGGCGAATCCGGATATCGGCGACGTGACGGCCGCGGACGGCTTCGCCCGCCCGCTCTATCCGGCGGCGTTCGTGACCGACATCACCAGCAACGCCAATTCCAGGGCGGGCGACTGGCAGCAGCAGAACGACAACAACAGCGCTCAGGGCCCGCAGGATCTGTTCGGTACCTGGAAGCACGCGATCAAGTCGGGTGCGAACATCACGCCCGGTGCCGATCCGCCGGCGAACAGCACCTTCGGTCCCGGCGCAGACACGCCGCCGTCGGGCATCAGCTACGAGAAGTACCGGACCGAGGTCCGTTGGAACCTCGCCAGCCTGAAGGACGAGAACGGCAATCCCGTCTCGGCGGGGCACGCCTACCGGATCCTGTTCATGGTGCACGACGGCGACCAGAACAAGACCGGCGGCGACGTCGGCGAGGCCTGCGTCAACCTCATCTTCCC
>DATNOU010000140.1:0-13381 GCA_035601195.1 Gaiellaceae bacterium | reverse complement strand
CCTCCATCTGATCCGGTCGGCCGCCGAGTTCGCGGACACGATCGAGCGCGACGCTCAGGAAGCGGCGGCGAAGCAGGTCGGGAAAGCCGAGCAGGAGATTCGCGAGTCGCAGATGGACCTGCAGCAGCGCGAGGCAGAGATCGCGCGCATCCGCCAGGAGACCGAGCGCCAGCGCGGAGAGATCCTGAACGCGGCGCGAACCGAGGCGCGCGAGATCCTCACGAAGTCCAATCGCGACTCGAGCCAGGAGCTCCGCGACGCCGAGTCGAAGGGCGCCCACCTCCTCGAGCAGTCGCGGCACCAGGCCACTGAGCTCACGAATGCGGCACGCGCCGAGGTCGAGCAGACGCTGGAATGGGCCAGGGCGCAGGCAGACGTCATCGTCGCGCGCTCGCGCATGGGCGCCGAGCAGCTCCTTTCCGCCGCAGGTCACGGCGATGCGGCCATTCACGAAGCGATCGACGCGATCGTCCGCGCGGCCGAAGCGTCGGTTTCACCGCAGCCGGCCTCGAACCGGCCCTCGCCGGTCGCGACGCCCAAGGCGGAGCCTGAGCCGCAGCCCGAGGCTCAGCCCGGGCCCGAGGCGGAGACCGAGAGCGCTCCTGCTGAGGAGAGCCCGGCCGACGAAGCCTCGGACGCCGCTCCGGAGCCAGCTTCGGAGGACGAGACGCCGAAGAACCCGTAGGCTGGTACGCACTCACGCGTGCCGGACCAGCTGGCCATCCTTCGCCTCGCCGCGCTGCTCGTCTTCATCGGCCTTGTCGCCGTCGGCCTCTGGCTGCTCGACGTGGTGTGGTGGGTGGTCCCGCCCGTGATGGCGGGCGCGCTGCTCATCGCCTGGACGATCGAATGGGTGGCCTGGCGCGGGTCGCTGGCGACGACCGTGGTGCGCGAAACGACCGTGCCGCCCGCGGTCCCTCCGCCCCCGCCCGTCGAAGAGCCGGCAGCGGCCGAGGTATTCGCACCTCTCGCCCCGACGCGGTCCGAGCCGGAACCTCCGCCCAAGCCCAAGCCCAAGCCCAAGCCCAAGCCCAAGCCCAAGCCCAAGCCTTCGCCCGAGCCTCCTTCGCAGCCGGAGTCTGGACCGGAACCGGAGCCCGAGCCCGAACCGGCACCGCCGCCGCCTTCCCCGCCTGAACCCGAGCCTGCGCCTCCGCCGCCCCCCGCGCCGGAGTCGCCGCCGGAGCCTGTCTTCGCAGCGCCTGTTCAGGAGGAGCCGCCGCCGGCTCGGGCGGAGCCTCTCCGGTCACGCCTGCTCCGCCTGCGCTCCGTGCCTTCGCCGCGGCCCGAGCCCGCACCGGAGCCCGCAGCCGCCGCGCCGGCCACCCCCTCGGTAGTCGAGTTCCGCCCGCGCACGATCGAGCCTCGAGAGTGGAACCTCTGGGATCTCGAACGCATGGCCCGGGAGGAGGTACGTGAGCACCCCGAGCGTCGCGACGAGTGGTCCTACCTCTTCTTGCACCTGCGCGAGTTCGCGCAAGCGGACGGATCCCTGCCGACCGAGTTCGACGGGCTCGTCCGCGAATCGTTCGCCGGCATGCTCGAGCGCCCGCACGGGGCGTGAGCCCGACCCTCCTTCAGCGACAGGCCGCGCTGGCCGCCGTTGCGCTGCTCGCGACGCTCGGTGTGCTCGCTCTCCGGGAAAGGAGAGAAGCTGCCGCGCCGCTCAACCCAGTCGGTCCGGCCGTGCGCTGGGAGTCGGCGATCGTCGGAGTCCTCCGTCCGGAGGCCTACACGCGAGGAACGACCTGCGGCACGACACTCGATTCGGGAACGCTCGGGGTCGCGCACGCCGTGCTTCCGTGTGGCGTCGACCTCGTGCTCTCGCTGGGCAGCAAGGAGGTGCGGACCGAGGTCGTCGACCACACGACTGTGGGAGGGGGGCGCGCGTTCGACCTGACGCAAGCCCTCGCCGACGAGCTCGGCGTGCAAGGGCGGACGACGATCCGGTGGCGCTTCGCGGAGTAGCGACTCCGCTAGAGTGAAAAGTGCGTGCTCGACCCCGTGCGTGGCTCTGGGCGCAATGTAGAACCAACACGCTACTGAGAGGGAGCTCGGGTCCGACCGCCGCCGTCGGCGCCGGTCGGCAGGGCACCCACCTGGTTCGCCAGGTTCCTCACGTCCAGAGCTTCATCGGCGGGGTGGGGTACGCCCTATGCCATGACAGAGCTGATCGGGAACTCGGCGCGCGACGGCGACGTCGCGTGGGTTCGACTCGAGATCGCCGACGGTCGCCTCGTCGCGGCGACCGGGGAGGGACCAGGAGTCGCTGACCTCTGCGCCGCGGTGCGCGGACTGACGACGCTCTCCGCTGCGGCTGTTCCCGGCGAGCCGTTGGCGGGAGACGCGCTCCACGATGCGCTCGGCCCCGCGATGACCGCGCCGACGGATGAGGGTCGCGTCGCCGTGGCCATGAGCGGCGGGGTGGACAGCGCGGTGGCGCTCCTCCGCGCCCGCGACGGGGGTCACGACCCCGTGGGGGTGACCCTGCGGCTCTGGACCGACCCTGCCGGGCCGAGCTCGGACCGGGCCTGCTGCTCGCCCGAGTCCGTGCTTGCGGCCAGGGAGACCTGTCACAGGCTCGGGTTTCCGCACGTCACGCTGGATCTGCGCGAGGGCTTTCGGAAGGCGGTCGTCGGGCCCTTCGTCAGCGGCTACGCACGCGGGGAGACGCCGAACCCGTGCATTCGCTGCAACGGGGGCTTCCGTTTCGCCGCCCTGCTCGCTTTCGCCCGCCGGATCGGGGCTCAGAAGCTCGTCACGGGACACTACGCGCGCCTCGCCGAGCATCGCGGCCGGCTGCTGCTCGCCCGAGGAGCTGATGCGGAGAAGGACCAGTCGTACATGCTCGCCCGTCTGGATCCGCGCGTTTTGGCTCGACTGTGGTTCCCGCTCGGGGACCAGAGCAAGGCCGAGACCCGCTCCCAGGCGCGTGCAGCCGGGCTCGAGGCTGCGGGCCGGGCCGAGAGTCAGGAGGCGTGCTTCCTCGCGGGCGCCGACTACAGGGATTTCCTCGCTCGCCAGGGACTGGACGAGAGGGACGGCCCGGTCCTCGACGAGGACGGGCGCGAGCTCGGCCGTCATGGAGGCTTCTGGCGGTTCACGCCGGGACAGCGCCGCGGCCTCGGCGTCGCGATCGGGAAGCCGTTGTATGCGCTTCGCGCAGACCCCCGGACGAACGCAGTGGTCGTCGGCCCACGAGAAGCGCTCGCGCGTCGCCAAATCCGCGTCGGCAACGGGCGTCTCTTCGTTCCGGTCGGCCGCGTCGAGGCCAAGCTGCGCTATCGCTCTCCCGCCATCGCGGCGACCGTGGAGGACGAGAGACGCGGGTTCCGCATCGCGCTCGACCAGCCTGTGTACGGCGTTGCCGCGGGGCAGGCGGCGGTTCTTTACGAGGGCGAGGTCGTGGTAGGCGCAGGACTCATCACCGCCGCCCACTGACGTAGGATCGCGCCGTGCCCCTGGCTGCCTTCGAGACGATCGACGTTCTCTGGATCGCGCTGAGCGGATTCCTGGCAGTCGTTGGTCTCGCGCTCGCCTATGCGCTCGTTCGCCTGGCCGCAACCATTCGGAGCGTTTCCTCGTTGGTCCAGGGTCTGGAAAAGGAAGTGCTCCCCCTCATCAACAAAGCCGGAGGAACGGTTGACCGCGTGAACGGGCAGCTCGACAAGCTCGATCGCGTCACGGACAGTGCCGTCGACGCCGCCGATAACCTCGACACCGCCGTGCGCGCGGTCACGATCGCTCTTACCCGGCCGGTTCAGAAGATCTCCGGCCTGGCGGCGGGCCTAGCCCACGGCGTGGCCACCCTCCGCGCGCGGCGCGATTTCCGCGGCGCCTACCAGAGTGCGCGAGCTGCCGCCGGCCGCCGGGAGCGGGAGATCGAAGAGGAGCTCCACCGCGGCGGCGAGGCGGAGTGACTGGCGCGATCAAGCTCAAGATTCCTCACCAGTCCTCCTACCACGGGATCGCTCTGCTCGTGGTCGGGGGCCTGGCAGCCAGGCTGGACGTCTCCTACGAGCAGCTCGAGGACCTCCAGCTGGCACTCGAGAGCGTGCTCGACAACGGTGGTTACGCCAGCACCTCGGAGGTGACCGTCGAGCTCGATCTGCAGGACGGAGGGTTGGCGATGATCGTCGGGCCGCTCGATGGTGCGGCGCTGAAGTCGGACCTCGAGGATGAGCGTGACGACCGGCTCGCCCTCGGCCGGCTGCTCGGCACTCTGGTCGAGGACGTCAGCCTCGAGAGCCGTGAGGACGGAGACTGGCTGCGGCTCGAAAAGCGCGTGCAGGTCGTCC
The DNA here is from genome assembly GCA_035601195.1 of Gaiellaceae bacterium. Classification (GTDB taxonomy): domain Bacteria; phylum Actinomycetota; class Thermoleophilia; order Gaiellales; family Gaiellaceae; genus JAIBJP01. The sequence goes on along the minus strand of DATNOU010000140.1, from coordinate 9,083 downwards.
GGAGCGAGGGGTTTCGTGAGCCTGTATGAGGAGAAGGCAGATCGCGAGCTCCTCCGCCGCTACCACAAGCGCGGGGATCTCGAGGCGCGCGAGCGCCTGATCGAGCAGTACTTGCCGCTCGTCCGCTCGCTCGCCCGGCGCTACTCCTACCGGGGCGAGCAGCTCGAGGATCTCGTCCAGGTTGGCTGCATCGGCCTGATCAAAGCGATCGACCGCTTCGACATCGACCGCGGCGTCGAGCTGACCACCTACGCGACCCCGAACATCATCGGGGAGATCAAGCGCCATTTCCGCGACAAGGGCTGGTCGGTCCGCGTGCCGCGCGGCCTCCAGGAGCTGAACGTACGCCTGTCGCATCTCGTCGAGGAGCTGACCGTCCAGCTCGAACGCTCTCCGACGATCGCAGAGCTCGCGAAGGCGGCGAGCGTGGAGGAGGAAGAGGTGCTCGAAGCGCTCGAGAGCGGGCAGGCCTACGCGACGCTGTCGCTCTCCGCTCCGGGCGGGGGCGGCGGCGACGACGGGTCCGACCTCGACCCCCTCGAGTCGCTCGGCGAGCTCGAGCACGAATACGAGGTGAGCGAGGACCGGGCCGTGCTCGCGCCGGGGCTCCGGGCGCTCGATGATCGAGAACGCCGCATCCTCCATCTCCGCTTCTTCGAGGGGCTGACGCAGTCGCAGATCGCCCAGCAGGTGGGGATCTCCCAGATGCACGTCTCGCGACTGATCCGCCGCGCGCTGGAGAAGATTCGCGACGAGATCGCGGCCGAGCAAACGGTCAAGCGGCGGGCCTCCTAGTCCTAATAGGACGACGGGGCCTGACCCCGGCGGTGGCTCTAAGAGCCATGCCGCTTGACGCTTCTGTGACTGATGGTCGACATAGCGACGGCCGCAAACTTGAGGCGCCGCGCCGGCTCAGGCTTCCAGGTCGTCCTCTTCGGCCACGGCTCCCTAGGACATACGGGGTCTGACCCCGATTCGAGATTTCTAGGCTGGGCCAGCGGGCGTCGTAGAGCCCGTCAGGCCCAAACGTAGAATCCGTCACATGCGCACCTCGGCGGAGCTTCGCGAGGGCTTCCTCGCCTTCTTCGAGCGTCAGGGCCACAAGCGGCTTCCTTCGTGGCCTCTGATTCCGCGCGCGGACGACCACTCGACGCTGCTCACCTCGGCCGGCATGCAGCCGCAGATGCCGTATTTCCTCGGCCGCGAACCGCCGCCGGCACCGCTCACCACGACGGTGCAGAAGTGCTTCCGCACGCCCGACATCGACGAGGTGGGCCTCGACGGCCACCATCTCACCTTCTTCGAGATGCTCGGCAACTTCTCGTTCGGGCAGTACTTCAAGCAGGGCGCCATCGAGTACGCCACCGACTTCATCCAGGGTCATCTGGAGCTCCCGTGGGACCGCATCTGGGCGACCGTCCATGCCGGCGACCCGCAGCTCGGGCTCAGGGAGGACGAGGTGTCGATCCAGCTCTGGGAGGACGTGGGACTCCCACGAGAGCGCATCGTTCCGCTGCCGAGCTCCGAGAACTTCTGGTCGGTCGGCGGTCCCGGACCCTGCGGCCCGGACTCCGAGATCTACTTCGACTGGGGCGAGGAGTACGGCTGCGGGGAGCTGGGCTGCGCGCCTGCGTGCCCCCGCTGCGACCGCTTCCTCGAGTTCTGGAACCTCGTCTTCATGGAATACGAGCTGCACGCCGACGGAACGCTGACGCCCCTGCCCCAGCAGAACGTCGACACGGGCATGGGAGTCGAGCGGCTGGCCGCGATCACGCAGGACGTCCGCTCCGTGTACGAGACCGACGGCTATCAGGCGATCATGGCCTGGATCGAGCAGGAGAGCGGCGTCCCCTGGGACGCGGACGAGACGGCGACAAAAGCGCACCGCATCCTCGCCGACCACGGGCGGGGGATGACCTTTCTCGTCGGCGACGGCGTTGCTCCGTCGAACGAGGGGCGCGGCTACGTCCTGCGCCGGATCATCCGGCGCGCCGTCCAGCAGGCTCGCAAGATCGGGCTCGAGGATCTCTGGCGCCTCTCGGACGTGGTCGTCGAGCAAACCGCGGCCTGGTACCCGGAGCTGGAGGAGAACCGGCGCCAGATCCAGGACACCCTCCGGGCCGAGGAGGAGCGCTTCTCGGAGACGCTCGCGCGGGGCATGCGCCTCTTCGAGGAGGTGGCCGCCAAGGGCGATATCTCCGGCGAGGACGCATTCACCCTGACGGCGACATACGGCTTCCCGGTCGAGCTGACAAGGGAGCTCGCGCGCGAACGCGGCCTCGCGGTCGACGATGATGGCTTTGCGAGGCTGATGGAGGAGCACCGAGAGATCTCCCGGGCGGGCGCCGACAAGACGGAGCTCAAGCGAGCAGCCGACTTCGCCCGCGAAGCCGGATTTGCAACCGACTTCGTCGGTTGGGAGAAGACCGAAGTCTTGACGCAGATCGGGGCTCTCGAACCGCTCGGCGACGGCACTTTCCTCGCAAAGCTCCGCGAGTCTCCGTTCTACGCCGAGGGCGGCGGCCAGGTGAGCGACCGGGGCTGGATCGAGAAGGACGGAGCGCGGGCCGAGCTCGCCGGCGCCTTCCGCTTTGGCGAGGACCAGGCGCTGCTCTTCCGCGGCGAGGACTTCAGCGCCGGCGATCGCGTCAAAGCGGTGGTTCCCTGGAAGGTGCGTTTCCCCACGATGGCGAACCACACGGCGACGCACCTGCTGCACAAGGCCCTGCAGGAGGTGCTCGGCGACCACGTTCGCCAGGCAGGGTCAGCGGTGCGCCCCGACAAGCTCCGCTTCGACTTCACTCATCCCCAGGGGCTGACTCCGGAGGAGCGCGAGCGGGTCGAGGAGATCGTGAACGCCAGGGTCTTCGAGAACCTGCCGGTGCATGCGTTCCTCACGCCCATCGACGAGGCTCGCAACCTCGGCGCGATGATGCTCTTCGGAGAGAAGTACGGGGAGATCGTCCGCGTCGTCGAGATCCCCGGGTTTTCGCGCGAGCTCTGTGGCGGCACTCACGTGCGCACGACCGCGGAGATTGGGCCGTTCGTGATGCTCTCCGAGGGCTCGGTGGGGGCGGGGGTCCGGCGCATCGAGGCCGTCACGTCGGGGGAGGCGTTCGCCTACATGCATGCCAGGGCTGAGGAAGCCGACGAGCAAGCCGCGGAGCTCGAGCGGGTGCGCAAGGAGCCGAAGAAGGCTCGCGCGACGGCGGAGCCGGACATCGTCGAAGAGCGGCGGAACAAGGCCGGCGAGGTCGAGGTGATCGTCATGGAGCTCGGCGCGACGACGCCCGAGGACATGCTTCAGCTCTCCGACCGGCTCATGCAGCAGAACGCCCCCGCCGCGGTGGTGCTCGGCGCGTGCGACGACGGACGCGTCCACCTCCTCGTGAACCTCGACCGCTCGCTCGAGGAGCGCGGGCTCGACGCGGTCAAGGTCGTGCGCGAGGCAGCGGCCCTCGTCGGCGGCGGAGGTGGCGGACGCCCGACGATGGCCCGGGCGGGCGGGCGCGATCCCGAGAAGCTGCCCGAGGCGCTCGCGCGGGCGGAACGGACACTCCTCGAAGCTCTCACCTAGTGGTCGCGGTCGTGAGTGTGTTCCTGGCTGACAACGACACTTGCGGCCGCGGCCACTCTAGACTGGCGCGCCGGTGAAGGTGCTCGCCCTCGACTACGGTTCGGCGCGGACCGGCGTGGCGGTCTCCGACCCGACCGGAACGGTCGCGCGTCCTCTCGGGGTCGTCGAAAGAGCCGCAAGCGAGGACGGCATCGCCCGTCTCGTCGAGCTGGCGCGCGAGGAGGACGTGGAGCGCATCGTCGTCGGCCTTCCCATCACTTTGCGCGGGGAGCACGGCGCCCAGGCGGAAGAGACAGATCGTTTCGTCGAGCTCCTCCGCGCAGCCGTCGACCTGCCGGTCGAAAGCTTCGACGAACGCTTCACAACCAAGCTGGCGGAGGCCGGCCAAACCCGAGCAGAACAGGATGCGGTCGCGGCCGCTCACCTGCTCTCGAGCTATCTGACGTGGAAGAGCGCCCGCCCCGCGTAACGCGCCACCGGTCTTCGTCGCCGGCGGCGCGGGGGCTCGCAGCCTTCGGCGGCCTGATCCTGGGCGTCGGCGTGCTCGCTGCGCTCGCCTTCGCCATCGTGGGCCGGGGCGACGGCTCGGCCACCCCGACGACCGCGCCGACGACGACCGGGCCGCCGCCGAAGCCGGTACTCCGGATCATCTTCCCGGAGGGCTTCACGATCGACGACATGGCCAAGCGCATCAGGGCGGTAAACAAGATCGCCGAGGAAAAGCGGAAGATCACGCCCAAGCTCGAGCCTCGCCAGTACTTGCGGATCGGCAAGACGAAGAGCGCACCGCCCCAGGGCTTCGAGTACAAGAAGCGGGTTGCCAGCCTCGAGGGCTTCCTCTTCCCCGCCACGTACGACTTCACCGAGGACACGACCACGAGGCAGCTCGTGGACAAGCAGTTCGAAGCCTTCATCCGCGCTTGGAGCCAGCTCGACCTCCGCTACTCGAAGTCGAAGAACCTGACGGCCTACGACGTCCTCATCATCGCGTCCATGATCGAAAAGGAAGTGCAGGTACCGAAGGAGCGACCGCTGGTGGCGGCGGTCATCTACAACCGGCTCCATGCCGGCTTGCCGCTCGGCATCGACGCGACGATCCGCTACGGCCTGCACATCCCGCCGACCGAGCCAATCCACCAGAGCGAGCTCGACTCGGACTCGCCCTACAACACGCGGAAGTTCCCCGGTCTGACCCCGACGCCGATTGCCAACCCGGGGCTCGCTTCGCTGCAAGCCGCCGCCCATCCGGCGAAGGTCGATTACCTCTATTTCGTGCGTAAGGCCGACTGCAAGAGCCACTTCTTCACCGCGAGCGAGAAGAAGTTCGACGACTATCCGCGCGCGGGACTGAACTGCTGATGCTGACAGCCGAGACGCGGCTCGTCGGGCTGATCGGCGACCCCGTCTCGCACTCTCTCTCCCCCCGCATGCAGAACGCGGCATTTGCCGCGCGGGGCCTGGACTGGGCCTACGTCCCTCTCCGGGTGGCGGCGGCACGACTCGAGGACGCGGTGATCGGTCTCGTTGCCCTGGACTTCGCCGGTGCGAACGTCACCATCCCCCACAAGACGGCCGTCGTTGCATTCTGCGACGAGCTCGACCAGGTGGCGGAGCGCGCGGGCTCGGTGAACACCCTTGTCGTTCGCGACGGCCGCGTGCTCGGCTCGAGCACCGACGGCCCCGCCGTCGTGGGACTCGTGGACGCTGCGGGCGCCTCGGTGTTGGTGCTCGGCGCCGGAGGGGGAGCCCAGGCGGTTGCGACGTCGCTCCTCGACGCCGGGGCGGAATCCCTCAGCGTCGCCGCCCGCGACGCCGAGCGCGCTCATGCCCTCGCGGCGCGTCTGCGCACGCTCTTTCCCGAGCGGAAGGTGGACGCGGAAGAGGAGTGGCCGCCGGCGACTCGGGCAACCCTGCTCGTGAACGCCACGCCGATCCGCGACGAATTGCCCGTCGAGCTCGAGGGAGCCCGGCAGGTGGTCGACCTTGCTTATAAGCCCGAGCGCTCGCCGACGACACTTGTAGAAGCCGCGCGGGAGGCGGGCTGCGAGCGCGTCGTGGACGGGGTCGACGTTCTCATCGCCCAGGGGGCGGCGTCGTTCGAGCGCTGGACCGAAGTCTCGGCCCCGTTGGAGGTAATGCGCTCCGCGGTCCGACGGTGAAGCGCCCGCGGGAGTGGGCCCTTCGTGGGCTGGAGTGGTGCGACTACCCGTTATGGATCTGGACGTTCCCTCCTTGGAGTGGCTGGTCGCCGGATGCGTAGCCGTTGGCGACGATGATCCCGTATACGTCGACGGCCGTTCCGCCTTCGCCGTTGTCCTGGACCCTGATCCGGTAGAACAAGGGAACGGGACCACCGTCGTCGGTCGCCAGGCCGTAGATCCTGGCCTCGGTGGCGCTATCGCAGAGGACGGCGAGGACGTTCCCGTGCAGGTTCATCGGGAACGCAGGCCCGTGATCCTGGTACTCCTCGTTGCCGGAGGCGTTGCCTGCTCCGTCGGTCTTCGCTATGCCCCCGAAGCTGGAGTTGTCGCCGTTCATGGCGTAGATCCAGCCGCCGTTGTCGATCTTGACGTCGCACAGCGGCGTGCTCACGGGCAGCACCCACGCCTTGTCGGCGATGTCGAAGGGCTCATCTCCCAAGGGAGGCGGCGCATCCTGCATGCCGTCCTCGTCGGTGTCGGCGAACGCCTCGATCACGTCTTTGCCGGGGAGATCGGGGCCCGTGTAGCAGAACGTCGCCACGCCCTGGTCATTCGTCGTTGCGGTCCCGTCCTCGTCGGGCGGGTTCTGGTCGATCTCCGAGGCGCCTTCCACGTCGAAGACCACCGTGATCTCAGGGACGGGCTGGCCGGACTGATCCTGCACCGTCGCGGTCACGCAGTGCTGCGTCTCGACCTCGTTGACGTCTTCCTCCGGCTGGAGCGTCAGGGTGAATGGCTCACCTACCGTGACGACGGGGCCGAGGGTGATGTCGATGAGCGTCAGGGTGGGGGCAGCCGACATCACAGCCTGGATCCCCGTGAACGGTGGTCCATCGAGGTCGTAGATGAACTGGAGGTCCGTGCCGATGAGATCGAACGGCGACGTCTCCTCGAAGTCGATTCCGGTCAGACCGACTACAGGGTCGTAAGAGACTGGGATCGCGCATCGTGGGACCGCCGCGGGCGTCGTGTAGCTCGTGGCGCTTGCGGCATCTGCCGCATAGAGCATCTCGGTGTTGTGGGAGGTCCCACCGTCAGTCAGCAGGTACGTACCGGCTGGTTGCCCGGGGAGGCTCTTCTTCACGGCAAGCGTGTCGTTCCCCTCCTCGAAGCCGCCCTGGTCCGGCACCCAGCAGGCCTTGAGGATGGCTCCGCTGTTCTTGTTCAGTTGGTACAGCACCTGGTGATTGGTGCCGGTCGGCCACTCGTGGTAACCCGCCACCCAGAGATCGCCGTTGTCGGGGTCGAGATCCAGTGCCCCGATGTCGTCCTGATCGACGACGCCTGGACCGTCGCCGAACGGGATCTGCCCCATGTTCGCGCAGGCGGGCGGAAGCGACGTCTTGTGGATGAGACCATCGCCGAGGAAGGTCGGGGCGGGGGTGACGAACGTGTACCAGAGGAAGCCGCCTCCTCCCGGGTCGAATCCAATCCCGCGCCCGTTCTGCGACCCGGGCGGCACGCACGAGACCTCGAACATGTCGTTCCCGATGTCGTACTGAAGGATTCGGGAGGGGAAGTTCGACGCCTCGTACCCCAACAGCTTCGTCCCCGGCGGGGCATGCGTCGCGAGCGCGTTACTCGCAAACATGAGACCGACCGCCACTACGACAAGCGTCGAAAGCAGCTTCGTCATCTTCACGTCCCCTTCGGTCGCTGGCCCTGCCGCCAAGCGGCTTACTCGGGTCAACGACTATAGGGAAACAGACCAGAGTTCGCCATGTAGCCAAGCGAGCAGGCACTGAGCCGCGAGGGCTAGGCTGCGCCCGTGGCGTTGAGGCTGACGACCGCGGGTGAATCGCATGGGCCCGCGCTGGTCGCGGTCGTCGAAGGGCTGCCGGCCGGGCTCGTGCTCGAGCGCGCGGCGATCGACGAGGATCTGCGCCGGCGCCAGCAGGGGTACGGTCGCAGCCCGCGTCAGAAGATCGAGACGGACGAAGTCGAGGTGTTGGCGGGATTGCGACATGGTCGGACGCTCGGGACGCCGCTCGCCCTAGTCGTTCGCAACCGCGACCACGAGAACTGGAAGTGGGGGATGAGTCCGTGGCCGCCCGAGGGCGAGCCGGAGGGCAAGGGCAAGGAGCCGGTGACCCTCCCGCGGCCGGGGCACGCCGACCTGGCCGGCGTCATGAAGTACGGACTGTCGGATGCGCGCGATGCGCTCGAGCGCGCGAGCGCGCGCCACACGGCTGCGATCGTCGCGGCGGGCGCGGTTGCGAAGGCGCTCCTGCGCGAGATCGAAATCGAGGTGGCGGGGCGGGTCGCAACCGAAGACCTGGAACGCCGGATCGACGAGGCGCGCGCCGAGCGTGACACGGTGGGGGGCGTGGTCGAGGTTGTGGCGCGCGGCGTCCCGCCAGGGCTCGGCTCCTATGCGACGAAGGAGGATCGGCTCGATGCGCGCCTCGCCGCGTCAGTGATGGGCACGCAGGCCGTGAAGGGCGTCGAGATCGGCGCGGGGTTTGCGCTCGCGGAGCTGCGAGGGTCCGCGGCGCACGACGAGATCGTGCGGGACGACCGGGGCTACCATCGGCAGACGAACCGCGCCGGCGGCATCGAGGCAGGAATGTCCAACGGCGAGGAGATCGTCGTGCGTGCCGCGATGAAGCCGCTGCCGACGCTCATGCGCCCCCTGCAGTCCGCTGATCTGGAGACCGGCCAGGCGGCCCAGGCTCTCGTCGAGCGGTCCGACGTCGCTGCAGTAGAAGCGCTCGCCGTCGTGGCGGAGGCCTGCGTCGCATTCGAGCTGGCCCGCGCAGCCCGGGACAAGTTCGGCGGCGATGCGCTCGAAGATTTCGTCGGCGCTCACCGCGCCTACCTCGAACGCATCCCGTGGTCGGCGCGCTAGGGCGCCACCTGGCGCTCGCCGGCTTCATGGGCGCCGGCAAGACGACCGTCGGCACGAAGGTGGCCGACCTGACGCACCGGCCGTTCGTCGACCTTGACGCCGAGATCGAGGCCAGGCACGGGCCCATCCCGGAGCTCTTCGAACGGAGCGAGCCCGAGTTTCGCCGCCTCGAGGAGAACGTGCTTGCCGAGGCCCTCGCCGGTCCTGACTCCGTCATCGCGCTGGGCGGGGGCGCCGTCCTCTCCCCCCTCAACCGTGAGCGGCTGAGGGAGCGCGCGTTCACCGTCCACCTCGAGGTCGACGTCGACGATGCATGGGAGCGCGTGCGGGGCTCGAATCGTCCGTTGGCCCGGTCCGAGGACGAGTTTCGGCGCCTCTACGAGTCCAGGCTCAGTGCCTACGCCCAGATCGCCGAGGCGGCCGCGGGGGAATCCGAGGGTGTGCTGCTCGCCGCGCT
>DATNOU010000139.1:0-48013 GCA_035601195.1 Gaiellaceae bacterium | reverse complement strand
CGTCCGGGCGGAACGGCAGCTGGGTGTCGTAGAAGTTCAGGAAGCCGTCCTTGAACGATCCGAGCGCCGGTCCGAAGAAGTCGTGCTCACCCCCTGGGCGGGCACCCGTGACCGGCAGGTCGAAGGCCTCCGAGGTCGCCGCGAGCAGCGCGGCGACGCCAATCCCCAGCGCGCTCCAGCGCCGACCCACGGCGACAGCGATGCCTGGAAGCACGCCGAGCGCGATCATGAGAGCGAGGTTCCCGTAGGGAACGCCACCGTTCTCGAGTCGGAGCCACGCACTCGCCACGAGGATCGAGGCGAGGACGTAGAGAACGATCGTCCTAGCCAACCGCTGCTCCCACCGGCTGTGCCCCGAGGGTCGCGGCCAGGTCGTCTCCGCGGCGCAGCACGGCGACAGCGACGCCCCCCCGCTGGAGGCGCAGCACCTGGCCAGCCGTTGCCGGGTCGAGCTGGCCCGTTGCGCCCTCGGCGAAGCTCGCCCGCTCGACGTAGACGAGGGTAGCGGCATGCCGGCTCATCATTCGTTGCAGGAGCCGGTCGACGAGCAGCGGGCTCAGGCTCGCGGTGACGACGGTCAGCTCGAGTGCCCGGCCGGCCGGCCCGGCCTCGTCCGCGAGCATCGCCGCCACCGGAGTCGGCCCGTCGGGCTCGACTGCGGCTAGGAGCTCGAATGCCCGGAGCCAGTCACCATCGAAGGAATGGACGCGCTGGTACGGACGCGAAGCCGAGTTGACGATCAGCGCTGCCCGCCGGCCCCTGCTGGCATGCGACTTCAAGAGCGAGCCGGCAGCTCGCACCTGGAGCTCGAAGCTCGAATCGGGAGCGACGCCGGCGACAGCGCTCGCGTCGGCGTCCAACAGCACCGCGGTCTCGTCGCGCGGGGCGTCTTCGAGCTCCTTCACCATCAGCTGACCGCGCTTGGCGGTCGAAGGCCAGTGGACGCGCCGTAGCGACTCGCCCTGCTCGTAAGCCCGGACGCTGTGGAGGTCGAAGCCGGTCGGGCGCCGCAGCAAGAGGCGCCGGCCCTCGAGCGCGCGTGCGCCGGAGTCCGAGAAGAGCCCGTCCAGGTCAACGAGACGCGGGTAGACGAGCAGCGACTCCCCGGCCGGGAGCTTGAGCTCGACGCGCTCGAGCCCGAACGGGTCCTCGAGCACGGCATCGACCGACTCCACCGCATAGCGTCCGCGCGGGACGCCATCGATGCGGTAGCTGCCACGGAGGCGGCCTCTCCGGTTGACCATCACGGTCTCGATTTCGCCGAGGCGAGCGATTCGCTCACGCACGACCAGGGCTCCCGACGGCATGCGGCCCTCGAGCTCCACCTCGAGGCGCACCGGAATGTCGTCTCCAGCGAGGTGCTCGCCCTCCGAGAGGATGCGATTCAGCGTCATCGGCTTGGCCAGGAAGCGCACCCAGAGAGCCGCCGCCGCGACCGCGAGCACCAGCCCGAGCGCGATCGGGTAGAGCGCCTCCGAGCCGAACCCCCACGCTGCGAGGTAGACGCCGCCGCCGAAGGCGAGGATCCAGCGGCCGCGGTCGGTGAGCACTGGCTACACCAAGCGTCCGGCTAGACGGGCACCGGCGTTCGCTCGAGCACGCTCCGTACGAGATCCTCAGCGTCCAGGCCTGAGGAGCGCGCCTCGGGCGCGAGGATGAGCCGGTGCGCGAGCACGGTCGGCGCGACAGTCTTCACATCGTCCGGCTCCACATAATCGCGGCCGGCCACGATCGCGCGCGCCTTCGCCACGCGCATGAGCGCGATCCCGGCCCGCGGGCTGGCGCCGAGATACAGGCGACTGTCGGAGCGCGTCTGCCGCAGGAGCGTGACGACATAGCGGTTGAGGCTCTCCTCGACGAAGACGCGGCGCGCGTCGTCGATGGCCTCCATGAGCTCCTCTGCGCTCGCCACGCTCTCGAGCCGGTCGAGCGGCTGGTCCGTCGCCTGAACGGAGAGCATCTTCGCCTCGTCGGCGAGCGGCGGATATCCGATCGCGATGCGCATGGTGAAGCGGTCGAGCTCGGCCTCAGGCAGCGGATACGTGCCTTCGTACTCGATCGGGTTCTGCGTCGCCATGACCATGAAGGGCGGGGGCAGCTGATAGGAGACGCCGTCGACCGTCACCTGGCGTTCCTGCATGCACTCGAGGAGCGCCGCCTGCGTCTTCGGTGACGCGCGGTTGATCTCGTCGACGAGCAGGATGTTCGCGAAGACCGGCCCGGGCCGGAACTCGAACTCGTTCGAGCGCTGGTTGAAGACATTCACCCCGGTGACGTCGGAGGGCAGGAGGTCGGGAGTGAACTGGAGGCGCGAGAACGCGCAGTCGATCGAGCGCGCAAGGGCTTTGGCCAGGCTCGTCTTCCCGACGCCCGGGAAGTCCTCGATGATCAGGTGGCCCTCCGCGAGTAGGCAGAGGAACGAGAACTGCAGAGTCTCGTCCGGGGCGTGGATGACTCGCTGGAGATTGCCGATGACACGCTCGGCCAACTCGGCGGTCCGAGTTGCCTCCAGCTCCTGTTCTGCTCCGACGGCCTGCTCGTCCACTAGCCCCCTCCCAGTAAGGCCTCGACCTCGTCGAGGATAGCCACAGCGCATTCCTCCTTGCTACGCCTCTCGATCCTGCGCTCACCACGGGCCGACACGAGGACGAGCTCGTTCTCCTCGGCCTCGAAGCCGATCCCGGATTGAGATACGTCGTTGTAGACGAAGAGGTTCCCTCGCTTGTTGGCGAGCTTCTCCCGAGCGCGCTCGAGCCCCCGTTCGCCGGAGTCGGCGGCGAAGCCGACCAGCACGCGTCCGTTGCTCGGCATGGAGCCCAGCTCGGCGAGCACGTCCTCCGTCGGCTCGAGGTCGAGAGACCACATCTCCCCGTCCTTCGGGCGCTTGCCCTCCTCCGGTTTGCTCGGGCGGTAATCGGCCACCGCGGCGGCCATGAGGACGACGTCGGCGTCCCCGCGAGCGAGCATCTCACGGCGCATGTCGGCGGCGGTAGGCGCAGGCACAACCTCGACACCCGCCGGTGGCGGGATCGATCCGTTTGCGTACACCAGCGTCACGTCGGCCCCGCGCCGCTTCGCCTCCGCCGCGAGCGCGACCCCCATACGGCCGGAGGAGCGGTTGCCGACGAAGCGGACGAGGTCGATCGGCTCCCTCGTCCCTCCGGCAGACACCACGACGTGCCTCCCGGCGAGCGACGAGGTGTGCCCGAGGATCTCCTGGCAGCGAGCGAAGATCGCTTCGGGCTCGGTCATGCGTCCGGGCCCGTGCTCGCCCTCGGCCAGCTCCCCCGCCTCGGGGCCGAGGATCTCCACGCCCCTTTCGAGCAGCGTGGCGACGTTCTCCTTCGTGGCGGGGTGCTCCCACATGCGTACGTTCATCGCGGGCGCAACGAGGAGGGGACCCCGGAACGCGAGAGCCGCCTGGGTGAGAACGTTGTCGGCCAGGCCGTGCGCGAGCTTCGCCAGGGTGTTCGCCGAGAGCGGAGCGATGACGAGCAGGTCCGACTCGACGAGGTGCGGATAGAGGTCGTGAGGAGCCTCCCGCCGCGCGAGCGCCTCGAAGGTGTGGGACGTGACGAAGCGCTCCGCGTCCGGCGTCAGGACTGAAGTCACTTCGTGGCCGGCCTTGACCAGCAGGCGCACCAGCTCACAGGCCTTATAGGCCGCGATACCGCCCGTCACGCCAACGAGAACGCGAGCCATCTCGGCTCCTTTCGCCGCTAGCGCGCTACTTGTACGAGACCTTGATCTTGCCCTCGGCGATCTCTTCGAGGGCCATCGTCAAGTAGTTCTTCGAGCGCGACTCGACGAGCGGCGGCGGAAAGTCGTCAAACGTGCCTTCGCCGAGCTGGTGATGGTAGTTGTTGATCTGCCGAGCCCGCTTCGCCGCGGCGATCACGAGTGCGTAGCGCGATTCCCGTACGTTCTTGAGCAGATCGTCGATGCGTGGATACATCATGTGGCGCTCAGTCTACCGACAGACGCGAGCTCCTTCGTGACGATGCCGTCAAGCTCCTCGACAGCGCGCTCCACGTCGTCGTTGACCACGACGTACGCGAAGTCGTCCGCCTCCTCCATCTGACGGCGCGCAACCTCTAGCCGCTCTTCGATCACCCCGCTCGACTCCGTGGCCCGCTCGCGCAGGCGGCGTTCCAGCTCCTCGAAGCTCGGCGCGGCGATGAAGATCGTGACCGCCCCCGGCCAGCTGGCCTGCACCTTCTTCGCACCGACCGTCTCGAGCTCGAGGACGCAGCTCCGCCCGGCCGTGAAGATGCGCTCGATCTCGGAGCGCAGCGTCCCGTAGCGTCCCGACACGTACACCACGTGCTCGAGGAACTCCCCGCGCTCGACGCGCTCGAGAAACTCCTGCTCGGACAGGAAGTGGTAGTCCCTGCCGTCCGCCTCCCCGGGACGTCGCGCCCGCGTCGTCGCCGAGACGGCGAGCTCGAGGTCGGAGCGCCGTTCGAGCAGCGCCTTGATAAGCGTGCCCTTTCCAGCCCCCGAAGGGCCGGTGATGACGAAGAGCTTCGGGCCGTCGCTCAGCGGCGGAGCAGCCCGACCAGCTCGGCGCGCTGACGGTCGGAGAGTCCGCCTACCGTCTTCGACTGGCTGATCCGGCACTGGTTGAGGAACCGTGCGGCCTTCACGCGACCGAACTTCGGGACGGCCATGAGCATGTCGAAGACCTTGGCGGTCTCCACGTACCCGGGCGGGTTGCGCAGGATGTCTTCGATCCGCGCCCTGCCGTTCTTCAGGTCCTTCTTGAGCTGGGCGCGGCGGACGCGGATCTCGTTCGCCCGCCGGAGAGCGTCCATGCGCTGGTCCAGTGAGCGCACCGGAGCCTGGACCTGGGTCTTCGCGCTCTGCATGGCGCGCCATTCTAACAGCGCCCCCTCGCGCTTCAAGTGCGAATTTTTCGCTGCTATTTAGCTTCTTTTGTCCAGCTAGGCAACGCGACGCAGCGGGGCGGGAGCCTCGTTGCCGTGCGCCACAGCGTGAGCGTCAAGGGGATTCCCGAACCCTAACGCCTCCGCTTCGGCTGCGAGCTCGGACCGAATGCGGCCCGGGGCCTCGGGGTCGGAGAAGAGAACGGTCCCAAGCGCGCAGACGCTCGCTCCCGCGGCGATGAGCTGCAGCGCGTGTCGTCCGGTCTCAATGCCACCCATGCCAACGATCGGAAGGCCGGTGGCCTTGAAGCAGACGAAGACCGCGGCGAGTGCGATAGGTCTGAGAGCCGGGCCGGAGAGCCCCCCCGTGGCCGTGGAAAGAGTTGGGGCGAGAGTCTGGGGATCGAGCGCCAGACCGCGGATCGTGTTCACGAGCGAGAGGCCGTCCGCGCCGGCCTCCGCCGCCGCGACGGCGACCGAACCGACGTCCCCGCCCGCAGCCGAGAGCTTGGCGTAGAGCTTCTTGGAGGTGGCTTCGCGTGCGGCCGCGACGATCTCGGCCACGGAGCCGACGGGCTCGGCGACGTTTGGGCAGGAGAGGTTCAGCTCGACGGCTTCGACGACCGGCTCCTCGTCGAGCTGCCGGCAGAGGTCCGCGTAGTCGTCCGCTGAGAATGCTCCTACGGACACCCAGATCGGGAGGTCTAGCTTGGCCAGGCAGGGCAAGACGTCCTGGCGGAAGGAGTCGATCCCAGGGTTCGCCAGGCCGATCGAGTTGAGCATCCCGACCTCCGTCTCTGCGATCCGGACGGGCTCGTTCCCGGCTCGGGGCCGCGGCGTGACGGTCTTCGTTACGAAGGCGTCGAGCTCCCCCGCGACGTCGGCCGCCGTTAGAGCGTCGAGGCAGCCGGAGGCGTTGAGGATCATGCGGCCTCCGCGTCGAGAATGGGGCCGTCGACGCAAAGCCGCTTGAGCTCGCCGGCGATGCGCACAGCGCATCCGTAACAGGCGCCGTAGCCGCAGGCCATCGGCGCTTCCCAGGCGAGCTGAGCCCGCGGCGCCAGGCGGGCGACCGCGGCCAGCATCGGCTCGGGCCCACACGCCAGCACGTCGTGCCTCGGCCGTAGAAGCTCCGTGACGAGGCGCGGCTCGACAACAACCTTCGCGTTCGGGACGAGCGCGGCGGCCTCGGCATGGTCGCTCGTCCGGAAGCCGAGCACCGCCGGCGGCCGGCCGAGCCGTTCGGAGAGATAGGGAAACGGCGCGACGCCGACGCCCCCTCCGACGAGGAGTGGGCGCTTGACTTCGAGGCGATACCCGTTCCCGAGCGGCCCGAGCACGTCGACCGCCTGCCCACGGACGAGCTCCACGAGGGCGCGCGTTCCGGGGCCGACCGGGTCGATGAGAAAGGCGAGCTCCCGGCGAGTCGCGAGGCAGAGGCTCATCGGCCGGGGAAGGAGCCGCCCGGGCGGTGAGAGCATGAAGAACTGCCCGGGCACGCCGGATTCCAGACTGCCCCGCCTGAAGCGAACGAGGCTGTAGGGCCCGATCCGGTCGACTCCCGCGACGGTGAGGGCTTCCCTACGCAGTCATCCGCTCCTGGAGGGAAAGGGCGCCCTCCCGCCGTGCCCGCGCGATCGCCTCGACCGCTGCGAACGCACCGGCAAGCGTCGTGATGCACGGCACTCGAGCGAGGATCGCGGCTTCGCGGATGAGGTAGCCGTCCGAGCGCGCGCCGCGTCCGGCGGGGGTGTTCACGACGAGATCGCAGCGGCCCCGGCGAACGAGGTCGACGATCGTGGGCCCGCTCCCCTCCTCCGCAACCTTCCGAACGTGGGTGACGGGCAGGCCCGCTCCTGCGAGGGCTCGGGCCGTCCCCGAGGTGGCGCACAGCTCGAAGCCGAGCGCGGCCAGACGCTTGCCGACCACCGCAGCGGCGTCCTTGTCGGCGTCGCGCACGGAAAGGAAGGCGGTGCCGCTCTCGGGGAGCGGCCTCCCGGCCGCCCGTTCGGCCTTGGCGAAGGCAGTGGGAAAGTCGGCCGCGCTGGCCATGACCTCTCCGGTGGAGCGCATCTCGGGACCGAGGATCGAATCCGCGCCGGGGAAGCGCGCAAAGGGAAAGACTGCGGCCTTCACGGAGACGTGCCCTCGTCGGCCTCCGGTCAAGTCGAGATCTGAGACTTTCGCGCCGGCGGCGAGGCGACACGCGGCGTCCACGAGGTTGATTCCGATTGCCTTGCTCGCGAACGGGACCGTGCGCGACGCACGCGGATTGGCCTCGAGGACATACAGCTGTCCGCCCAGGAGCGCTAGCTGAACGTTCACAAGGCCGACCACTCCGAGAGCGGGTGCAAGCCGGCGCACAGTCTCCTCGACCGCGGCCAGAGTTTCCGGGCCCAGCGAGACCGCCGGGAGAACGCAGGAGGAATCGCCCGAGTGGACGCCCGCCTCCTCGACGTGCTGCATGACCGCCGCGACGAAGGTCTCGTCACCGTCGCAGAGCGCGTCGACGTCGAGCTCGACGGCACCTTCGAGGAAACGGTCTACGAGTCCCCCCTCGGCGACCAGCGCAACTTCGACCGCCGAGTAGCAGACGCGCATGTTGCGGCCGCCGAGCACGTACGAGGGTCGCACGAGGACCGGGTAGCCGATCTCCTCGGCCACGTCGACCGCCTCTTCGGCGCTGCGGGCCATGCCCCACGGAGGCACCGAGATCCCGAACTCCTCGCAGAGCGCCGCAAAGCGCTCTCGGCCCTCGGCGAGGTCGACGGCCTCGAACGGCGTTCCCAGGATGCGATGGCCGGCCGCCTCGAGCGCGCGGGCGAGCTTGAGGGGGGTCTGGCCTCCGAACTGGACGACTACGCCGGCAGGACGCTCGCGGGCGCAGATCGCGAGCACCTCTTCCGTCCGCAGCGGCTCGAAGTAGAGGCGATCCGAGGTGTCGTAGTCGGTCGAGACCGTCTCGGGATTGCAGTTCACCATCACGGTCTCGTAGCCGAGCTCCCGGAAGGCCTTGGCCGCGTGCACGCAGCAGTAGTCGAACTCGATGCCCTGCCCGATCCTGTTCGGGCCCGAGCCGAGGATGACGACGGAGCGTCCAGGGGCGGGCGGCGACTCGTCGGCCTCGCCCCAGGTGGAGTAGAGGTAGTTGGAGCGGGCCTCGACCTCGGCGGCGCAGGAGTCCACTCGCCGGTATGACGGACGAATCCCCCAGGAGAGGCGCGCCTGCCTCACCTCCTCCTCGCTTGTGTTCCACGCAGACGCCAGATCGGCGTCCGACCAGCCCGTGCTTTTCAGCTTGATCCAGTCGTTTGCGACGAGGTCGGACTTTGTGCGTGTGAAACACAATGTCGACTTTGCGTGCTCGAGCTGGCGGGCGAACCAGGGGTGGGCCCCCGGAGGGAGCTCGGCGGGAACGTCGGTGTCGAGCTCGCGGGAACGGGCCGCCTTGAGGAAGGCCTCGGTGAACGTCCGCCCGATGCCCATCGCCTCGCCAACCGACTTCATTTGCGTACCGAGCGTCTCGTCCGCCCCCGGGAACTTCTCGAACGCGAAGCGCGGGAACTTGACGACGACGTAGTCGAGCGTGGGCTCGAAGCTCGCCGGCGTTGTCCCCGTGAGGTCGTTCGGGATCTCGTCGAGCGTGTATCCAACGGCGAGCTTGGCCGCGACTTTGGCGATCGGGTAGCCGGTCGCCTTGCTCGCGAGCGCGGATGAGCGCGAGACGCGCGGGTTCATCTCGATCACCCGCAGCTCGCCGGATTCGCGCTCGCGCGCAAACTGGATGTTGGAGCCGCCCGTGTCCACGCCGACGGCCCGGATCACGAGGGCGGCCGCGTCGCGGAGCTCCTGGTAGGCCTCGTCCGAGAGCGTCATCTGCGGGGCGACCGTGATGGAGTCGCCCGTGTGCACGCCCATCGGATCGAGGTTCTCGATCGAGCAGACGATTACGACATTGTCAGCGGCGTCGCGCATGACCTCGAGCTCGAACTCGTCCCAGCCGATCAGAGACTCCTCCACGAGCACCTGGCCTACCGGACTCTCGCGCAGGCCGAGCTCCAGCATCCGCCCGAGCTCCGAAGCGGCCCGGACGATGCCGCCGCCGTGACCTCCCAGGGTGAACGCCGGGCGCAGGATCACCGGGAAGTGCAAGTCGTCCGGGAGCTCCTCGGGGCTCGTCACGATCACCGACTCGGGCACGCGCAAGCCGACGTCTCTCATCGTCTCGCGGAAGAGCTCACGGTCCTCGGCGCGGCGAATCGCCTCGTAGCCCGCGCCGAGCAGCTCGACCCCGAACTCGTCCAGCACGCCCTCCTGCGCCAGCTCGCTCGAGAGGTTGAGCGCGGTCTGGCCACCGAGAGTCGGCAGCAGCGCATCCGGGCGCTCCCGGGCCAGCACTCCCTCCACCCCTTCAAGGTCGAGCGGTTCGAGATAGGTCCGGTCGGCGAAGCCGGGGTCGGTCATGATCGTCGCAGGGTTCGAGTTGATGACGATTGTCCGGAACCCCTCCGCGCGGAGCATCTTCAGAGCCTGGCTGCCCGCGTAGTCGAACTCGCAGGCCTGTCCGATGACGATCGGCCCGGACCCGATCACGCAGATGGAGCTCAGGTCAGGCCGCTTCGGCAAGCCTCAGCTCCTCGACCCAGCCCTCGAGCAGCGGCCAGGCGTCATGCGGGCCTGGGCCCGCCTCGGGATGGAACTGCAACGAGCGAGCGCTCTCACCGGGCAGCGAAAGCCCTTCCACGGTGCCGTCATACAGCGAGACGTGGGTGACCTGCGGTCCGTCACCTTCCACTGCAAAGCCGTGGTTCTGGCTCGTCACGAGCACGCGGTTCGTCCCGATCTCGAGCACGGGATGGTTCGCGCCGCGGTGGCCGAAGGGCAGCTTGAAGGTCTCGAGGCCGACTGCCAGGCCGAGGAGCTGGTGCCCCAGGCAGATCCCCAGGACGGGTGCAGAGCCGATCAGCTCGCGCACGACCGCTACGCGATCGACGAGCGCGGCCGGGTCTCCCGGCCCGTTCGAGAGCAGGATCCCGTCCGGCCGGGCCGCGAGCACGGTTCCCGCATCGACGTCGTGGGGAAAGACGGTCGCCTGCGCGCCGGCGGCGACGAGGCGGCGAAGAATCGACTCCTTGACGCCGAAGTCGATCACGCCCACGTGGAGGCCGGCCCGCCCGAGGCGGTAGACCTTCTCCGTCGAGACGCCGGCCACGAGCGCGCGGCCCTGCATGGAGGCCTGAGCTCGCACTTGCGACAAGACCTGGTCAGCGGAGGCGTCGCCGGACACCGCCGCCGCCCGCATCGCTCCCCGGTCGCGCAGGTGGAGGACGACGCTGCGCGTGTCGATCTCCTCGAGCGCGACGACGCCCCTGGCGTCAAGCCACCGCATCCACTCGTCTCCCCCGGCCTGGCGCATGAGCACAGCTCGCGCGTGCACGCGCGCGGACTCCGATCGTCGCTCCGCCACCCCGTAGTTGCCGACCATCGGCGCCGTGAAGCAGACGATCTGCTCCGCGTAGCTCGGGTCGGTGACGATCTCCTGGTAGCCGCTCATCGCAGTCGTGAAGACAGCCTCGCCGTAGGCGATGCCCGGCGCGCCGACCGACCGTCCCTGGAAGACGGTGCCGTCCTCGAGGAGCAGGAAGTCTTTCACGTTGCGAAGACGATCTTTCCGTCGGCGACGGTCTGGACGACCTTGCCTTTGAGCGTCGAGCCCAGAAGCCACGAGTTGGCAGACCGGGAGCGGAACTCGTCGTGCGCCACGCACCACGTGGCCTCGAGGTCGAGGACGACGAGGTTGGCGGGCGCCCCCACGGCGATCCGCGGCGGCTCGAGGCCGTAGATCCGGGCGGGCCCGGCGCTCAGCCGCTCGAGCACCGTGGCGAGCGGGAGAATCCCGGGCTCGACGAGCCGCGTGTTGAGCACGGCGAAGGCGGTCTCGAGCCCCGTGACCCCGAAAGGCGCCTCCTCGAAGGGCACATCCTTCTCGTAGGCGGCGTGCGGGGCGTGGTCGGTGGCGATCGCAGCGATCGTCCCGTCCTTGATCCCCTCGATCAGCGCCTGCCTGTCCTCCTCCGATCGCAAGGGAGGATTCATCTTCAGGTTCGGATCGAGGGACCTCACGGCCTCGTCCGTCAGGCAGAGGTGATGCGGCGTGACCTCGCCCGTCGCGGCGACGCCGGCTGCCTGAGCGTGGTGCAGCGCCTCGACGGACTCGCGGGCCGAGAGATGCAGCAAGTGGATTGGCTGCCCCTCGTGGGCGGCCAGGGCGAGGTCGCGGCCGACCATCACGCTTTCGGCCACGGAGGGATATCCGTGAAACCCGAGCTCAGCCGAGACGATCCCCTCGTGCATCTGGCCCGAGGACGAGAGTGCCGGCTCTTCGCAGTGGACGGCGATCGGGCGGTCGGCGACCTCGTGGTACTGGAGCGCCCGGCGGAGGAGTCCGGCCGATTGGACCGGCCTGCCGTCATCGCTGAAGCCGGCAGCGCCTCGCTCGGCGAGCTCGATCATCTCCGTGAGCTCGGTGCCCTCCTGTCGCTTGCTGATCGCGGCGAGGAAGCCGACCGGGATCTCGGCTTCGACCTCGGCGCGCTCGACGAGAGCGCCGAGCACGGCCGCCGAGTCCACGACCGGCTCGGTGTTGGGCATTGCGAGGATCGCGCAGTAGCCGCCCGCAGCCGCGGCGCGCGTGCCGGACGCGATGTCCTCCTCGTCCTCGCGGCCCGGAGTCCGCAGGTGGACGTGCGGGTCGATGAACGCGGGCGCAACGATCTTGCCGTTGGCCGTCGCCGCCGTGGGCTCGAGCCGAGTGATGACGCCCTTCTCGACCGTAACCGTCAAGACCTCGTCGATTCCCTGCGTGGGATCGACGACGCGGATGCCTTCCAGGACCAGGTCGTCCTTGCGGCCGTTTCCTCCGAACAGCATGGCTACGCGACCTCCTCGATCTCCGCGACCTTTACTTCGACGGGCCCGTGCGTGAGGAGGTCGTAGAGGACTGCCATGCGCACCACGAGGCCGCTTCGAACCTGGCGCTCGATCAGTGCGTCAGCCGCGTCGGCAACCGCCGCGTCGATCTCAACTCCGCGGTTCATCGGACCGGGATGCATGACCTTCTGCCCAGGTCGCAGCCGCCCAGGCGTCACTCCCCAGCGTGCGGTGTACTCGCGGAGGCTGGGGACGTAGTTGGCGCCCTCGAGCATGCGCTCCCGCTGCATGCGCAGGACGTAGACGACGTCGGCGTCCCGGATCGTGTCGATCGAGTACGAGACCTCGCAGCCGAGCGCCTCGATGCCGCGCGGGATGAGCGGAGGCGGGCCGACGACGGTCACGCGCGCGCCCATGAGCGCAAGAGCCTGAATGTTCGAGCGGGCCACCCGTGAGTGCAGCACGTCCCCGACGATCGCCACATGCACGCCGGAGACCCCGCCGAGCTCCTCGTCGATCGTGTACAGGTCGAGCAGGGCCTGGGTGGGATGCTGGTGCGTCCCGTCGCCGGCGTTGACGATGTGCGCCTTCGTCCAGCGCGCGACGACGTGCGGAGCACCGATGTGCGGGTGGCGGATGACGACAACGTCAGGGTCGTAGGCGCCGATCGTGATGGCCGTGTCCTTGAGCGACTCGCCCTTGTCCACGGCCGAGCCCGACGACTTGATCGACATGACGTCGGCCGACAGACGCTTGGCTGCGAGCTCGAAGCTGGACGAGGTCCGCGTGGAGGACTCGAAGAAGAGGTTCACGACTGTTCGCCCCTTGAGCGTCGGAAGCTTCTTCACCTCCCGCTCGAGCGAACGTCCGAAAGCCCGGGCGAGCGAGAGCAGCCGCTCCACGTCCTCCCTGGTGAGATCGGCGATCGAGATCAGGTGCCGTCGCTCGAGCCGTCTCGGCGGCAGGAGCTCGTCGCGGAGCAATGGACGGACCTCAGCCATCGTGCCTTCCTTTCTCGGACTCGGGGACGAGCAGGATGCGGTCGACCTCGTCGACCTCGACGAGCTGCACCTGGATGCGCTCGCCGCGGGACGTGGGCAGGTTCTTGCCCACGTAGTCAGGGCGGATCGGAAGCTCGCGATGGCCCCGGTCGACGAGGCAGGCAAGCTGTACGCGCGCGGGCCGTCCGTACTCGAAGATCGTCTCGATCGCCGCTCGGATCGTCCGTCCGGTCGAGAGAACGTCGTCGACGAGCACGCACGTCATGCCCTCCAGCGGGAAGTCGAGCCTCGTCGAGCGGACGACCGGCTGGGGGTGGCGCGGGGCCTGGCCGTCTCTCACCATCACGTCGTCGCGGTGAAAGGTGATGTCGACTGTCCCGAGCGCGACTTCGACCCCGCCGAAGTCGGCGATGTGGCGGCGGAGGCGCTGGGCGAGGGGGACGCCGCGCGTGTGGATGCCGACGAGCGCGGTGCGCTCGAGGTCACGGTTCCCTTCGACGATCTCGTGAGCGATACGGGCGAGCGTCCGGTTCAGGGCCTCGGAATCCAGGAGGACCTTGCCCGCTTCGACTTGCGCAGCCATCAACGACTCCTTTCCGGCCTCACGGGACCGGCTTAAAGGTGTGCGAGGCGGAGACTAGCCGCGGCGGCGGACGGAGTCCAGCGGAGGTGGGCTAGCGGCTCTGGGTCGTCGCTCGCTTAGCGGCCGCCGATGAGCTCGTCGGGGTCGGTCATGGCCTCGATCGCGTGCTGAGCGTTTTCGAGGGACTCCTCGGGGACGAGCACCTTCTGTGGGGAGTCAGCGAGCTGGGTCGGATGCTGGTCGACGGCCAGCTCGAGCTCCGACTCGATCCCGGCCGAGTTCAGGATCGTCTGGATCTCCTCGGCCTCCGCGAGGTTCCTCGCCACTGCCAGCTGCACCATCGCCCCCATGCGCCTCGGCCTCCTCCCGCCTGCCCAGCGCCCCACCCTTGACGAGACGCGGCCCGCCCCGTTCCGGAAAGCGGACGTCGATGATATCGAAGTCCCGCGGAACGGCTGTTTCCGCGAAAACCGTCCTTGCCTCGCGGGCGATCTCCGGGCCGAAGTAGCGGTTCGATAGGTGCGTGAGCGCCAGCATCTTCACGCCGGCAGCACGGGCCAGCTCAGCGGCGCCGGTCGCGGTCGAGTGCAGGGTCTCGTCTGCCCGCTCCTGCTCCTCGGAGGCGAAGGTCGCCTCGTGCACGAGGACGTCCGCCTCCCGAGCCACGTCGAGCACCTCCGCCGCAGGGCGCGTATCCCCGGCCAGGACGATCTTGCGCCCAGCCCGAGGCGGGCCCAGCACCTGTTCGGGCACCACGGTGCCGCCCCCGGGCACGTCAACTGGCTCGCCGGCTTGCAGGCGTCCGAAGAGCGGCCCCTCGGGGACGCCGAGGGAGCGGGCGGTCTGGACGTCGAAGCGCCCCGGCCGGGGATTCTCGGCGAGGCAGTAGCCGTTCGAGGCGACGCCGTGCTCGACCGCGAAGGCGAAGATCCGGTAGTCGCCACGGTCGCTTCCTTCGCCCGGGCGCAGCTCGCAGAGGTCGACCTCGTACGTCAGCTTTCCGAAGATCCGCCTCAAGACTGTGAAAAGGTCGACGAGGCCGGGCGGCCCGTAGACGGTGAGAGGCACCTCGCGCCCGCGAAGCGCGAAGGTCTTCAGCATCCCTGGCAGGCCGAGATAGTGGTCGGCGTGGTAGTGCGTGAGAAAGACGTCGGGGAGCTCGACGAGGCCCACCGTCGATCGGAGGAGCTGGCGCTGCGTGCCCTCGCCACAGTCGAAGAGGATCCGGTCGCCGCCCCGGCGGACGAGAGTGCCCGCCAGGCCACGTCGCGCCGTCGGCACTGACCCGGAGGTCCCGAGGAAGACGATGTCGAGATCCACGGGCCAAGTGTAGGGCGCGCAGGACTCAAGTCCGGCCCCGAGAAGTCCGATCTCGGTGCGGTAGTGGCACGTGTGACCATGAGCCAGCGGGTGGCCCGTTCGCTCACGCTTCTGTGGGCACTCGTTGCCACGGCCGCGGTCGTGCTGGCAATCGGCGGGATCGTGCTCGGTTCGATCATGAGCCGGGCGCTGCGCCAGCAGTCGCTCGACGATGCCAAGGTCTCGCTCTCCCAGTACACGAGCGGCGTCCTCTCGCCCCGTCTCGTGGACGGAACCCAGCTCCGTGTCGGCGAGGACGTGACCGGCATCGTTCGTCGCACCCTCGCCGAGCGCCCCGACATCCTCAGCGTGAAGGTCTGGCGCCGCGACGGCGTCCTCGCGTGGGCCTCGCTCGCTCCGGACCGGATCGGGCAGCGCTTCCCGGTCGGCCACGATCTCCAAGAGTTGTTCGAGACCGGCGAGGCCGAGGCGGGGTTCGAGGATCTGGCCGACGCCGAGGACGCTGTCGAATCGAGGCTGCCCGTGGACGACGTGATCGAGGTTTACGCGCCTGTCGTCTCTGGGTCCGACGAGGTGATCGGGGCATACGAGGTCTACGCCGACGCGACGGCTCTCGAGGCTTCCATCGCAGACCGCAAGCACGAGCTCTGGATCGCCATCGGGGCTGTCTTCGTCCTCCTGTGGGTCCTCCTGCTCGTCTTGGCCCGCAGCGCCTCCAGCACGCTGCGGCGCCAGACGACGGCGTTGCGGGAGCGCTCCGTCGCCCTAAGCGAGTCCTACCGGCGCCTCGAGGAGAGCTCGCTCGAGGCAATCGAGAGCCTCAACGCGACGGTCGAGGCGAAAGATCCGTACACCGCCGGCCACTCCCTCCGCGTTCAGCGCATCGCCCTCTCGATCGGCCGGGAGCTCGGCTTGACCGTCAAGGAGATGGACGCTCTGCGCTTCGGCGCCCTCTTCCACGACATCGGCAAGATCGCGATCCCCGACGTCCTCCTAACCAAGCCGGGCAAGCTCACCGACGAGGAGTTCGACCTGATGAAGCGCCACTCGGCCGAGGGCGCGCGGATCGTCGCCAAGTTCAGCCGCCTACGCGACTCCGTGGCGATCATCCGGCACCACCACGAGCGCTGGGACGGTCACGGCTACCCGGACGGCCTCGCTGAAGAGGACATCCCCCTCGCCGCCGCCATCGCGGGTCTGGCCGATGCCTGGGACGCCATGACGATCGAGCGGCCCTACCAGCGCGGGCTCTCGACCGAGGAGGCGCTCGCAGAGGTCCTTTCCTGTCGCGAGAGCCAGTTCGTTCCCGCCGTGGTAGACGCGTTCTTCGACGCCGTCAGCAAGCGCCCGGCCGACTTCGGGATCGCAGACGCGCAGGCGTTCGCGGCCGGCTAGCCCTACTGCGGCAAGTAGAGCACCGTCCCGGGCTGTAGCGGCTCGCCCGTCAGCCCATTCCGCTGCTCGATTCGCCAGATCGCCGCGCGGGGGTCGCCGGCGTAGCGGGCCGAGGCGATCGACCAGAGCGTTTCACCGGAACGCACGAGGTGACGTGCCTCCGGCGAGGCTCCCCGCGAGGGACGGGCGGTCGAGAGAGCGAGCGCGACGAGCGCGAACGCGAGGAACAGTGCGTAGATATGAGTGCGACCGAACATATGTTCGCATAGTATAGAGATCGTCGGACGTCAGGGCGCGAGCGAGACGAGCTGGGGCTCGCCGCCCTCGAGCACGATCATCGTGTGCTCCGGCGCCCGGCGTCGCTCGGTGGGGCTGCCGGGGTTGAGAATCCACGTCTCCCCCACCCGCGCCACCTCAGGGATGTGCGTATGCCCGTAGGCGATCGCGTCACACCGCGGAAAGGCGGCGGCGAGACGCGCATGCCTCCCGGCGGCACCGCGTGCGTCGTGCACGAGCCCGATCCGCAGGCCCTCAGCTTCGACCACGAGGCGTCCTGGCAACGCTTCACGCAGCGCGGGCTCGTCCATGTTGCCGTGCACGGCGGCGACCGGAGCGAGCTCCTCGAGCTCCTCGAGCACCGTCGC
Organism: Gaiellaceae bacterium; assembly: GCA_035601195.1. Classification (GTDB taxonomy): domain Bacteria; phylum Actinomycetota; class Thermoleophilia; order Gaiellales; family Gaiellaceae; genus JAIBJP01. The sequence goes on along the minus strand of DATNOU010000139.1, from coordinate 31,254 downwards.
CGCCGTCACGTCTCCGGTGTGGAGAATGAGCTCGGCCCGCTCGAGCAGGCGCAAGCACTTCTGTGGAATGCGGCGAGCGCCGCGCGGCAGGTGCGTATCACCAATGAGCGCGATCAGAAGAGCTCGGGCAGGAATTCGCCGTTTCGGTAGGCGAGCTCCCCGTCTGCGTACACCTCGCTGCCCGAGCGGAGATCGCAAACGAGATCCCAGTGGAGCGCCGACCGGTTCAGCCCTCCGCTCTCCGGATACGACATTCCAAGAGCAAGGTGGACGGTGCCTCCGATCTTCTCGTCGTAGAGCGTGTGACCGGTGAACTCGCGAATGGCCTCGTTCATGCCGAAGGCAAACTCTCCCGCGCGACGCGCACCGTCGTCCATGGCCAGCATCTCGCGCAGGAAGGGCTCCCCGTCGGCGGCGTGCGCCTCGACGACCTCGCCTCCTTCGAAGCGCAGAACGATTCCGCGCACGATTCGTCCGGCGAACGTCGCGGGGTAGGTGAACGAGATCCGGCCCTCGACGCTGGTCTCCTCGGGCCCCGTGAACACTTCCCCGTCGGGGAAATTCTCCTTGCCATCGCAGGGGATCCAGGTCCGGCCGGCCACGCCCAGAGTAAGGTCGGTGCCCTCGGTGACCACCCGGATCTCCCGGCGCTCGCTCAGCCACGCGCTCAGCCGGCCGAGCCGCTCGCCGAGCTCACGCCACGTCGCCACCGGATCGTCGCGATCGAGGAAGCCCGCCCGGTAGACGAAGTCCTCGTAGTCCTCGAGGGACATCTCGGCGTCCTGAGCGGACGCGGTCGTCGGATACGCGCTCACCACGGACCGCAGCTCGCCGCCCCGCGACCGTTCGAGGTAGCGCTCGCGCAGGCTCTCCCGGGCCACCGAATAACGCGCCTGACGAGCAGGGTCCACCCCCGTGAGCTCGCGGGTGTTCGAGCTGGCCTCCACGGCGATGCGGACATCGGCGCGCTCGAAGTCCTCACTTCTCATCGGATTCACCCACTGGATCTGCTCGTCCGACCCTTGTGACAGCAGCGCCTCGGCGGCGCCGTCTAGCCCGATCCGCACCTGCGGATGGCCGCCTGCGCCGACGACGCCGCGATAAAGTGCCCTCAGGAGCGGCGCCGCAAGCGGCGTCGTCTCGAGCAGGACGATGTCGCCGGGCTCGATGCCGGTCGAGTAGCTGACGAGGACGTTGGCCAGGCGCTCGAGGCGGGAATCAGCCACGTTCGGCGGCCTCGACAGGCTCAGCGGGGTCTGTGACGGCCTCGGCGAGGAAGCGCCCGGCCTTCCAGATCAGCTCTCCGTCGGCATAGACCTCGCCCTCCGAGCGAAGGTCGCAGATCATGTCCCAGTGCAGCCCGGACGTGTTCGCGCCGCCGGCTTGCGGGAAGGCCGAGCCGAGCGCGAGGTGCATCGTCCCGCCGATCTTCTCGTCGAAGAGGATGTTGCGGGTGAAGCGGTCAATCTCGTAGTTGAGCCCGAAAGCGACCTCGCCGAGGACGCGAGCACCGTCGTCCATGTCGAGGAGCGAGCGCAGGTAGTCGTTCCCGCGCGCGGCCTCCGCGGTGACCACCCGCCCGGCCTCGAACCGCAGGCGCACGTCCTCGACCTCGCGCCCGTGATAGATGGCGGGGAAGGTGTAGCGGATCTCACCTTCCGTCTCCGTCTCAACCGGGCTCGTGAAAACCTCACCGTCCGGCATGTTGAAGCGACCGTCCGCGGCGATCCATTTGCGCCCCTCGACGCCGACGAGCAGGTCGGTGTCGGGCCCCACGATCCGGAGCGCGCGAACTGACTCGAGGTCGTCCGCGCGCCTTCGCAGGGAGGCCGCGACCAGCCGCCAGTGCGCGCTCGGGTCGGCCTCGTCCACGTGGCAGGCGCCATAGACGAAGTCCTCGTAGCGCGCGAGGGACATTTCGGCGTCCTGGGCGTGGGCGTTCGTGGGGAAGAGCGTGCCGCACCAGCTCATCTCCCCGGCCGAGATCCGCTCCCAGCGTCGGTTGGAAAGCTGGCGCTGGGCGCCCAGGAAGCGTGCGTGGCGGCCGGGGTCGACCCGCGACAGGGAGCGCGTGTTCGTCTCCGACCAGATCGTCGCGAGCGCGTCGATGGTCTCGATCTCGTGCCGCTGGAGTGGTGAGACGAAGGCAAGCTGCTCCTCCGAACCCTCGTCGAGCAGCATCTCGAGGAGGCCGTCGACGGCGATGGTCGGGTAGGGGAAGCCGCCTGCTGCAAGGGCAGCGCGGTACAAGGCGAGAGCGAGCGGCGCCGCGACGTCGGGCGCGTCGATCCGGAGGATCTGGCGCTCGCGGATCTCCAGTGAGTATTCGACGATGAGCTGGGCCAGCCGGGTGACACGCGGGTCGCTCACCCGGTTCTTATATCCGACGGAAGACGTTGGAGTACCGCATCCAAGAGCCGTACAGGGCCAAAACGGACAGGGTCCTCGGCAGGCAAACCGGTCTCTTCCTCGGCTTCGTCGATGGCACGTCTCGCCTCCGTGTTGCCCAGACGGTGCGTGTTCAGGGCGATCGCCGCCACCCGTGCCGGGCGGGCCGGAAGGGCCAGCGCCTCATGGAGGTCGACGAGCTCTGGCAGCGGGGGAATCGGGTGGCCCGGGCACCCGTCGATCTCCGTCGCGCCGGCCATGTGGCAGAGAACGAGGAGGTGCGGGGCGCTGCCGTGGTAGAGCCCGAGCGCGACTCCGGAGAACTGCGGGTGCACAATCGATCCCTGTCCTTCGACGAAGAGGAGGTCGCCTCGTCTTGCGCCCTCGACCACGAGCCGCTCGGCCGCGCCGGCGAGGAAGTCCGCCACGACGGCGTCGACCGCGATACCCCAGCCGGCGATCGCGATCCCGGTCTGGCCGGTCGGTACGAACACCGAGCGCAACCCGCGACCGCGTGCCTCCCGGTCGAGCTCGATCGCCACGGACTTCTTCCCGATCGCGCAGTCGGAGCCTACGGTCAGGACGACAGTCGCATCCTGCAAGAGATTCGCGCCGCTCGAGACGCTGAGATCCGCGGGGGGCTTGCGAAGATCGCGGATCTCGGCCCCGTGCCGCCGCGCGAGGTCTGCGAGCTCCCGGTCCTCGGAGAGGAGTTCGTGCATTCCCGACTCGAGGTCGAGGCCGGCCTCGAGGACAGCGCGCAAGAGGACTCGCCACTCCGCCGGCAGGCGACCTCCTGCGAGAGCCACGCCGACCAACGCGGTGTTCGCGCGCGGCTCCACCGCAAGCCCGTCCTCGACCGAGGCGACGACAGGAATCCCCTCGACGTCCGCGCCCGTGTTCTCCGAGTCCACGAGGGCGGAAACCGGATGCGGCCCGTAGAGGATGACGCCGCGCGCCGTCTTCCCGTAATGCGGGTCGAGCGCCTTGCCCTCAGCTAGTACGAGATACCGCTTCTCTGACACCCAGACCCGGCTGCTCGGATGGAAGTTGGACACCGTCCACGAGCTCGACCCCTTCCCACGGGTCGTCGGCAAGGAGGAGGTTGCCGTCGAGATCGATGTGATCGCACAGGCTCGCGACCTGGCAGGCCGCGGCGATCCCGAGGCTCGATTCGACCATGCAGCCGAGCATGACGCCGAGGCCGAGCGCGCGTGCAGCGTGGGCCATCCTGACGGCCTCCCGGATGCCGCCCGACTTCGCGAGCTTGATGTTGATTCCGTGAGCCCGCTCTGCGGCCTCACGGACATCCCTCAGCGTGTGCACATCCTCGTCCAGGTAAATCGGAATCGGCGATTCCTTCTTCAGCCGAGGGCCCTCGGGGTGCCCCGCCGGTAGAGGCTGCTCGACGTATTCGACGCCCAGCTCCGCCAGGGCGCGGACGTTCTCGAGCGCTTCGTCGAGCTCCCAGTATTCGTTCACGTCCACCTGGAGGGGGAGGTCGGTGACGCCCCGAACAGCGCGCACCCGCTCCACGTCGGCTCCGTCGCGGGCGCCGAGCTTGAGCTTGAGCCGGTGGAAACGGTCGCCGACTCGCTCGGCGCGACGCGCCATGTCGTCGGGGTCGCCGAGCCAGATCGTCCACGAGGTCGGCGGGCCGGCTCGATCGACGCCGAGCAGGCGCCAGACAGGCTCGTTCGTGAGCTTGCCGCAGAGGTCGTGGAGGGCGGAATCGATCGCCGCCTTTGCCGCCATCTCCCCCGGCCTTTCGGCCAGCCGGCGCTCAATCTCTTCGAGGGCGAACGGGTCGTCGCCGAGGAGCTCCTCGGCGCCGTCCAGGAACGTCCCGGCCGATTCGACACTCTCGCCGTAGACCTCCTGGGGTGAGGCCTCGCCATACCCCACGATTCCATTCAGCTCGAGCTCAAGGAAGATCTCCTCGACCTCTTCGTCGGTCGCGCGGGAGATGGTGAAGGGCTCCTCGAGGCGCAGTGTGGCGGTGCGATGGCTCAATCTCACGCCCGGTAGACTAAGGCCCCCCGCGCCTGTAGCTCAGGGGATAGAGCGTGCGCCTCCGGAGCGCAAGGTCGCAGGTTCGAATCCTGCCAGGCGCATTTCGGCTGCGGAAAATCATCCCTTACGGGCGATTTTCCGCAGAACGGGGCCCGGCAGAGGCGGTAACCGCGCAAAATCGAGCGTCAGGTCTGATTTTGCGCGGCAAAAAAACAGGGTTCGAGGGTAAAATCACGTACTCGGAATGCGACTCGACGACCCTCTCAGTACCGATGGCACGGCCGACACTGCCCCGCATCAGGCGTGGACGGACCCCGGGGACCTCCGGGGATGTCGCCGAGCGGCTCGAGCCCCGCATCGCCGAGCTCTCCGCTAACGGACTCACCTGGATCCACGTCGACCAGCCGGGGCCGCTCGAAGCGGCCTTGCTTGCCGACCGCTTCGGCTTCCACGAGCTCGACGTCGAGGACATCCTTTCGAAGCGACAGCGCCCGAAGATCGACGAGTACGAGAGCTACCTCTTCATCGTCCTCCACTTCCCGTTCTACGACAAGACCGTCCAGCGGCTGAACGCAGCCGAGCTCGACATGTTCATCGGGCCGGACTTCCTCATCACGCTCCCGAACGTGGAGCTGCTCCCGGTCACGTATCTCTTCCGCCGCTGCGAGGAGGATCCGGAACGTCGCGACGAGCTCTTCTCCAAGGGCTCGGGCTACCTCCTCTACCACGTCCTCGACGACCTCTTCGACTACTGCTTCCCGATCCTGGACAAGATCGGCTGGAAGCTCGACGCCATCGAGGATGACCTCTTCGAGGGCCGCTCCGACGACGTCGTGCGGGACATCTCCGACGCGAAGCAGGAGATCATCGCCTATCGCAAGATCATCAAGCCCGAACGTGCCACGCTTCGCGTGCTGGAGCGCTACACGCAGCGCTTCCTGCCTGCGGAGCCGGAGCTCGAGTTCTACTTCGACGACATCGTCGACGCGAGCGAGCGGATCTGGGATCTGCTCGACAACTACAAAGAGGTGATCGAAGGGCTCGAGTCGACGAACGAGTCCATCATCTCCCACCGCCAGCAGTACCGCCTCCAGATCCTGACGGTCGTCAGCGTCATTCTCCTCCCACTGACCCTGCTCGCGAGCATCTTCGGCATGAACGTCCAGTTCCCGGGGTTTGGGACCAGGGAAGCCTTCTGGGTGCTCCTCGGGATCATCGTGGGCGTCGGAGGCTTTCTCCTAGGCGTCTTTCGCTGGCGCCGCTGGCTGTGAAGCAGCTCTGGGCGCCCTGGCGTCTCGAGTACATCGAGAGCGCGGTCGAGCAGGAGGGCTGCGTCTTTTGCCGGGCGCGCGAAGGCGGGGACGAGGCCGGCCTGATCGTGCACCGCGGCGAGCACGCCTTCGTCATGCTGAACAGGTTTCCGTACGCTTCCGGGCATCTCATGGTCGCTCCGAACAGGCACGAGAGCGAGTTTGGGGAACTCGACGGAGACGAGGCGCTTGAGCTGCACCGGCTCGCAGCCGCCGGTCTCGCGGCTCTCGCCGAGACCATGCGGCCGCAGGGCTTCAACCTCGGCTGGAACCTGGGTCGGATCGCCGGCGCCGGCGTGATCGACCACGTCCATCTGCACGTGGTCCCGCGTTGGGCGGGCGACACGAACTTCATGCCCGTGCTCGCCGACGTCAAGGTCTTGCCCGAGGCGCTCGAGCAAACGCGGCTGAAGCTCGCAGAGGCTTGGCCGGCGTAACCATGCGCCGCTGGCGGTGCTGGTGGCATCCGCCCTTCGGGCACGTCGACGAGCTGATCGACTACGTGGAGCCTCTGAGCGGCCGGTGGGCGGCGCGAATCCGCTGCGCACGGTGCGGCCGGGAGAAGGGGCTCGCGATCGGACAGCCGCGCCACGGGAACGTCTATCCGAACAATCCGCTCGCCACGATGCTCTCCCGCCAGGGGGTGAGGCGGTCGCTTCTTCCTGGGAAGAAGCTCGGCGTCGGCCCGCCCAGGGATCGTCCTGGAGGGATCGAGATCGAGAGCCCGGACGGCACGCGGATTCTCGTTCGCAGCCTGGCGGCTCGCTTGGCGCTCGGGCGTCTCCGTACGGTCTATCTGGCAGTCGCCGTCGACGGCTCGCGGCCTCCGGCCGTCTCCCGCGACCTGCGAACGGCGCTCGGCCGGGTCTGTGGTAGCGCGGACGAGCAATGGCTCGAGCGCATGAGACGCCAGTTGGAAGCGGAGCTCCCCGTGGGCTCGTAGCATTCGCTCGGCGATGCTCGACCCCAAGGTCTTCAAGGCGTACGACGTGCGCGGGCACTACCCGTCGGAGCTCGACGAGGAGGGCGCCTACGCGATCGGCCGTGCCTTCGTCGACCAATTCGAGCCAAAGTCGATCGCAGTGGGGCGAGACATGCGTGTTTCCTCGCCTTCGATGGCTGCTGCGGTTATCGAGGGAGCCACCGAAGGTGGCTCCGAGGTCAAAGACATCGGGATGATCGGCACGGAGATGCTCTACTTCGCCGTCGGCGAGCTCGGCCTCGACGGCGGCATCACCGTCACCGCATCCCACAACCCCAAGGACTACACCGGAATGAAGATCGTCCGTCGGGGCGCGCTTCCGGTGGGCGGCGATTCCGGCCTGCTCGAGATCCGCGACCGCGCCCTCGGCCTTACGGGCCACGGCCGGGGTCAGACCCCGGCCGTGGCCGAAAAGGTCGACATCTTCCCGGCTTTCGTCGAGAAAGTCCTGTCTTTCATCGACCCGTCCGCCGTTAAGCCCCTGCGGATCGTGGTCGACGCCGCGAACGGGATGGCCGGCGCCATGCTCTCCCCCGTCCTGGGGCGCCTCCCGATCGACGCGGTGCGCTGCTTCTTCGAGCCAGACGGGACGTTTCCGAGCCACGAGCCGAACCCGCTTCTCCCCGAGAACCGCGAGTTCATCATCGGCAAGGTCCTCGCGGAGCAGGCCGACCTCGGGATCGCCTTCGACGGGGACGCGGACCGCTGTCTCTTCGTCGACGACACTGGCGAGTTCGTTCCCGGCGACTTCGTTACCGCCCTCCTGGCGGAATCGATCCTCGAGAGAGAGCCAGGCGCCAAGATCATCTACGACGTTCGCGCGAGCTGGGCTGTCCGCGACACGATCGAGCGGGCCGGTGGTATTCCGCTCATGAACCGCGTCGGCCACGCCTTCATCAAGCTCCGCATGCGCGAAGAAGGCGCCGTGTTCGCCGGAGAAGTCTCCGGCCACTACTACTTCCGGGACTTCAATCAGGCCGACTCAGGAACGATCCCGGCGCTCCTCATGCTCGAGCTACTCTCGAAGCGCGACAAGCGGCTCTCCGAGCTCCTGAGGCCGTATCGGGAGCGCTACTTCCTCACCGGAGAGCTGAACATGCCGGTGGAGGATGTCGCGCTGAAGCTCCAGGAGCTGAAAGAGCATTTCGCCGGGCAGGGCGAGATCTCGCACCTGGACGGCATCTCGGTCACGGCCGAGAACTGGCACATGAACGTGCGGCCGTCGAACACGGAACCCCTTCTCCGCCTCAACCTCGAGGCCCTCGATCCCGACCTGATGAAGCAGAAACGAGACGAGGTCCTAGCCGTGATCAACGGCCAGGACCCCGCCTCATAGCCGGTCTAGCCCACTCGCCTGACGAAGATGTCGGAGCCAATGCGGCCGTCCGCCTGCGGCAGCAGGGTCGCACCGAAGAAGGGGAAGAACTTCGTCCCGCTCACGCCGAGCCCCTGGTAGTCGCCGAGGAAAAACCCGCCCGCGAAGGCCGCTGCAGTGTGATCGAAATCGGGCGCGACGCGCGTGCTCGTTCCGAAGCTTCGCCCGCCGTCCGTCGAGAAGGTGATCCATTCGGTGGTGATCAGCGAAGCGTCTCTCGCGCTCGCGTCGTTGCGGAGGTCGTAGTACACGACCCCCACGCGCCCGTTGGCGTCCACCTTCACGGTCGGCAAGAACGCGCCCTGGGCACCCGCAGGCGTGTCGTTCACCTTGATCGGAGCGCTCCAGGTCCGTCCCTGGTCGAGCGACGACGTGAGGAGAATGTCGTCGCGCTTCCCGCCTGAGAACCGGGAGTCCTGCCAGACGGCATAGAGCTTGCCGTTGCGACGGTCGACCGAGGCGTTGGGCACTCCGTCGCCACTGCGGATGTTCGGAATCCCGACGGGCTTCTGGTCGAACGGGAACGCCACCGCAGACCACGAGACACCGCCGTTCGCCGACCGCGTAACGAAGAACTTGCCGCCGTTCTTGTTGAACGACTGGTTCTGGTAGTAGGTGCCCACGAGGACGACCGTGCCGTCGGGCTCGACCACGGGCAGGTTCGTCAACGTCTGCTCGTTGTTTCCGGTCGGCACTGCGGTGACCGTCGTGTAGTGCAGGCCGTCTCGGGCATAGGCGACGAGCCCGTCCCCGGTGTAGGCGTACCCCGGCCCCTTGCTCGCCAGGCGGTCCCAGCCCACGTACACGCTCCCGTAGAACGGGCTCGCGGGGAAGTCGTCGACCGCCAGCGAGTTGCGATCGTTGAAGAACGCGAAGTCGTTCTCCGTCTTGAGTGTGATCGGAGCGCCCCACGTCTGGCCGCCGTCCGTCGAGACGTGAACGAAGATTCCGCTGGCGGGACTCGTGTCGTCGAAACCGAGGCTGGTCGCGTAGACGCGATTGTCGGGTCCGAACTCCACCCAGGGGTCGGTCACCCGCTCGTAGACGCCGCCGTAATGGCGCGACAGCCCCTGGAGCGGAATGTTCGTCCACGTCTGACCGCGGTCATTGGAATAGGCGAAGGTCAGATTCCGGGCGCCGCCTGTCGACCAGCGGTCTTCCTGGAACATGCCCACGAGATTCATCGGATCGGCCGGATTGACGTCCACCCAGGGCTCCGTCTCGGAGTTGATGAACACGCGGCCGCTCTGGTTCAGCTCCCACGGCGCGAGCGTGTCGGGCAGCCCGGTGTCGTCGGACACGCGGAAGAGCGCGCCGAGAGAGATGGCCGCTGTCCTGGGGCCCACCCTGGTCCCGTCAGTCCCCGAGACGCCCGCGGAGAAAATGGCGCCCCCGTAGTCGCGACCGCCGGGATTGCGTCCTGCGGCTCCCTGGGCCAGTGTCGCGACACAGGCCGTCGCGAAAATGAAAACTACGAGCAGTCGGTGCACGGCTCCTCCGCTCTTCCCCTGTTCGGTTCTGACCGAGCCTGCCGGCAAAAGTTAGGGGCGGGGCCGAAGCCCCGCCCCCGGCTGGGTTGCTATCTGCGCAGGTAGTCGATCGCGCGACCCATGAGCTCCTCGCGCCTATCGGCGGCGGTGACGCCCTCCAACCCGAAGCCCCAGAGCAGAGAGTCCGGGCCGGCAATGGCGGCTCCCTCCGGGAAGCCGCCGGCCGTCGTGATCGTCCACGTGTTGGCGTTGGTAGCACTTCCGGCGGGCGCGGCCGGCATCTCCCATCCGTCGTTACCACTCTCGAACGAGGTCGTGCCTTCGCCCGTCGAAACGTCGATGTCGTCGACGAAAACGCCGAGACCCTGGGTGGCCCAGTCGCTTACGTACGTGATCGAAACCTCGACCTGGTGACCGAGGAAGCGACCGTCGGGACCCGCTAGATCGACCTGCCAGTTTTGCCAGTCACCCGAGTTCCCGTTGGCCGCCCACCACTCGCCGGTCGTGCCATGTGGCTCGCAGTCAGCACCGACGATCGTCTGGTAGTGGTCCATGAACGGGTGGATGGTGCGCCAGCCGCCGGGGCCGTTTTCTGGCTTACAGCTTTCACCGGTCGCCTGGCTCGTGTAGCCGTTTCCGCTCACGTCTTGGAGCGTCGTCCAGTCGTCCGGTGCGCCAGCACCGATGCTGTGCTCCTCGACGAAGACCATGTCCCAGTCCGTCTCGGTGTTGTAGGACACCCAGAAGGACATGTCCGCGCCTGACTCCGGCACGGTGACCGTGTGCGTCAGACGCTTGAAGGACTGGTCGGCGATCTGCGAGTAGACGTAGTGAGTGCCAGTGTGCGGGTCGAAGGGCCCGCCGGGCCGGTCGTACTTCGCCGCCACCCAGCTCTCGAATTGCGGGTACTCCTCGCTCGGCAGGATGCCGCTCGTCGCGATGAAGGAGTTCGCGGTGTTGTGGTTTTGCGCGCTGTCGTCGCCGTTGAACGACCAGGTCGCCACGCCGTCGAACGGCGTATCCGTTCCGAAGGCGTCGAAGATACTGCCGTCATCGGCCCGGCCGGCGTTCAGGTTCACGAGGTACGCGCCGAACCAATACTGGAGCACGTCGTTCATTCCGTCGCCGGTGCCGTTGAGCTGCAGGCACCGATATGCGACCGCCGCGTCGCCGCAGCGGCCGTTCGCCGCCGTCGGGTCGTACAGCTGAGCCTGGCTGTACTGGAGACCCGCATTCTTGCCCGCATACATGGCGCGACCGCCCTCGTTCATGAACTCGCGCAGCTCGAAAATCTCGTCCTGCGCGATCCGAGAGGCGTTCCCTCCGCCCCAACCGGGCTCGCGGGTGACGACGTCGTCGCCCTTGTAGACGATCACGGCCTTGTAGTGGCTGAGGACACCTAGCGCGTCGGCCGCCTTGCGCCCGCGCGCGTCCACGTCGTAGACGTCTGCGTCTACCCCGTTTGCCGCGAGCGCGTCCACGTAGTACGAGAGGTAGTGAGGGCCTGCACCTGTCTGCACCGGGGAAGCACCGGTGTAGTCCTCAGACGCGACGACGAGCGTGTCATTACCCGTGTCGCTAACCATCTCGTAGGTGAAGGAGTCGCTCGTCGCTCCGCCGCCCTCGAACCACACCTTCACGTGATCTCCCGGAGTCGTCCCGGCCACGAATCCACGCATGACGTGGTAGTAGGTGTTGCTCTCGGCAGCAAACTTGGAACCGCCGGGCCACTCCTCCGTCGGCGCGGTCTGTACTGCGCCGCCGTTGATCTGGAACTTGACCGACACGTCGCCGAGTGAACGCAACGCGTTGACCCGGACCTCTTGCGGGTCCCCATACGAGTAGTCGAATGTGAAGTTCGCCATCGGCAGACCGGCCTTGTACGTGTCGTCGCTCTTGATCAGGAGCGGGCGCGCCGTCGCGCCGAGGTGCGACACGGGATGAGCCGGGTCGACGGCCGACTTCGCAACGTCGAGGACGAACGGGAGCTGCTTCCTCCACTCCATTTGGACGAGGTTGGGGTCGTCCGGAAATACGAACCCGCACGTCGGGCAGCCGGGCTCGAGCTCCGGTGTCCACGCGATCGTCCCCGCGGTCGAGTTCGCGTAGTCGGTCATCTCGCCGTTGGTCACGTAGAGGACGTCAGACGAGAGTCCGGGGACGAAGCCCGGGATCGCCGGTTTGTCTCGGTTCCCCGACAGCGCGTAGAAGATCGGGTCGTCCGCCGTCGGCGTGCCGATCTGCCAGCCCTGCGGATAGAGAAGCCACGGCCCGTATGAGTGGTAGTTCACCTGGAACTTGAACGGAACCCGCTCGAACAGGCCCCTGATCGCCTGCGTCTCGGGCTCGGAACCGGCCGATGGACCGCGATACGTGTCGCTCGACTCGATCGACGACGACCCCTCGCGGTCGTAGTTCCAGTGGGCCGGATAGTTCCGGTTCGGGTCGACGCCGTCGCCGACCTGAGTGCCCGGCACGCCGTTCTGCTCGCGCGTGTTCTTCCGCCAGAGCCGCGTATCCGGGCTCTGGAACGTGAACTGGTACCCGTCCGGGTTCATGACGAGGACGAACCAAAGCTCGGTCGTGCTGAGCAGGTCGCGAATTTGCTGGTTGCCCGAGTTGTACTCACCGACGAACCAGCGCAGGTTCCGTCGGTCGACCTCGGGCGCGATCCACTCGCGGGCGTGCTGGGTGGCGCTGTAGAGAGCCGCCGGGCGTGCGGCGTCCGCTACCGTCTGCGCGTCCTTGGTCACCTTCAAAGCGATGATCTCGCGGTCCTGGTGAGTGTGGCCGATGACCTCGAGCTTCGTCAGGTCGGGATTGTCGGCGGCGATCTTGTAGAGCTCGTCGCGCAGACCGTTCTTGCTGTCGTAGTCGCGCCAAACGACGTAGCCTCCCCGGGCCTGAGCCGCCGCCATCTGGCGCACGGTTTGACCACTCTTGCTTCGGATCAGCGTGGCCTTGACGCCCTTTGCTGCCAGCGCTTTCGCCTGGTCAGCAGTCAAGACGAGATCGACTCCGACGCGCCCACCGACTGCCCGGGCAGCCGCGATGTCGATTCCCTTGGCACGGAGATCGCGGTAGACGTTCTGCGACACCGTGGCCCGATACATGTCGAGCGAAACTTTGTTCTTGCTCCCTGCGCCAGGCGCCGCCCCGCTCGTAACGAGCACAGCAGCGAGCGCGCAGGCCAGAATCGTCCAGCGCTTCATGAATACCCTCCCCAGTCGGGTTCCCGTTCAAAAAAGGCGCGGGAAGCGTCCCAAATCGTGGCGAAAAGTGCAACCCTTGGTCGGGGCTACGATGGCGCGGTGAATCTCGGCCGGCTGACCGACCGCAAGCCGCCCTTCAAGTTCTCCGCGCTGACCCGGGTGGGGTTCTCGGACACCGATGCGCAGGGCATCGTTTACTACGGGCGCTATCTCCCCTACTTCGACGACGCGCGCGTGGAATACCACCGCCACCTCGAGCTGCTGGCATTCGACCACGGTCCCTCCGAGTTCGTCATGCGCGCCTCGAACGTGCTCTACGAGGCGCCCGCCCGCTTCGACGACCTGCTGGAGGTGTTCGTACGGACGAAGCGGATCGGCCGCTCGAGCATGATGAACGAGTACGCCGCCTACCGAGTGGACGACGACGTCCTCATGTGCACGGCTGAGCAGACGATGGTGCTCGTCGAGCTGTCCGAGCGATGCCCCACGCCCATTCCCGAGGGCTACAAGCAGGTCATCTCCGCTTTCGAAGGAGCCGACCTCGAACTGGCGGTGCCGCGGTGAGCGACTACAGCGGGGCACTCGAGTCCGTCGACCGGATCCTCAACCGCGAAAGCGAGGCCGACGAGGTTCTGCGGAGGACGGTGGAAGTGCTCCATGACCGGTTCGAGCACTACTCCTGGGTCGGGATCTACCTCGTGGATGACGGCGACCTCGTGCTGGGGCCGTGGAAGGGGCCCGAGGCCACCGAGCACGTCCGGATTCCGATCGGCCAGGGCATCTGCGGCTCGGCAGCCGCGAGCGGCGTGACGGAGATCGTCGACGACGTCAACGCCGATGACCGCTATCTGGCCTGCTTTCCATCCACGCGGAGCGAAATCGTCGTGCCGATCGTCTACGAGGGCCGGGTCGTGGGGGAGATCGACATCGACTCGGATCGCCCTGCGGCTTTCGGGGCCGACGATCGGAAGTTCCTGGAGCGCGTCGCGCTCCTCATCTCCGCGCACAGCCTCGTCGGGTGGGACACGGGCGGCGTGGCGTGGCCGGATCTCTGAACCGCCTCGCCTTCATGGCGACTCTGCACTGCTTGTCTGGCTGCGCCATCGGCGAGGTGCTCGGCATGGTGATAGCCACCGCGCTCGGCTGGGGAGACGTGGCTTCGATCGCCCTCGCGGTCGCGCTCGCCTTCCCGTTTGGATACTCGTTCACCCTCTGGCCGCTCCTGCGTGCCCGTTTGCCCCTTCGGACCGTCCTCGCGACCGCCTTTGCGGCCGACACGATCTCGATCTCGATCATGGAGACGGTCGACAACGGCTTCGTGGTAATCGTCCCGGGAGCGCTCGCCGCGGGACTCGATGACCCGCTCTTCTGGTGGAGCCTGGCCCTCGGACTCGCGCTCGCCTTCGTGGCGGCTTTTCCCGCGAATCGGTGGCTAATTGCGCGCGGTCGAGGGCATGCAGTAGTGCACGCGCAACACGGTCACTAGGCCTACCGCGCCGTATCCCCTCATTAGGGGACTGGAGCGAGCCACCCAGTCCCTTGAAGGAGGGATTCCGTCCTTCGAACGAGTGAGTTCTCGGACTTGGAGGGCTAGGAGGGAGTCACGCGGAACGCAACGCTAACGCGTTCGTTTTACTCGCGATCTCGCGCCGTGAAGCCGCCGAACGAAACTACGCGGGCTTACGAAGGCGTGACTCGAAATGCATCAAATACCGCGTCCACGTTTCGCAGGGCGTTCAGGAGACCTCGCAGCGCCTTGATGTCTCCCACCTCGGCGACGTACCAGTTCTTCGCCATCTGGTCCTGGACGTGCCCGCCATACTCGACGATGTTCGCCCCGTGCTCGGCGAACGTCCGCGCGACGTCCTCGAGCAGACGCGGGCGGTCCCACGAAACGACAGCGATCTGGACGCGGAAGCTCTGCGAGGCGCCGCCGTCCCAGGCGACGTCCGTGAAGCGCTCGGGATTGCGCATGAGCGACTTCACGTTCGGGCAGTCCCGGCGATGGATCGTGATCCCCTTGCCGAGCGAGATGTAGCCCGCGATCTCGTCACCGGGCACGGGCGTGCAGCACTTGGCGAGCCGCACCAGGACGTCTTCCACCCCTGGGACGACGATCCCGAAGTTTCCTGACGCGACCGCCTCCCGCGCCTTCGGCTTGACTGGAACCGTCTCCTCGACGATCCCCTCCTCCGTCTTCAGGCGCTGGAGGAGCTTGTTCACGACCTGGGAGACCTGGAGCTTCCCCGACCCGAGCGCGAGGTAGAAGTCCTCCGCCTTCTTGAAGCCCATCTCGCGGATGACCTGGGCGAGGAGCTGCGAGCCGGCGAGCTTCTTGTACGGAAGGTTGTGCTGCTTCAGGTTCGTCTCGAGCGTCTCGCGCCCGCGCTGCTCCGTCTCCTCGCGGGACTCGCGCGTGAACCACTGTCGGATCTTGTTGCGCGCGCGCGAGGAGACCGCCAGCGAGAGCCAGTCCCGCGACGGCCCGCGACCAGCCTGCTTGGAGGTGAGGATCTCGACGAAATCGCCGGTCTGCAGGCGGTAGTGGAGCGGGACGATGCGGCCGTTGACCTTCGCGCCGACAGTGCGGTGGCCAACGTCCGTATGTACGGAGTACGCGAAGTCGATCGGCGTCGAGCCCGCCGGGAGGTTCTTCAGCTCGCCCTTCGGCGTATAGACGTAGACCTCGTCGGAGGCCAGCTCCGGGAAGGCGCGCTTGAGCTCGTGGGCATCGGGCTCCTCGCGCTGCCAGTCGGCCAGCTGCTGCATCCACGCGAGCTGCTCGGCCCCGTCCTTCTTTCCCCTGGAGCCCTTGTAGAGCCAGTGCGCGGCGATTCCGTACTCGGCCGTGTCGTGCATGTCGATGGTGCGCAGCTGGATCTCGAGCGGCTTGCCCTCGGGCCCGATCACCGTCGTGTGCAAGGAGCGGTACATGTTGAACTTGGGCATAGCGATGTAGTCCTTGAACCGCCCGGGCATCGGCTTCCAGATCGAGTGGATGACTCCGAGGGCGCCGTAGCAGTCGCGCTCGCCCTCCTTGCCGACGCGCTCGACGAGCACGCGCATCGCGGTCAGGTCGTAGATCTCGTTGAACTCCTTCCCGCGCTTGGCCATCTTCTCGTAGATGGAATAGAAGTGCTTCGCGCGCGACGAGATCTCGGCAGGGATCTCCACCTTGTCGAGCTCGCGCTTCAGGACCTTGCCGGCGTTCTGGACGAACTTCTCGCGGTCGGCGCGCCGCTGGTTGACCATCGACTCGATCTCGGAGTACTTCCGCGGGTGGAGAGTCTGGAAGGCGAGGTCTTCGAGCTCCCACTTGACCGTGTGGATGCCGAGGCGGTGCGCGAGGGGCGCGTACACCTCGAGCGTCTCCCGGGCCTTCTGCAGCTGCTTCTGCTTGCCCAGGTACTCGATCGTGCGCATATTGTGCAGCCGGTCGGCGAGCTTGATGAGGATGACGCGGTAGTCCTCCGCCATCGCCATGACCATCTTGCGGTAGTTCTCCGCCTGGGCCTGCTCGCGGCTCTGGAACTGAATCCGGGTCAGCTTCGTGACCCCCTCGACGAGGTTGGCCACTTCCTCGCCGAACTCCGCACGGACTTCCTCGATCGTGGCGTCCGTGTCCTCGACAACGTCGTGAGCCAGCGCGGCCGCGAGCGTCGCGTCGTCGCGCCCCAGCTCGGCGAGAATCCTGGCGACCCCGAGCGGGTGGAGGATGAAGTCCTCGCCGCTACGACGCTGCTGCCCTTCGTGGCGCTCGGACGCAAACACGAACGCGCGCTCGAGCAGCTCGCGATCGACGTCAGGGTTGTATTCGGCCACCTCAGCTAGGAGCTCTTCGAAGAGGTCGTGGTGCCGCTGGGCGGCTGGGGTCAGGACCTGGTCCGCCATAAACTCATCTTAGCTAGGGGCTCTTTCGGCACCCCTCGGCGGGGAGATTAGGCCGCGAGCGGAAGCGGCTCAAGCAAAGCGGCCAGAAAAGTCGGCGACTCAAAGAGCGATCGCCACGCGGCGCCTTCGGCGACGCCGAGCTCGGCGAAGATCGCGCGCGCCTCCTCGCTCCACGCGCCCGGACCTTGCGGGAACTCGGCTGCCAGCCGCGCGCGCAGCTCCGCGTATTGCTCCGCCGTGTCGAAAACCCGCTCGATTCTGATCTCGGGCGCTTCGCTCCCGTTCCAGCGGTTGATGGAGAGCTTGAAGACGACGTCGTAGAGGGTCGGCCTCCGGAGCCTATCTAGCTCGCCGCCGCGGCCGAACGCGATTCCTCCCGGCAACGCCCGGCCGTTCGCGCGCAGTCCGACGCGGAGGTGCTTTCCCTTCTCTCCCACAGCTGCCAGCTCGGCCACCTCGCAGCCCCCGACGAGCAGCCGCACCGCGGGATTCCCGAGTCCGAACGGAGCGAGGGCTCCAAGCTCCTCGCAGAGCCCGAGCGTCAGCTCGCGGCCGTCCACCGCCGCGTCCACGCGGGCGATCGGAACGAGATCTTCGTCTGCGAGCACCTCTCCGGCGTGGGCCGCAAAGGCGTCGGAGAAGGCCTCGAGGTTCTCCGGCTTCACCGACAGGCCCGCGGCCGCGCGGTGACCGCCCCACCGCCCGAGGTGGCTGGAGCAAGCTGCAAGCGCGCCGTGGAGGTCGAAGGCCGGAATCGAGCGACCCGACCCCGTCCACTCGTCCTCGCCGCCGGCGATGAGGACGACAGGACGGTGAAAGCGCTCGACGAGGCGGGACGCGACGATCCCGATGACCCCGCGATGCCAGTCCTCGCCGGCAACGACGTACCCCCGGCGGCGCCGTTTTGCCTCGGGCCATTCCTCCACCTGGGCGAGGGCCTCGTTAAGGATCCGCTCCTCGACTGCCTGGCGGTCGCGGTTGAGCCTCTCCAGCTCGGCTGCGAGGCGCTCAGCGTCCTTCGTGTCGTCGGTGAGAAGGAGCTCGAGGGCGTCTCTGGGATGGCCCAAACGCCCGGCTGCGTTGATCCGCGGAGCAAAGCGGAACGACACCGATCCCGCGTCCACCAGAGCCGGATCGACGCGCGCGGAGGCCATCAGCGCCCGCAGCCCGAGCTTCGGGGTCCGAGCGAGCCGTTTGAGGCCCGCGGCAACGAGCCCGCGGTTCTCGTCCACGAGCGGAACCACGTCGGCCACCGTCGCGAGCGCCACGAGATCGAGGTGTCGATCGAGCTTTTCGGCGCCGAGCGCCTGCGCCAGCTTGTAGACGACGGCGGTCCCGCAGAGCTCCGGAAATGGATAGTCGGAAGGCCGTGTCGCGACGACTGGGCAATCAGGGAGCTGCTCGCCCGGGCGGTGATGATCGGTGACCACGACCTCGAGCCCGGCCGCGCGCGCCTCGGCGATCTCGTCGACAGCCGTAATCCCGCAGTCGACGGTGAGCAGAAGCCCGCAGCCCTCGCGCGCGAAACGTGTCAGCGTCTCCCGAGACACCCCGTAGCCTTCCTCGAAGCGGCTCGGAAGATGCCAGCCGACGTCGGCGCCGAGCTCGCGGAGCACGAGCACGGCCAGCGCGGTCGCACAGATGCCATCGACGTCATAGTCGCCGTGCACGCAGATGCGCCGTCCCGCTGCGATCGTGGCCCGGATCGACTCGCACGCCATCTGCATGTCCCCGAGCAAGAAGGGGTCGTGCGCAGGGATCTCCGCGGCGAGAAACGCTCTCGCTGTCTCGGGGTCGCCGTATCCCCGCCTGACGAGAACGCTCGCGGTCGTCTCGCTGAGATTGAGCGCGCTCGCCAGCGCGACAACCTCGGGGCGGGGGCACGGAGGAAGTCTCCACGTGCCCGCCTGCATGCACTGAAGGCTAGGACCCGGATCGGACGTTATTCTCAGGGGAGATGTCTGAGGCCACCAATTACGTCTCCGGCGAGGACTTCGTCGTGGAGTTCCTCGGGTACCGCTTCAGCTTCAACGCCATCGACTTCGAGCAGCGGGTCAACGCCGCCGCGGTGAAGCTCGGCCTCGTCGAGTCGGGCGAGCTCGAGGAGGACGAGACCGCCGATCTGGTCGAGCTGACGGCTCACGGCCACATCGCCGAGCCTCGTAGCCCGCTGGGCGCTTACCTGGTGCGGAACTGGGAACGCGTTTCGCTGGTCGGCAACGAGTCGCTCGTCTACTGGCTGCGAAAGCTCATCTTTCGCGGCGCCTGGCTCGACCACCGCGTAAAGGAGAACCTCCTCGAGGTCGCGTGGGACGACGGCGTGTCCGATTTCGGCTACCGCGACCCGCGCGGCGGTCGCGCGCTGCTCGAGCTGGCGCCTGTGCCTTCCTGGCACGAGCTCCAGTACCGGCGCTAGGGGCGCTCTAGAACAGGCTCGCGTCGTGTGCCACGGCGGCGCCGGCCCGCTCGCGCCCGAGCTCGGTGACGATGCGCCCGCGGGGCGTCCGCTGGATCAGCCCCAGCTGGAGGAGGTAGGGCTCGTAGACCTCCTCGATCGTGTCCGGCTCCTCACCGAGCGAGACGGCAAGCGTCGAGAGGCCGACGGGGCCGCCGCCGAACTTGAAGAGGATCGCCGAGAGGAGCTCGCGGTCGATTCGCTCGAGGCCCGTCTCGTCGACCTCCAGGAGCGCGAGCGCCTCCTGGGCGACGGCCAGCGTCACGGCACCGTCGTGGCGGACCTCGGCGACGTCGCGGACCCGCCGCAGGATGCGGTTCGCGACTCTCGGAGTGCCTCGCGCCCGCCGGGCGATCTCACTCGCCGCTCCGTCCTCGATCTCGACGCCGAGGATGCGGGCCGAGCGCCCCACGATCGAGGTGAGGTCGTCGACGCCGTAGTACTCGAGGCGATAGGTCATGCCGAAGCGGTCGCGAAGCGGCGTCGTCAGGAGTCCGGTCCGGGTCGTTGCGCCCACGAGGGTGAACGGGGACAGGTCGAGCGTGAGCGTGCGCGCGGCCGGCCCCTGCCCGACGACGATGTCGAGCCGGAAGTCCTCGAGCGCCGGATAGAGGATCTCCTCAACCGCGCGGCTGAGCCGGTGGATCTCGTCCACGAAGAGGACGTCGCGGTCTTCGAGGGACGTGAGGATGGCGGCCAGATCGCCCTTGCGGTCGAGCGCCGGGCCCGCGACCGTCCGAATGCCGACGCCGAGCTCTTCGCGGACGATGTAAGCGAGGCTCGTCTTGCCGAGCCCGGGCGGGCCGACGAGAAGCACGTGATCGAGGGCCTCTCCCCTCCCCTTGGCCGCCTCGAGGGCGATTGCAAGCTGCTCCTTGACCCTCGCCTGACCGACGAAATCTTCCAGGCGGCGGGGACGAAGCGAAGCGTCGAGGTCGTCCTCCTCCGGAACGAGGACAGCGGTCGTGATCCTTTCTTCGCTCATGCCGCCCTCAGCGCCTGCCTGACGCGCTCGGCAGGCGGCAGGTCGGGATCGGTGCTCGACAGACGCTGTTCCGCCTCGGCGACCGAGTAGCCGAGTTCGACGAGCGCATCGCGGGCCACGATGTGGCCGTCGCCGGCACCGAGGTGCGGCGCCTCGACGGCCGTGAGCGGCGTGACCTTCTCCTTCAGCTCGAGCACGACTCGCTGGGCGGTCTTCTTTCCGATACCGGGGATCGTCTGGAAGAGGTCGGCGTCCTCCCGAACGATCGCGCGCTTGAGCTCCCCGGGCGAGTAGCCGGAGACGATCGCGAGGGCCACCTTGGGCCCGACGCCGCTGACCGCCAGAAGCTGCTCGAAGAGCTCGCGCTCGCCCGCTTCCGCGAAGCCGTAGAGGTGGAGGGCGTCGTCGCGCACGTGCAGGTGGGTCTCGAGCACGACCTCCTCTGCGCCGTCCGCCAGGCGAACCGCGCTCGGAGTCGCGAAGAGTCTGTAGCCGATTCCACCGACGTCCACAACCAGCCCCTCGGCGTCGAGGGCGACGGGCCGGCCGCGAACGCGCGCAATCATCGCGCGGCTCCTGCGAGGACGGCGAGCGGGGGCGCGAGAGCGTGGCAGATCGCGACGGCCAGCGCGTCGGCCGCATGGTGGGGCTGCGGAGGCTCAGAGAGTCCGAGAATCGCCTTCACCATCCGCTGCACCTGCGCCTTCTCCGCGCGCCCGTAGCCGCAGACCGCGCTCTTCACGCTCGCGGGCGGATATTCGGTGCACTGGACCCGGGCGGTTGCGCACGCGACGAGCGCGGCGCCGCGCGCCTGCCCGACGGAGAGCGCGATACGGGCGTCTGCGCCGACGAACGACTCCTCGAGGGCGACCGCATCCGGCTCGTGCCGGACGATGAGCTCGGCGACCGCGTCGTGAATCCGTTTCAAGCGAAGCTCGAGTGCCTCGCGGGGCGAGGTCCGCCACCAGCCGAACTCGACCGCCTGGAGGCGGCCGCCGCTTCCTTGGACGATGCCGTAACCGCACGCTGCCGTACCCGGATCGATGCCGAGAACCTTCACGCACCGAGGTTAGGGACGGAGGCGGACGTTCCTCCCCATAGGGCTCGGCTAAGTGAGGATGTTTGCGTGGACTCCCGGATGGTCTGCGCACCATTCGCGCAGATGCCGGAAGATCTTCAGGCGGTCGCCAGTGTCCGAGCGGAGCTCTTCGGCCGGCCAGAGGACGCACACCTCGCACGTCCCTACGCCGTTCTGCTCGCTCGGGCAGCCGTTCCGCTGCAGATACTCGCGCAGATCCTCGAGAAGGCTGGGATTACTCACTTCGATTCGCACGCTGTTCCAAGTATCGGAACGGCGCCCGACGGGGAAAATACCCCTTTATGCGACTGCTTCGAGAATCCCCTCGGGGATGTCGAAGTTCGCGTAAACGTCCTGCACGTCGTCGTTTTCCTCGAGCGCGTCCATCAACCGCAGGAGCTTCCGCGCAGCCGCTTCCTCCTCGATCTGGACGGTCGTTCGCGGGAGCATCGTCAGCTCCGCTGACTCGACCTGGATCCCGCTCGCCTCGAGCGCTGCACGCACGGCGGCAAGATCGTCGGGGGCCGTCGTCACCTCGTAGCTCGAACCCTCAAGCTGCACGTCGTCGGCTCCCGCATCAGCCGCCGCAAGCATGACGTCGTCCTCGTCGACGGAGCCCGGGACGAGGATCACGCCCTTGCGCTCGAAGAGCCACGCAACGGCCCCGCTCATGCCGAGATTGCCGTCGTTCTTCCCGAAGATGTGGCGGACGTCGGCCGCCGTGCGGTTGCGATTGTCCGTGACCGCCTCGACGAGGACCGCCACCCCATTCGGACCGTAGCCTTCGTAGGTCACCGTCTCGTAAGCCTCTGCGTCTCCGGCCGAGCCTGTGCCGCGGGCGATCGCGCGTTCGATGTTGTCCTTCGGCATCGAGTTGTCGCGCGCCTTCTGGATGGCCGCCGCGAGCGTCGCGTTGGCGTCCGGGTCGGCGCCCCCCTCGCGAGCGGCGACAATGATCGCCCGGGAGAGCTTGGAGAAGAGCTGGCCGCGCTTGGCATCCTGCGCGCCCTTCTTGTGTTTGATCGACGACCACTTGCTATGCCCGGACACTGGTCTCCTCCCCCACGAGCTCGAGGAAGCGCTCGTGAACGCGCGTGTCATCGGTCAGCTCCGGGTGGAAGGACGCGACCAGGAAGCGCCCCTGGCGGAGCAAGACCGGTTCGCCGTCCAGCTCGGCGAGCACTTCTACCCGTGGGCCTGTCTCGGCGACGCGCGGCGCCCGGATAAAGACTCCGCGCAGCGGCTCATCCTCGCCGGCGAGCTCGATGTCGGCTTCAAAGCTCGCCACCTGTCGTCCGTAGGCGTTTCGGCGCACGATCACGTCGACGAGGCCGAGGTGGTCACGGTCGAGGAGGATCATGCCCGCGCACGTGCCGAAGACCGGGCCGGCGAAGCGGCGAATCGCCTCCTCCAGGCCGTAAATGCGAAGCAGCCGCCCGATCGCCGTCGACTCGCCGCCCGGAATGATCAGGCCGTCGAGGCCCTCGAGCTCCTCCACCTTCCGCACCTCCACCGGCTCTGCGCCGAGGCGGCGCAGGACAGCCGCGTGCTCGCGGAAGTTGCCCTGGACGGCGAGAACCCCGATTTTCAGGCGCTCGGTCGACACCCTTCCAACTTTACCCCCGGGGCCTTCGGCCCCACACCCCCGTCTCGAGCGTACGCGCAAAAGCGTCGCCGGTGGCGCACGAAACGTGCCGTCTTAGCTTGCTACCAGCCGCGCGATTCGAGCAGTTCTTCGGGCGCGAGGCCTGCGGCAGAGAGACCCCGCATCGCCTCGCCGAGGCCCGTCGAGACGCGGGCGAGGATCTCGGGATCGTTGAAATGTGTCGTCGCCTCGACGATCGCCTTTGCACGTGACATCGGATCCTCAGCCTTGAAGATCCCCGAGCCGACGAAGACCCCGTCGGCGCCGAGCTGCATGCAGAGGGCCGCGTCGGCAGGCGTCGCGATGCCTCCGGCCGTGAACGTGACGACCGGCAGGCGCCCGTGCTCGGCGACCCACTTCACGTACTCGTACGGGGCCGCGAGGTCCTTCGCCTCGGCGAAGAGCTCGTCCTCGGCTAGCGACTGGAGCCGGCGGATGCCGCCGAAGACGGCGCGCATGTGGCGAACGGCGTTGACGATGTCTCCCGTGCCGGCCTCGCCCTTCGTGCGAATCATCGCCGCGCCCTCCGAGATCCGCCTCAGCGCTTCGCCGAGATTGCGGCAGCCGCACACGAACGGGACGCGAAAGGCCCACTTGTCGATGTGGTGCTCCTCGTCCGCAGGCGTCAAGACCTCGCTCTCGTCGATGTAGTCGACCTCGAGCGCCTCGAGCACCTGGGCCTCGACGAAGTGGCCGATACGGGCCTTGGCCATGACCGGGATCGTCACGGCCTCCTGGATCTCCTGGATCTTCGTCGGGTCGGCCATGCGTGCAACGCCGCCCTCCTTGCGGATGTCCGCGGGGACGCGCTCGAGAGCCATCACGGCCACGGCCCCTGCCTCCTCGGCGATCCGCGCGGCCTCCGCGTTGGTCACGTCCATGATCACCCCGCCCTTCAGCATCTCGGCGAGGCCGCTCTTGACGCGCATGGTGCCGAGCTCGGCCATCGAGGTGATTCTAGCTAGGGCGCCAACAAATCAAGCGCGGCCGCAGGCTCCTTGAAGGGCGGGATGATGTACACGCCCGCTGCGCGCTCGCGCGCCTCGTCCATTAGCCGGCGCGCGAGGTCGAACCCCACCCGCTTTGCGTCCGCGCCCGCGTCGGCGAGCTGCTGCTGGATCTCCTCCGGAATCGTGATCCCGGGCACCTCGTTGTGGAGCCGGAACGCGAGTTGGAAGCTCGACAGCGGCCAGATGCCGACGAGGAGCGGGATCGGACATCTGGCTCCCAGCGCCTCCAGGAAGCGATCAAGGTAGCCGATGTCGAAGAGCGCCTGGGTCATGCCGAAGCGGGCGCCCGCGTCGAGCTTCTGCCGGAAGCGATCGAGCTCGGTGTCGAGATCCTCTGCGGACGGGTTGACCGCGACGCCGACGTAGAACGAGGTCGGCGCGTCGATCGCCTTGCCCGAGTAGTCCTCGCCCTCGTTCAGGCGGGTCACCAGGCTCGTCAGCCCGATGGCGTCGACCTCGTAGACGCCGCTCGAGCCGGGGTAGTCGCCTACGTGCGGCGGGTCACCGGTCACGGCGAGGATGTTGCGAATCCCGGCTGCGTGGGCTCCGAGGAGCTGAGACTGGAGGCCCATGACGGAGGCGTCGCGCGGCGTCACGTGCGGGATCGTCTCGAGGCCCACCGTTCGCTCGATCTCGACCGCGGCCATGAGCGCGGAAAGACGTGCACGGGCCATCGGGTTGTCGTTGATGTCCGTCGCGTCCACGGCGCCTGAGTCCTTCAAGCGCTGCGCGACGAGGAGCATCGAGTCCATGTTCGTGCCCTTGGGCGGATCGAGCTCGACCGAGACGACCCACTCCTCGGCCTCGAGCTTCCGCTCGAGAAGGGTCTTCTCCTTCGCCCGCAGAGCCGGCGCCGTCACCTCGCGCTCGAGGGCGATCATCGCCACGCGCGGTTCCCGAGCCTCCTCGACCGCCGCTCTGATCGCGGCGATCTGCGCCGGGGTCGTACCGCAGCAGCCGCCGATGATCCGTGCGCCGAGATTGCGCGCCTGGGCCGCGAACTCGGAGAAGTAGTCAGGCGTCGCGTTCGGATAGATGATGCGCCCGCCCGAGCGGCTCGGCAGCCCCACGTTGGGCTGGGCGCTGAGGGCGACGCCGTTCGAGCGGCTGCTCATCTCCGAAAGGGCCGCGAGCGCTGCCTGCGGGCCGACTCCGCAGTTCGCGCCGATGGCTACGACTCCGAGCCCCTGTAGACGAACGACTGCCTCGCCGGCCGACACGCCGGCCAGCGTCTCCGCGTCCTCGTCGAAGGTGAGCTGCGCCACGATGGGCAGCGACGAGGCGTCCTTGACGGCTGCGATCGCCGTCTCGAGCTCCTCCAGGTCGAAGAAGGTTTCGACCATGAAGAGGTCGACGCCCCGTCCTTCGAGGAGACGCGCCTGTTCGTGGAAAACGTCATAGGCGTTCTCCGCGCCGTGGCTCCCTTCGAGGTCGCCCAGTGGGCCGAGCGACCCCGCGACGAGGACCGGCGAACCCGAGACATCCCGCGCCTCCCGGGCGAGCTTCACGCCGGTCTCGACGATCTCTTCCAGGCGGTCGTCGAGCAGCTGCGCGGAGAGCTTGCGCCGGTTGGCGCCGAAGGTGTTCGCCTCGATCAGCTCGGCGCCCGCCCGGATGAAGCCTAGGTGCACCTTGACGACCGCCTCCGGCGCCTTGAGGTTGGCTTCCTCGGGACACCGCAAGCGCGAAACCGCGGCTGTGAGCAGCGCGCCCGTGCCGCCATCGGCGACGATCACCGCCCCTTCGCTCAGCCGTTCCAGCGCTCTGCTCACGGCGATGAGCGTACCGACGCCGAGGTTACCGACGCCTACTCCCGGGCGAGGAAGATGGGTCACGCGGATTCGGCCACCCCTGCCGGCGGCGCGGCAGGCCGCCGATTCGCGCTAACTGGCCCCTTCGAGATGTCGTACACCGCGGGTACTACTAATCCCAGGAGGTGAACGCCTTCCAAACATCGTTTGCAACGGCGCCTTCGACATCGCCCAAGCACGACGCGTCCCCGTCGGCACCGCAGGCGCGGCTGGCAGCATCTCCGTCGCCGAGCGAGTCGGCCACGGCGCTTGCGAGGCGCTGGAGAACCAGGTCACGTCCGTCCTCCGTGTAGCTCGGTTCGGCGGGGTTCGGCGCCCAAGCGAACCCCATTCCGCCGTGCCCGGCTGTCGTCGTGTTCGCGTCCGCGTAAACGCGCATTGCGTAGACCTGCGTCGACACGAATCCGCTCATCGTCTCGGCTGAAATGCGATTGGTCTGCCCCAGCCCCTCGTGCGGCCAGGACGCGTTCACTAGCGGGACGAACGTCCGGCGCAGGAACGCCCGTGCCGGCTCGGCCGCATCCGGGCCGGCCTCTGCGAGCGTCGGCAGACGGTAGAAGAACTCGTTGAGCAACTTCGCCCTGTCCTCGAGCGACGTCCCTGGAATGCCCCAGTTCACCGGGGTCGCGTAGACCTCGTCGGCGAAGATGTCCACGTGCTCTTCGAGGTCGCTCCAAAACTCGCCATCCGTCAACCAC
Organism: Gaiellaceae bacterium; assembly: GCA_035601195.1. GTDB lineage: Bacteria > Actinomycetota > Thermoleophilia > Gaiellales > Gaiellaceae > JAIBJP01. Next base: position 4,911 of record DATNOU010000139.1, on the reverse strand, counting down.
TCCTGCAGGCCGGCCTTGTAAGACGCGGCATCCCGAAGATCCGAGAACGGCCCGATGTTGAAGACGATTCCCGCTGCCTCGGGCATTCCAGGGCCGCCCTCATACAGTCCCCGGACGAACTCGAGGACCTCTTCGCGACGGCCGGGCACGTCCTCCAGGATCGTCTCGTCGAGCTCGTTCAGCGCCCACGTCTCCCCAGCCGCAACGTCGAGGCCGAGTCTGTCCATCCGCCGACGCGCCTCGACCCCGGCCCCGTAGAACGTCCGGCCCGGAGCCCAGTCGGGGTGGGGGCCGACGACCCACGCCCGCCAGCCGGTTTCGGACGTGAACCTGATCTCGGCAACCGGATGGATGTGCGGATCGAGGGCGCGGATCTTCTTGAAGTCGCGACCGCCCCGCAGGACCGTTCTATCAGCGTCCTTGGGCGGGATCGTGACGTAGTACTCCACGCAGTCCGGCCGCTCGGCCGCGAGACCGTTCGCGAGCTCGAGCCACTGCGTTCCACCCCAAAAGATCGTGTCCACCCGCTTACTACAGCCGGAGGCCGATGAGGATCCTCCGCATGCCGTTGCCGCCACGAGCACGGCGGCCACTCCAGCGAGAACCGAGACCAGGAATCGCCGTGGGAGGGGTACCCGGGAGCAGTCCCCTCGCCCCGGCTGCCAAGCGCTACGCGCAGCCCCCATCTCGACCTCCTCGCGTGTGCCCAATGTTCACCCTCCGCGTACCGTTGTCAAGCGCCGCCGGCAAGCTCGAGGCCGAGCACCGGGCCGTACAAAGAGGAGTCTCATTCAGTACCGGGGCGAGCTGAAAGCCGATCAGGTCGGGGCATTGAATCGCGCGCCGGGCGTGAGCCTCGAGCTAAGACTCGCCTGACTCGCGAATCCCCTTGAGGTTGTCGGCGACAAGCACCGCTCGAAGCCGGGACATGGGCAAAAGCCTGCCCGGTTACTCGCCGTCATCGCAGCCGAACGCGCGAGCCCCATGGGTCCGAGCGCGTTCCATTGCCATGCCTAAGCCTCGTTACCGAGAGCTGGCCGGCTCGTAGCGCGCCCCGGCGACGGAGGTCTCCGGCCGCTCCGCGAGCAGAACGTACGTCGTCATCTCGCCCTTACCCTTGACGACGACTCCCGTGCGCTGCTCGAGGACGAAACCGTCTTCGAGCCGGCGATACGTTCGCTCGGTCACCTGGATCGTGCCTGTCGGGGCGTGAGACTCCATCCTGCTCGCCGTGTTCACGGTATCCCCCCAGAGGTCGTAGCCGAACTTGGTTCGCCCGATGACGCCGGCGACCACCGGCCCTGAGTCGATGCCGACCCGCAGATTCAGGCCGGCGGCGACCGGTAGCTCGGCAAGCGTCTGCCTCATGGCGAGCGCCAAGCGGGCGGCCGCCTCCGCGTGGTCGGCCCGTGGCGTTGGGATCCCGGCGGCGACCATGTAGCCGTCCCCGATCGTCTTGATCTTCTCGAGGCCGTGGCGCGTTACTAGCCCGTCGAAGGCCGAGAAGATCTCGTCCAGGAGGACCACAACCTCCTCCGCCGGAAGTCGTTCTGCGACGGGGGTGAAGCCCGTGATGTCGGCGAAGAGGACGGAGACTTCCTCGCAGCGCTCCGCGATGACCTCTTGCGAGACCTTCAGCCGCTCGGCGATGGGCCGCGGGAAGATGCTGAGAAGCAAAGTCTCCGATCGCTCCTGCTCCGCGGCCAGAAAGCGGTGCGCACGGTCGCGGGAGCGGACGAAGTGCTCGAGGAGGGCGAAGGTCGTGACCGACGGGCCGAAGATGTTGAGCGCGAAGAACGCCACCACGAGCCAGGAGGGAATGCCCTCCGAGGGCTCCGGGAGGACGCCGTCGATGGCCGCGGAGAGGGCGACCAGGGCGAGGAAGCCTGCGAACCAGGCGATCGCCTGGCGGGGCCCGTAGAAGACGAGGGCGCTGAGGGGGGCGACGAACGCCCAGAGCGCGACCGCACCCGATTCCACGAATCCCCCCAGGCTCCACTGGAGGAGGAAGGGGAGAAGGAGGAACATTGCAAGCTGGCTCGCGCGATAGACCGCATAGCGCTTCGTCCTGGCAAAGAACGCGAGCCCGACCAGCGAGGCGACCTGGTAGGCGAGTGGAATCAGCGCCGAGCGCCAGAGCCCGAGCGCCGCATACGTCCCGACCCAGATGAAGGTGAGCATCGTGATCAGGAGCGAGGAGAGGACAAGCGCCGACTTGCGCAGCCGCTCGTCCGGGGAGTCCGACGGCAGCGAACCGATTGCGGCGGCCTGCCCGACGGCCGTCCCCGCCCAATCGCGGAAGCTCATGCGCAGGACTCTAGGACAACCGCCACGGGGCGAGTTTTACGCCGCGCGCGACCAGCACACAAGCACCTCGAAGGTCCGCTCCAGCCGTGGGCAATCGCGAGTTCGCCGACCTCCGTCAGGCCCGTGCGGTGCACGGACCGTTGTCAGGTGCGGTGGACCGGCGCCGCTTGTTCGCCGACGTAGCGAAAGCCCATGGCCTGGATCGCGCCCGCCTCGATGAGGGCCCGCTCCTCCTGCTCTTCGACGCGCGCGAGCTCACCGTACAAGTAGGGCATCCAGCCGAAGAAGCGCTCGGTGAAGTGACGATCCAACTCTTTGCGCATCGCCGCGCATCCGTGCAGGTCGTCGTGGTCGGCTTCCCAGTCGGCAAGGCAGGCTTCCAGCGAGCTCGGCGCGTCGGCGTCGCCCGCCCGCTGCTCCAGGTACCAGCGAGCCGTCGGTCCGTCCAGACGGTCATAGGCATGCTCATCGAGGATGAAGCGACCTCCCGGCCGTAGTAGGCCCGCGATCTTCGCAACCGAGTCTGCAAGGTCAGGTATGTGATGGAGGGCCCTGCTCGCCACGACAGCGTCGAAGAGATCGGTGGTGGTGAACTCCTCGAGCGACACGGCTTGAAAGAGCTCGCCTTCGGGCGCGTCCGGGTCGATGGCGACCACCTCGTAGCCTGATTCGGAGACGGCGCGCGCGAGGTCGCCGTGCCCGCAACCCACCTCCAGCACCCGGGCAGGCGCTGGCGGGAGGTGGGCTTCGACGAACGAGTTGATGTTCATGCGCTTAGCGGCCTCGCCAAGTCGCGAAGATCGCCCGGCTCCGTTGTCGAGACGGTGCGCCAGGAGTCCCAGGTGATCTTGAGAATTACGATCGTGATCACCAAGCCGATTATCGGGTCAGCGAGCTCGGCTCCGAGCGCGACGAACGCCGCACTGCCAACCACGCCGAGGGAAACGAAACCGTCGATGCGGGCATGGTTGCCGTCAGCGACGAGTGCGGGGCTCGAGAGCCTCTGGCCAGCGCGTAGCCGCACTTGGGCTGCGACCTCGTTGCCCATAAAGCCGATGGCGCCCGCGCCCGCGAGCGCCCACAGGTGTGTCAGCTGCTGCGGTTCGATGAAGCGCATGATCGTCTCGTAGAGAGCAACGCAGGCGGAGACGAAAATGGCGAGCACGACGGCGAGACCCGCGAGCTTCTCACCGCGGTAGGACCGCAAGAAGAACGCGACACCCAATGGGAGCGCAGTAAGAGCATCGCCAAAGTTGTGAATGAGGTCGGCTAGGAGCGCGACGGACCCGGAGAGGGCAAAGACGGCGACTTGTGCGCCGGCGGTCAGGCAGAGGACAGCGAGGCTCTTCCCTACCGCTGCGACACCGGCTCGCGAGCGGACGATCGACCGATCGAAAAGCCCGTGAGCGTGGCCGTCGCTGTCTTCGTCCACGCGACTGAGTCCGCGGCGCTGGTCGTTCTCGGGACCACGGCCGCCGTGGTCAGGGTGGCGGTCGAGTTCGTTCTGCAGATGACGGCCCTTGGCTGCCGCCTTGTGATGCGTCACGACGCTTCGCGGATCGGCTCAGCGAAGCCGAGGCGAAGATGTTCAATGTGGAAGACTGCCTGGTCGAGCAGGTCGGCAACGTGGGAGTCGTGCAGCGCGTAGACGATTTGTCGGCCGCGGCGCTCGCCGACAACGAGGCCGAGATGTCGCAGCACCCGAAGCTGATGAGAGACTGCCGACTGCTCCATCGCGACGGCCGCCGCGAGTTCCCCGACCGAGCAGGGCGACTCCCGAAGCCGACCGAGAATACGGACCCGGCTCGATGTCGCCAACGCCTGCATCGTGTCCGCCACCTGACGCGCTGTGTCTGCGTCGAGGGTCGCGACAGACGCGTGTGCTCGAACCCCGTGGCTCACGCCGCAGACAATAGCATGAGCATCTGTTCATAGTTTCATTGATGAGGAAGCCTGCGCTGGAAGTGCCTTCGGTGGTCCCCGCACCTCGTTAGGCCACGCAGGCGGCGGCGAACTCTGCGTTTTTGGCGCAGCAGCGCGTGAGGGGGGCGGTGAAGGCCCTCTTCGCTCGGCGTTAGCGGCCGGCTCGAGCTGCTCCTCGCGCCCACTGGCCATCATCGCGCCTTCGGTCGTCTCGGCAGCCCGCCCCTCCCAAGCGTCTCCCTCGGCTCGGGTTCTCACTCCACGATAGGAGGGCCTTTCTCCCTCTAGAGCTTCTCTGATGAAGCCGCTAAATCAAGCCCTGAACGCCGACGCGCCGCCTATCATGGGACCATGTGGGCGACGGTTGAAGGAATCGTCGTGACCCTAGGAGATCTCATCGCCGCCGTGAGCGGCTGGCTCGTGACGAAACTACGGGGAGAGGACCCTTTCGACCAAGTTGTGCGCGAAGCGGAGCCCGGGCAGGCAAGCCATGATCTGCGAAAGCCATGATCGGAAACGCTGATCGCAAGCATCCGCGCGCGGTCGCGCGTGTAACCGTGGCGGACCGGTGTACCTCGAAGTCACGCTGATCAACGGGCAGAACTACTCGATCCCGGTCGAGAAGGACCACTCTCTGGAGCAAGAGATGGAGCTGTTCCTAAACAGGGAAGGTCGATACGC
>DATNOU010000138.1:0-6854 GCA_035601195.1 Gaiellaceae bacterium | reverse complement strand
GGCGGGCACGTTCCTGCCCCCGCACGTCGGCGAGATCGGGATGGCTGCCGTTCGTGCTAGGGCGGAGCGGTTCCACCGCCGGCGGCTCGAACGTCCCGCGGAGATACGCGCCTGCCTCTGCAAGGTGGCGCACGGGCACCGGCTCGATGCCTGCGAGCGCGGCCTCAGGGGCGGACTCCGGTGAACAGAGAAGGCGGCTGACACCGGCACGTCGAGCCGCTTCTGCGGCTACGAGGGCGCCGGGAACGGGCCTGACGCGTCCGTCGAGCGCCAACTCGCCCAGAGCGGCATGCTCGGCGAGGCGCTCTGGCGGCACCTGTCGCGAAGCCGCGAGGATGGCCAGCGCGATCGGCAGGTCGAAGCCGGACCCTTCCTTCCGCAGACCGGCCGGAGCGAGGTTCACCGTGATGCGCCGGAGCGGCCACTCGAGCTCCGCGCTCGCGATCCCGCTCCGCACGCGCTCTTTCGCCTCCTGGCACGCCTTGTCGGGCAAGCCGACGATGGAGAATCCCGGGACGCCGCGCTGCAGGTGGGCTTCCACCTCCACGGGCCTGGCCTCGAGGCCGACGAGGGCATGGGTGAGGGCGCGCGCAAGCACGAGCTCACGCTAGGACGTGCAGACGCGCGTGAAGCTGACGCTTCGTCAGAATAGGCCTCGCCGATGGACACATTCCTCGCCATCGCGAGCAAGCGCGATCAGCGGGAATACGCCGACCGCGAGATCCCCGAGGAGGTCGTGCGCCGCATCCTCGAGGCCGGCCGGATCGCCGGCAGCGCCAGCAACAAACAGCCGTGGCGTTTTCTCGCTCTCGAGGATCCAGAGCTGCGCAACCGCGTGGCCGAGACTGTCTACGTGCCACGAAACATCACCGGATGCAAGCTGGCCGTAGCGATCGTCGTCCAGGGCAGCCGGGGCTTCGACGCAGGGCGAGCAGCGCAGAACATGATGGTCGCCGCGTGGAACGACGGGGTCACGTCCTGCCCGAACGGCATGCCCGACGCGGCGAAGGCCGGTGAGGTTCTGGGCCTCGGCGAGGACGAGAACGTGCTCAACGTGATCTCGTTCGGCTACCCGGCGAGGGAGCGAAACCCCGAGGACCGGCCCGTCGAGGAGTGGCTCTCGAGGGCGAAGCGGAAGCCCTTCGACGAGCTCGTCGAGCGCCGCTAGCGATTGCGCAGGTCTCCTGGGTGCCGACCTACTGGGAGGTGCTTCCAAAACGACTGGGGGAACGCGAGAATGGTGTCATGCGACGGATTTGGTTCGGCCTGAGTGTGGTCGCATTGCCGGTCGCGTTGCTTGCAACAGCGTTCGGATTGTGGTTGTTGGCGACACCTGACTATGACGGCGGGCGTCAGGCAGTCGGAGGCCTGGTTCTTGCGGTCGGGATTCCACTCTTGATCTTCGCGGCAGCGGGGTTGCTACTCGGCGAGAGGTATCGACCGCACTAGCCCGCCGCCGCCCTCCCGCAAGCGTCCCGGTTCGTCGAAGCCTTACGAGGTCGAGGCTGTGTACCGCTTCGCCGAGGCGGGATCGCAGATCATCGTAAGCACCTTCTCCCGTCGAATAACGCGGAACGAGGCCCGCTCGTAGAGACGCAAAGCCGGATTGTCCGGCTCGACGCTGAGGCTCAACGCGGGGACTCGTCTTTCGCGAGCCCGAGTGATCAATTCGTCGAGTAGCGCACCGCCGATGCCGCGCCCGCGGTTGTCTTCGCGAACAGCGATTGTAATTTCGGGGATTTCGGCATTCACGAAACCGAAACCGTGGGCTTCCTCGGTGAAAAAGCGATACCAGGCCGCACCGATCGGCTCGCCCGCATCCCCTTCGGCGACAAGTCCAACATCTCCGCTACGCCCCCACCCGCCGATATAGACGGCGATCTCGGGGGGCAACAAGACTTCCTCATGAGAGAAGCGGCGCGGTCCAGGCCGCCACATCGTCGCCTCGTACAACATCTCTGACAGGAAGGGCTCGTCCTTTACCCCTGCCTGACGAATGGAGAACCGCACAGCCGTATCTTCGCTCGCGATCTTCCGCGACGGTCCGGCTGGGCTTCTTTCAAAGGCCGTCCTAGCCCGCCGCCGCCCTCCCGCAAGCCTTCCCCGCTCTGTCAAGGTTCTTTCAGGCCGAGCCACGCGCCTTCGACCAGGCGACGGCCCGCTGCTCCAGGTCCCTCATGAACGGCTCCTTGCCTTCGATGTAAGCGAGACGGTCCTGGTGGGTGCGGCGAGCGAGTTCACGCTTCAAATCCGCGTACTTAGCGGCCTCCTCCCAATGCGAGCGCAGGAAGTCCCGCACGGCTAGGTGGCGCATCTCTTCACCGCTACCTGCCGCGCATACGTGAACGTGGTAGCGGCGCGGACGCTCCCTCGGCTTTCCGAAGAAGTGGTAATCGGGCGACTCCGGATCGGGTGCGAACAGGTATGCGAGGCGTTCAAGCGGACGAACGAATGCGTCCCGCTCTTCAATGTTGCTCACTGAGACCTGAATATCGATGATCGGCTTCGCGGGCAGATCTGGCACGGCAGTCGAGCCGACGTGTTCGATCCGGAGGAAGACATCACTCAGGGCGTTTCGAATCGCAGCCGCCTCACACTCAAATTCACCCCACCCACTTAGGGTGTGGGGAGCGACGTGTATCGCTGGATCAAATCGACGTCGAGACTTGGATGGCGCTCTAGCTTGCTGCGTCTCCCCGGATCATCCTGCCTAAGCACAGGATCACCCTAGCCCGCCGCCGCCCGCCGGCAAGGGTTTCCCACTTCGGGCCTAGCCGAGCGGGACGCGCTCGATCCGTCGCCCTCGCACGGCGGCGACCTCGAATGCAACCTCGAGCTCGGCGAGCGCTCGGTTTCGCGCGAGGAAGGCCTCGGCGGCTCGGCGCAGGCGGCGCTCCTTCTCGCGACCGACCGCTTCCCAGGGATCACCGAACCTCGGCCCGCTCCTCATCTTCACCTCGCAGAAGACGAGTCTCCGACCGCGACGAGCGACGACGTCCAGCTCGTTCCCGCCGGCACGGGCGTTCGCCGCAAGGACGCGGTAGCCGCGGAGGCGGTAGTGGAGCCGGACCCGCCGCTCGGCTCTAGCCCCCGAGACCTGCCGCGTGCTCGGCATACGAGCGGGCCTCGAAGGAAAGCCGGTGAATCTCGCACGGTCCGCGCTCGCGCACGACGGCGGAGTGCCGGGGCGTGATGTAGCCGACGTGGGAGGCGAAGCCGTAGTGCGGGTAGAGCGCGTCCATCCTGCGCATGGTTCGGTCTCGGACGACCTTGGCGATCACGGATGCGGCCGCGATCGCGGCGCTTTTCTCGTCGCCGTCGACAACGGCCGTATGCTCGGGGGCCAGCTTGCCCAGGCGAAAGCCGTCGACGAGGCAGGCCTCCGCCGGCGGACACAGGTCGGCGAGCGTCTCGCGAAGGCCGCGCAGATTCGAGCGGTGCAGACCGTCCCGGTCGATCACAGCCGGCGGGATGATGCGGACGGCGATCCGCTCGGCACAGCCGGAGACCGCACGGAAGAGGCTCTCGCGCTCGTCGCCGGTCAGCTGCTTGGAGTCGTTTAGAAGCGACAGCGGGCGCACGCGGTGGTCGCGCAAGCAGTCGTAGTCGAAGAGGACGGCCGCCGTGACGAGCGGCCCGGCCAGGCTGCCCCGGCCCGCCTCGTCCGCGCCGGCGACGAAGCGCACACCCAGTTTCCGGTCGAAGTTGAGGAGCTTTCGGCCCGTGCGGCGCACGGGCCCGAGCATAGCGGCTAGCTCCGCTGCTTCTCGCGGACGCGCGCCTTCTTCCCCACCTTCGAGCGAAGGTAGTAGAGCTTGGCGCGGTTCACGTCACCGATCGCCTGTACCTCGATGCGCTCGATCTTGGGGGAATGCAGTGGGAAGGTCCGCTCGACGCCGACGCCGAAGGAGTTCTTGCGCACGGTGAAGGTCTCACGGGCGCCCGGTCCCTGGCGCTTGATGACGATCCCCTCGAAGACCTGCACCCGGCGGCGCTGGCCTTCGATCACCTGGAAGTGCACGCGCACCGTGTCCCCCGCCTTGAAGTCGGGGACGTCGTCGCGCAGCTGCTTGCGCTCGAGGATGTCGATCGGAGTGCTCATAGAAAGGCGGCCGTCGCGAGCCGACCGACCATGCTAGCGAAACCCGATTCGTTGGGGAGGCCAATAAACGGCGAAAACGGGGCCGACGAGGTTTTCACGGGGCACCGAGCCCCAGTCCCGGCTGTCGCACGACGACGCACGGTTGTCGCCCATCATGAAGTACTGCCCCTGCGGAACCTGCCACTGCCCGCTTCGCTGATCCCGATCGGCGGGCTGCACGTAGGACTCGTCGAGCGGCTTGCCGTTGACGAGAATCGCCCCGCGCCGCTCGCGGATCGTCTCGCCCGGCAGCCCGATGATCCGCTTCACGAACGTCTCGCCGCCCGCGCCGTTTTCGCAGCGCTCGGCCTCGGGAGGAGTCTTGAAAACGACGATCTCCTGCCGGTGCGGGCTGCGGAAGTGGTAGATGAACCGGTTGGCGAGCACGCGGTCCGAAAACCTCGCCTCGCAGCCGGCGCCCGGCGCGGCGCAATGCAGTGTGGGCTCCATGGAGGACGAAGGGATCCGGTAGGGATTGACGACCCACGCCTTGATGGCCAGGACGGCACCCACGGCGACGACGATCGTGACCACCCAGTCGATCAAGGTTGGCCATGGGGAGGGCAGGCCCTCGGTGATGCGGTCGATCGGGCCTCTCACGAGAGCGTCCTCTCGCGGCTCTGCTCCCTGCGCCAGGAATCGATCCGACCGTGGTCGCCCGACAGCAGGACCTCCGGCACCTGCCAGCCACGAAACTCCGCGGGCCTCGTGTACTGGGGAAACTCGAGCCCGCCCTCGAGCGAGGGCGAAAAGCTCTCGTACATCGCGCTCTCGGCGCGCATCGCACCCGGCAGGCGGCGTGCGACGGCCTCGAGCACGACCATGGCAGGAAGCTCGCCACCGGAGAGGACATAGGGGCCGATCGAGACCGCGTCGGTGGCCAAGTGCTCCACCACGCGCTCGTCGAACCCCTCGAAGCGGGCGGACAGCAGCGTGAAGGCCTCCTCCCCTGCGAGCTCTTCCACGAGCTCCTGGTCGAGCTGACGCCCCTGCGGGGTCAGAGCGATGATCCGCCGTGAGCCGAAGTCGCCGTAGACGGCCTCCAGCGCGGCATCTACGACGTCCACGCGCAGGATCATCCCGGCGCCGCCCCCGTACGGCTCATCGTCGACCTGGCCGCCGGTCAGCGGAGTGAAGTCACGGTAGTTCCAGAGGCGCAGGTCGAGCTCCGACCCGAGGACGGCCGCCAGCGGTCGTTGCTCGGTCAGCCAGGAGAAGGCATGCGGCAGCAGTGTGAAGACGTCGATTTGCAAGGCGGCTGGGTGGAAAAACCTAGCTTTCGGGAGCGAACCCCTGCGCCACGAGGATGCGTCCCTGGTCGAGGTCGACGTCAAGCACGCAATCCTCGACGAGCGGGAGCGCGGTCCCCGTGTCGAGCTCGAGCACGTCGTTCGCCACGCCGGGGGCAACGTCCTGCACACGCCCGAGCGCGCGGCCGCCTTCTTCCTCCACGGTCAGGCCGACGAGCTGGAACACGTAGTACTCGTGCTCGGCCGTCTCGGGGAGGATGCTTCGCGGCACGGCAAGCACCGCTCCTCGTTTCGCCTCGCGGTCGAGGCGGACGACGAGCCGGCCCCCGGCGCGCTTGGATGTGACCACCTTGGCCCGCTCTCCGTTGAGGAGGATGGGCGAGCCTGCCACGAACCGCTCGGGGTCCTCGCTCGCGTCCTCGACGACGAACGAGCCGTCGAGCCCGTGCGGCCGGCCGACGCGGCCGACCGGAACCAGATCGGTCACCCGACGATCTCGAGCAGAGCGCGCTCGTTCGAGCGGGCCCCGCTCGCGCGGACGATCGTGCGGAGAGCGCGCGCGGTGCGCCCCTGGCGGCCGATGACCTTCCCGACGTCGTCAGCCGCGACGTGGAGCTCCAACACCACTGCGCCGTCGCGCTCGACCCGCTCGACGCGGACCTCGTCGGGCTTGTCCACGAGCCCCTTCGCGAGGTACTCGACGAGCTCGTGCACTAGAGGCCTTTCGCCTTCAGGAGCTTCTGCACGGATCCCGAGGGCTGGGCGCCCTTGGAGATCCAGTCGCGCACCTTGGCCTCGTCGAGCTCGATCGTCGAGGGATCGGTCTGCGGGTTGTAGCGCCCGACGATCTCGATGAACTTGCCGTCGCGCGGCGAGCGCGAGTCCGCGACGACGACCCGGTAGACCGGATTCTTCTTCGACCCGACACGGGCCAGTCTGATCCTCGCAGCCAATGCTTACCTCCGCTGTTGAGCCACTATGGATTGCAGGTTCGGCATCTTGCCGCGCCCGAATTGCTTCATCATCTTCTCCATCTGCTTGCGCCCGGTGAGCAGCTGGTTGACCTGCTGCACCGTCGTTCCGCTCCCGGCCGCGATGCGAGCGCGGCGGGAGCCCTTGATGATCTCCGGGTGGGAGCGCTCCTCCGGGGTCATCGAGAGAACGATCGCCTCCACCCGGCCGAGCTCGCTGTCGTCGATGTTGACGCCCTGCAGCTGCTTCCCCAGCCCGGGAATGAGCGAGATGACGTTCTTCATTGGACCCATCCGCCGCATCATCTTGTAGGCCTGGAGGAAGTCGTCGAACGTGAAGCGCCCCTGGAGTAGACGCTTCTCCATCTCCGCCTGCTCGTCCTTCTCGGCCGCGGCCTCGGCCCGCTCGATCAGAGTCAGGACGTCCCCCATGCCGAGGATGCGCGAGGCCATCCGGTCGGGATGGAAGTACTCGAGCTGGTCGAGCTTCTC
>DATNOU010000137.1:0-3222 GCA_035601195.1 Gaiellaceae bacterium | reverse complement strand
TCAGCAATAGGAAAAGCCCCTGCAAATGAGGGGCTCTTCCCTTAGCAGGCCTCTAAGCCGGATTCTGTCGGGGGTGACCATCTCTCTAGGCCGCCGATTGCTCGGCGGCTTTCCGCAGAATTGCGAACCGTCAACAAGAGGCATGGTTAAGCCAAATCTGCCGCTCCGCCTACACGTGGGGCGAAGAATCCGGCTTAGAGGTCTGCTAAGGGAAGAGCCCCTCATTTGCAGGGGCTTTTCCTATTGCTGAGGCCCGATCTTTCGAGCTCAAGCAGCTTGCGTGCATCACCGGTGCATCACGGAGCCCAGAAAGCCGTTTGTAAGCAACTGAGGCACCCGGATTGAGGGGTTCCCGGCGACGGCAGCTCGCGCACAGCGAGCGCGGTGCATCACCGCTGCGGCATCGCGGACAGCGGATCGCTTACTGAGGAACATGGGCCGCGAACCCGCACATCCGGTCCGCTGGATCCGCGATGGGGTGGGTCCGTCCGTCTTCCGGGGCGCTATCATGCGCGTATCCCCCCAGCCGCTTCGGCGGTTGGGTGCGAGGCCCGCTTCGGCGGGTCTCTGCGTCTCTGGGGGTGGGCCGGCCGCGCTACCAGCGGGCGGGTTTGTGGATCTCGCCTCTGGCGTCGGTCAGCACGGGCGGGAACTGGCAGGCGGTGAGTACCGAGGTGCGCAGCTGCTTGAAGAAGGTTGGTTGCAGGGCGCGGCTTCGCCGGGCGGGCGGATGCGGGTTGATGACGCCGACGCGGAGACCGAGCTCGCGCTGGGCGACCTCGATCGGCAGCTTCAGGTCGGAGTCGTTCGAGATCACGACCGCGACATCGCAGTCGCGCTTGAAGGCGTCGAGGAGCAGGAAGGTGGCGAGGTTGACGTCGGAGCCCTTCTCCTCGGTCTTCACAACCTCGACCGTGCGCGCTCCGCCGCGACGCGGGCGCGCGAGCGGCATGCGCGTGAGGTGACTGAGGTAGTGGCCGTAGTGGATCGACAGCCCGGGGACCGTCTCCAGCGCGCGCAGGTAGACCTGCTGCCGCTGGGGCGCGTCCGGGTTGTCCGGTCGGGCGCTGACGGTGGCGGTGAAGTAGCGGATCCGGTTGATCGGGTCCTTGGGCAGCAGCCGCGTGCAGAGGGTGCCGAGATCGAGCCAGCGGTACGGCGTTCCTTTCAGGCAGCCGTAGTAGAGGTTGAAGGCATCGACGTACACGTTCGTGGCCATGCGCAGTACGGTACGTCCCAGCGCGGTCGAGTTCCCGCTCGAGTCAAGCGGCCAGCCGTGGCGCTCGCATCAGCGCCGGGCGGATCTGGAAGAGCGGGCCCGCAAGGCGGTTGCTTACACAGGAGGGCTTGGGCGCGAGCAAAGCTCAAGTGTTGCCTACTGCGACAAGAGCCTCGATCACTCGATCTCGCTCTCACGGGAAACTTGGGTTTGCGGCAGGAAAGTCAGGACGGGGAGAGCGACGGTCGATCCGTGGATTTACACATCGCGGCATCGAGATACGGCCATAGCTCGACACCCTCGTCGCCATCCGCCTCGATCGGGGAGGATTCGTCTGATGCGGTGCGTGTTGCGGGAGGTGCGGGACGAGGATCTGGCGGTGCTGTTCGAGCAGTGGGCGGATCCGGTTGCCGCGCACATGGCTGCGTTCACGGCACCCGACCAGATGGACCGGGACGCATTCGAGCGTCGCTGGTCTCGGCTAAGAGCCGACGAGACCGTGATTAACCGAGCGATCGTCGTCGACGGCGAAGTCGCTGGAACGATGGGATCGTGGGGCGGCCCCGATGAGCGCGAGGTCACGTACTGGATCGGCCGCTCCTACTGGGGCAAGGGGATCGCGACCCGCGCCCTCAAGGCGTTCTTGACTGTTGATCCGTCGCGCCCGCTCCACGCGCGCGTCGCTTACGACAACGTCGCGTCGCGCCGCGTTCTCGAGAAGTGCGGCTTTCGCGTCGTCGCCACTGAACGAGGCTTCGCTGAAGCACGTTCAGGCGAAATCGAGGAATTCGTCCTGCGGCTTGAGAAGTCCGGTTCCGCTTGAGGTGACGCAGCGGCCGCTAGCGGGGAGTCCGAGCGAGCGCGAGGCCGACTGCGCCCCGGCGACGCTCGAGCAGAGCGCCGCTGCGGCGAGCACTTCGTAGATGCCTTGACACGTATATAACTCTCTAGGTATGATCAGGACATGTCGACGTTCGCAATCGTGGCGGAGCCGTCACGTCGACGTATTCTCGACCTCCTTCGCGAGCGGGCTCGCTCGGTTGGGGAGCTCGTCGCGGAGCTCGGGCTGAGCCAACCAGGAGTTTCCAAGCATCTGCGTGTATTGCGCGAAGCCGGCCTCGTTGGGGTCCGCCGCGACGCACAGCGGCGCTGGTACGAGCTCCGCACCGAGCCGCTCCGGGAGCTCGACGACTGGCTCGAGCCTTATCGGGTGTTCTGGAGCGAGCGCCTCGACGACCTCGAACGACATCTCGACAAAGGAGTGAGCGATGACGGCGAACCTTCGGCAGGCTGACGGAACACTTGGGACCAGCGGAGGGCGGGACGTCCTGCGCTACGAACGCCGGCTGTCCCATCCCGTCGAGCGTGTGTGGCGGGCGATCACGGAGCCCGAGGAGATCGTCCAGTGGCTCGGGGAGGCGGAGCTCGAACCGGTTGAGGGCGGAACCGTCGTCGTCCGCTGGTTGAACACGCCCGAACAGACGGTAGCCCGTGGGACCGTAACCGCATTCGATCCGCCGCGTGCGCTCGAGCTCAGCACCGACATCCATGGGATCCTCCGCTGGGAGCTGGAGGCGGACGGCGATGCTTGCCGCCTGATCTTCACGGCGTCGTATCCCGAAAAGGACGAGGAGACCCGGCTCAGCCTCCTGGCGGGCTGGCACATCCACCTCGACCACCTGGCGGACGCCCTCGAGGGGCGAGCGCAGGACTGGCCGCGCTGGATGGACGAGCAGCTGCCGCGCTGGCAGGAGCACCACGACCGGTACGCGGCTCGCGTCGCCCGCTCACGGTCACAGCCGCCATTCGCGTTCGCTCAGGAACCGCTCGCGTCCCGAAGCGCCACGACGATGACGAGCAGCGAGAAGGTGCGGAGGAAGACGGAGTGACAACAGCGGCTGTGCATCACCCGTGCATCACGAGGGCGCCCTTTGGCGCCCTTCTGCGAGATCGCCCACCGCCTTCCAACCGCATGGTTCAGCCGATCTTGGCACCCCGGCGCA
>DATNOU010000136.1:0-5858 GCA_035601195.1 Gaiellaceae bacterium | reverse complement strand
CGTCCGCCTTCGTGATCGCAAGGTCGCTACCACCCGCTGCGGTAACGGTGATCTGCGCGGTAGGCCCGGTCGGCGCTACGGTGAAGCCGGTTGCTGCCGCAGTCGCCTCGTTGAGGTAGTCGCCGGAGGTTGACGACACTGGGGTCGACGCCGCCGGAACCCGAGTCGACACCGGTGAACGCGTACTCGTCACGGGCGCGCCCGGCGCCTATGCGGAACTCCTCGCGGCGCCGGCCGAAGAGGTTCGTCCGATTCCCGACTCGCTGGATTCCGTGCGGGCTTCGGGGTTGGGCGTTGCCTACAAGACGGCATGGGCCGCGCTCAAGGATGGCGAGCTGAAGGCGGGTGAGACCCTCCTCGTCCAGGCGGGATCGAGCGGGACCGGGCAGGCGGCGATCGATATCGGCCGCCATCTCGGCGCGAACGTCTACGCCACCGCGAGCCGTTCCAAGCACGATCGGTTGCGCGAGCTTGGTGCAGAGCCGCTTGCCTATGACGACGAGCGAATGGCCGAGCTCGAGGCCGCCGTGGTCTTCGATCCTGTCCTCGGAGACGGCCTCGAACGGAGTCTGGCGGCGCTCGCTCCGGGCGGACGGCTGGTCACGTGCGGCGCGCTCGACACTCCGATGGTCTCGATCAACATGTGGACGGTCGTCGGCAAACGGCTACGCATCATCGGAACGGGCGGCGGCTCGGTTTCACCAGAGCAGCTCGACCACCTCATCGAGCTTGTGGCCACGGGCGCGCTGCGCGGGCCGGTGATCGATCGCGAGCTGCCCCTCGAGCAGGCGGCCGAGGCTCATCGCCTGATCGAGAATCGGGAAACGTTCGGCAAGGTCGTGCTCAAGCCCTAGCGAGCTCGTGATCGTCCCAGGACCTGGCGCCATAACCCCACGACCTTGACCGAGCGGTTGGCCTACCTAGCCTGCCGACGAGGTCGACCGACGTCGACACCGAGTCGCTGACCGGACTACCGTTAAGACCCATGCGGTGGGCCGACTTCGAGGAGGCCGCGCCGGAGCTCGCGGCGCTGGGCCGGGAGCGCATCGAACGGTTCGGTTTCGTGTTCCTCGGGACGATCCGTAGTGACGGCGGGCCGCGGATCAACCCCGTCGAGGCACACCTCGTCGAGGGCGAGCTCACTCACGCGCTCATGAAGGGCTCGTTCAAGGCCCGCGATCTCCTGCGCGACGCGCGTGCGTACCTGCACACGCCGGTCCTCGACGCCACCTCGGGCGCGCCCGGCGAGTTCAAGCTGCGGGCGCGCGCTCTCCCGGTCTCAGACGCGGGCTTACGGAGCGCGATCGCCGGCGCGATCGAGGAAGCAGGCGGCTATCGCCCGCCGAACGACTGGCACTTCTTCACGATCGACGTCGAGGGCGCCGCCTTCCATGACTACGACGAGGCGGCGGAGATCCACCACGTCAAGCGCTGGACGCCCGAGAGCGGCTACGAGGCGTCGACGCGGACGATCACCTAGCCGGCAGTGGCCACCGGCCGGTAGCCCGCCCCTCACACGTTGAGGATGTAGGCCGTCTCGGGCGAGCGGTTGAGCTTCCGGAGCAGGCGGCTCGCATGCGAATCGAGGGTGCGCGTGCGCCCGAGCGAGCGAAAGCTCCGGACGTCTCGGAGCAACTCCTCCTTCTTGAAAACGCGCTCCGGATCCCCGGCGAGCGCGACGAGGAGCTCGTACTCCTTGGTGGAGAGCTGCACCGCCTCCCCGCCGACCGTGACCGTGCGCGAAGCGAGGTCGATCTCGACGTCGCGCACCGTCAAGCGCCGGTGCCGCGGCCCGTTCGAGCGGCGGAGGACAGCACATATCCGCGCGAGCACCTCGTCGTAGAGGAAGGGCTTGCCCAGTGATTCGCCCGTCTACCAGCCTGCTAGGGCCGATCAGGCTCGCCCGTTGAAGTAGAGATCGCGAAGGCGTCACACCGTGCGCCGAAGAGGCGAGACCCCCGAAGGCTAGGACTTGACGTCGCAGCCTCCGCGGGTAGGATGCCGCCACGGATGACGGGGGGAAGCCGAAGGATCTCGCTTTGCGTGGCGATCGGATTTGTCGCCACCGTTTCGTTATTGACGATTTCGCCCCCTGCCCGCACGCAGACGTTTCCAACCTGCCTAGGTTTGGTCGCAACGAAGGTAGGAACTGCGGGCGATAACATTATCGCCGGATCGCCCGGGAATGACGTGATCGTCGGCCTCGGCGGCAATGACACGATCACCGGCGGCTTCGGCAACGACGTCATTTGCGGCGACGACGGGAACGACCGGATAGGGGGAGGCGCCGGCAGCGATCGCTTGTCGGGTGGGCTCGGTATCGACCTATTGACCGGCCGCGATGGGACCGACGTCCTGTTCGGAGACGTGGGCGACGACGAGCTCGTCGGGGGCGAGGGCCGGGATCAGCTTTACGGCTCTGAGGGGAACGACATTTTAAGGGGGGCCGACGCTAACGACCTCCTCAGCGGTGGAGGTGACCAAGACAGGATCTCTGGGGGAGATGGGGCTGACGACATTTACGGAGGCGAGGGAGCGGATGCCATTGGGGGCGGTTACGGCGCTGATCGCCTGTTCGGAGGCAGTGATCAGGACCTCATCAAGGGCCGCCGTGGTAACGACAGCCTCTGGGGGGGCGCCGACAACGACAATCTGTTGGGTGGAAGGGGGAGCGACCAGCTAAGCGGCGGCTTCGGCCGGGACAGGTGTGACGGCGATGGCGGAAACGGTGATTCCGCGTTCGGCTGCGAAGTGAGGATCGGGATCCCCTAGCACGGAGTCCTCGGCGAGCGCAACGAGCAGTCCGCACGTGCTCACCCGGTCTTTTGAGTTAGCGGAATCGGCCCGAACAGGGCGTTACGGGCGTCAAACAAAACCTCGAACGGCTTCACCACGTTGTCATTCTTGGGTGCGTTGTTCGGGCCGATCCCGGTGCCCGTACCAGGAGGCCTCCGTCAGCGGCGCAGGCGGCTAGAGATACGCGCAGAAGAGGCTCTGCGCGGACTCGCTCACAGCGGCGCTCGACCCCCATCGATTTCCGACGCGGCGCATCACGCATCCGACCTAGCTGATCCGGAACCGCTGCGCTGACGGAATCTTTCAGGCGGTTCTGCGCCGATGGCGGGTGGGCCTTGCGCCTACTCGTTCACGCATACGTAGGCGTCAAGCCACCAGTCCTCACGTTCTTCGTCGATTTCGCCTTCGCCGACGAGGAAGCAGGTGTTCAGCAGCGATACGGCTCCGCCTCGGTCGTCAGCTCGATACGCGCGAGGATCGCGCGTCGGTATCCGGACACGCGCTCGACGAAGGGCTTACCGTTCGAGGCTTTGTTTGCCGCCCGCGACGCCTTGTTCGGGCCGATCCTCGTGGCTCAGAGCGGCGAGCTGGTGCGCCAGGTGGTCGAGGCGGCCTCGGCTCCGAGACATGATCCGACGCAGGTCTCGGCCGGGCGCCGGCCCGGCCGACTGGCACCTGTTCACGATCGACGTCGAGGGCGCGGCCTTCCACGATTACGACCCTCAGGAGGACCTCCACCACGTGAAGAAGTGGACCCCCGCGCTCGGCTCCGAGGCCTCGACGCGCTTCGATCACGACCTAGCCCTCTCTCATCTTCCTCTCATGGACGGCGGGTAGATCTGGTATCAGCGCGGGCGCTGAACGACCGGATGGAGGACGACATGACCGGACGACTCAGGCCTCGACCGTACGTCTCGTTGTCGCTGGTCGCCCTGGCGGTTCTGGCATTACTTGCAGCCGCCTGCGGTTCCTCGAAGCAGGGGAGCGGTTCGTCGACAGCCTCGACGGTCTCCGAGCGGGGCGCCTCGGCTTCGGCCCTGGCTCCGATCCACGGGACGTACGCACCCAAGATCGATCCCGCGAACTTCGTCGCGACGATCGACAACCGCTACTTCCCGCTCTTGCCGGGAACCGGCTTTCACTACAGAGGCGTCGCCGAGAACGGAAAGACTCCCCAAAACGACGACATGGTGGTCACCCACCGGACGAAGACGATCCTCGGCATCAAGTGCGTGGTTGTGCGAGACACCGTCTCTTCTCGCGGCACGCCGATCGAACACACGCTGGACTGGTACGCCCAGGACAAGGAGGGCAACGTCTGGTACGTGGGCGAGGACACGCGTGAGCTTCACCACGGCAAATTCGTGAAGGCAGACGACTCCTGGGAGGCTGGAGTCGCAGGCGCGGAGCCGGGGATCATCATGCCCGGCGACCCTCAGCAAGGCGACACGTACCGCCAGGAGTACTACCCGCGCTACGCCCTCGACCAGGCGCGGGTTCTTGGACCGGGTGGCTCCGTCACCGTGCCGAACGGCTCTTACCCGGACACCTTGCTGACAGTCGAGACGGCCCCGAAGCTCGACCCGGGCGTCGCAGAGCGCAAATGGTACGTCGCCGGCGTCGGGGACATCAAGGAGCACACCGTGAGCGGCAACCACGAGGAGATCGTGCTCGTGAGCGTGACGAAGCCCTAGCCCGCCGTCGCGACGAGCCGGTACCCCACTCCCCACACGTTGAGGATGTAGGCGGTCTCGGGCGAGCGGTTGAGCTTGCGCCGCAACCGCGACGCATGAGAGTCCAGCGTGCGCGTACGCCCGAGCGACCGGAAGCCCCAGACGTTGCGCAGGAGCTCTTCTTTCTTGAAGACCCGTTCGGGATCCTCGGCGAGCGCGACGAGGAGCTCGTACTCCTTGGCGGAGAGCTGCACCGTCTCGCCGGCCAGAGTGACGACTCGGGAGGCGAGGTCGATCTCGAGGTCGCGCACCGTCAAGCGCGGGTGCCGCAGCCCGTTCGAGCGGCGGAGGACAGCACGCATCCGCGCGAGCAGCTCGTCGTAGACGAAGGGCTTCACGACGTAGTCGTCGCAGCCCCGCGCGAAGCCGCGCACGCGGTCGACGGGATCGCCGCGCGCGCTCACCATGATGACGGGGACGTCGCGGTTCCAGCGGCGCCCAGGCTCTCCGTCGCGCAGGCGGCCGCAGAGCTCGAATCCGGACGCGTCGGGTAGGACGGCGTCCAGGAGGACGAGGTCGGGCTTCACCTCCTCGGCGAGGTCGAGGGCCTGCACGCCGCGGTCGGCGGCCAGCACCTCGAAGCCGTCGTCCGCGAGCTGCTGCTCGAGGTAGGCCCGCACCGGACCCTCGTGCTCGACCAGCAGAACCGTTCCTCGCACCACGGCGCCGACGCTAGCAACCACTTCGCGGCCCGCCAAGATGTCCTTTGGCGAGGAAAGATTTAGGGCCGCGGAGCCATGCGGTTTTGGCTCAACCAGGCGGTTTGTCCTCGCCGTAGTTGCCGCTAAATGCTGTCCCCGTGTGGTCCCGGTGTGGTCTCGGGACCGCTGCCCCCGATGGAGCCAATGCCCAATGCCCCCGAAGAAGCTCGACTGCGACACCTACTGGATTTACAACCGGCGCTCGCCCACAAATCCTGACGGCGAATCTGTAGCCGAGATGTTTTGGCGCGTTGGCCGCGCGCCCGCGCCTCGCCCTGACCCGTGGCCGTGGCGTCACCGTCTCTACAGCGTCCTAGACCTCCGGTTCCCCCTCGCCGAAGGCCCCGGACGCCGTGAGACCTCTGCTTTCCCCGTAGCCCTTGGCTCCAGTCGCGTTCCCTGTGGGCTCTGCAATAGCCACCGGCGCGGCGAGGGAGACCGCGGCCGCATGCTCGACGGCCGCGCCTGTCTCAACTTCGACTGCATTGATGGCTGGCGCAAGCGCAGGCCCGGAGATCCGTGGTGGGACGCGTATCTCGAGGAGCGGGTAGGGGAGCCGGGGAAGGCTCCCCCCGCCGACGTATCTGTGAGCGAGGGTCGCAAGCGTCACTACGTCCAGGAAGACGAG
>DATNOU010000135.1:0-1812 GCA_035601195.1 Gaiellaceae bacterium | reverse complement strand
CGAGGACGCGCGCGATGAGGCTGCGCGCGGCGACGAGCCTGTTCAGCTCGTATCTCGTTGTCGTGCCACGACGCACGACCGTCGTTGTCAGGCCGGAAACGGTCCGGCAGAAAGCTCCTGCGAGATGTGTCTTTTCTCGTAATGGAGCGTGCGGGATTCGAACCCGCGGCCTCCGACTTGCAAATACCAGGATCCGCCCGCAAGTTAGGTCAGGTTAGGTTGGTCAACGCGAAGTTGCGCTGGTTGTGTGAGGTTGAAATTGGCTATTCGGGGACACGGTTCGGGACACGTTTTTTGGAGTTCGTCCCGCACCCGGGCGTCGAGTCTGGAGACGGCTCATCTACGAATACCGAGCCGCAGCATGAAGACCGCCTTAAACCCCTAACGCGATCTTCAACCGTCGGGAGCGTGCGGCCGGCGGCTGTTCACGCACCTCGGTCACGGTCCAGCTCAGGTGTCCGGCCCGGAGGCCGCCTTCTGCGCTACCTCCTCGCGAGACTCGTCGTCTCCGTCTTCGTCGGATCCCACCGGCGGGATAGCCGGAGCGGACTCATCCGTAGTGGTCGCCGCTTGTTCGGCTTCAGCTTCCGCATCGGCCCCGCGCGGCTTTTCCTCATGCTGGGCAGGCTCCTGGTGGGGGAACCGGCCAGCCGCTGCGGTGGCCGCATCGAGGAGGCGGCTCGCCATCCCGCGGAGGTCGTCGAGCAGCTCGCGGCGTTCGTTCCAGACCGCTTCCGTGTCAGCGCGAATCTCGCGCAGTTGCGCCTCCGCCTCCTCCCGCAGTGACGCGAGCTCTCCCTGTAACCGTTGAAGACGCTCGTCCGCCTCGGCCTGCGCGCGCGCGAGGGTGTTCTGCGCCTCGGCCCTCGCCTCGGCGACCATCTCGTCCGTCTCGGCCTTCGCCTCGGCTACGGTCTCGGTCGCCTCCGTCCTCGCGTTGGCGACGAGCTCGTCAGCCTCAGCCCGCATGCGCTCAGCCTCGGTACTCGTGTTGACGGTGAGCTTGGCCGCCTCGGCTCTCGCGCGTGCGGTGCTCTCTTCCGCTTCCCGTTGCGCGCTCGCCGTGATCTCCTCCGCGGCCTCCCGCGCGGCACGAAGGAGACCTTGAACCTTCCCTTCGGCCTGCTCAAGCGCGTGCCTGACCGCCGTCGGCGGCGAGGCCCGTAGCTTGAGCTCCGCGATCACGCGGTTGACGCGTTCGGTGTAGGCATCGACGGCCCGCCGGTCGTAGCCGCGCACGCTGACCGGGAAGGAGACGCCGAGGATGTCCTGGGGCACGTAGTGTCGAAGCTCGCCGAAGCTGTGCTCCGGTTCCAGCGCCGCGGGCGAACGTGTCTCCCTCTTATCCGCCTTGCTCTTATCCGCCTTGGACGAGTCGTCATCGGCCACGGTCCGAGTATGACCAAATCCCATCTTGGAGGTTTCCCCTGAGCGACGGGGCGATCACCTGACGAGAAGGAGCCGAACGCCGCGCGGCGTAGTCCGGGCAGCAGATGGCGGAGCAGTCGCACCGCGCCGAGATGAGCGAGGCACTTCGAGCGCAACGGGAGCGGGCTTCCGCGCCCCGCCACGTCGCGACTCCGATCGCCCGCCCGCCCGACCCGTCACCGAGCCGCGAAGAAGCATCACCCGCACGCGGCTTCCTCGCCCGTCTTCTCCGCCGCCGATAACTGTCAAGGCCGGTTGAAATCTCACCCTCTGGCGCCGGTTGAAATCTCACCCCCGTCTGATTCGACGCGCCGGTTGAAAATGGACCCCTGTTGAGCGGCCACCGGCCGGAGGCCGGTGGCCGGCGCGGCCGTGGGGGCGTCT
>DATNOU010000134.1:0-10408 GCA_035601195.1 Gaiellaceae bacterium | reverse complement strand
ACCGCGCTCCTCGCAGCCGGGTTGGCGGGGGCGCCCGCCCAGGCGGCCGGCGGCCCGAGCCTGCGCGAGGACGCCGGGCTCACCGGCATCGCCACCCCAACGGGATTCCGCTACGTCGCCATCGGCGAGCGCAACCGCACGGTCCTCGCGCGCATCAGCCCCCACCAACGCGTCGTCGCCGTTCGTTTCCTCGCCGGGCGCTACACGATTGCCGGCGTCGCCTACGACGGAACCGCAACCGGCCTCTCGGCCGACGGCAAGACCCTCGTCCTCGTGCGGCCCCGGCTCGCCTATCCGCGTGCGAAGACCGATTTTCTGATCGTTAGCACTCCGGGTCTTCATGTCCGCGACGCCGTGACGCTTCGCGGCGACTTCAGCCTGGACGCCGTCTCCCCGGACGGGTCGATGCTCTACTTCATCCAGTACCTGTCGCGAAAGGACCCCACCGAGTACGCGGTGCGCGCCTTCGACAGGGAGGGCGGCAGGCTCGTTCCCGAGCCGGTCGTCGACAAGACCGAGCCCGGCGAGGAAATGCGCGGCAACCCCGTCTCGCGGGCGACGAGCTCGGACGGCCGCTGGGCGTACACGCTCTACGACGGCGGCGGGAAGGCGCCTTTCGTGCACGCGCTCGACACCGTCGCGGTCGAGGCCCACTGCATCGACCTGGATGCGCTCGCCGGCCGGGTCGACCTTCTGGACCTGCGACTGCGCCTGCACAACGGCTCGCTTGCCGTTGTCAGCGCAAACGAACGGGTCGCTGTCATCGACACGGCGAGCTTCCAAGTCGGGGAGGCTGGGAGCGGCTCCTCTGGCGACGGGACGAATGGGCGCTGGCCCGCGATCGGCGTGCTCGCCGCGCTTCTCGCCGCGACCGCCGCCTCGTTGATGATCCGCCGCCGACGGCGGCCCTCACCGGTCTAGTCCTAGACGCCCGCCAAAGCTTCGCGGAACGCGGGATCGGCGGCCGTCCGCTCCAGCCGCTCGAAGTGCTCCCGCGCGTAGGCGACGAAGTCGAAGTCGAGCTCCGAGATGCCCTGCTGAACGACGCCCCACATGGCCTCCCGGAAGTCCGACATGAAGCGCATGAGGCGCAGCGAGGCGAGATCCTCGGAGCGAAGCTCCCCGAAGTAAGCAGCCAGGAGGGCCTCGTTCTCCCTCTCTCCCAGCTCGTGGTTGATGGAAAAGTTGGCGACATCGAAGAAGACATCGCCCATACCGGCGTACTCCCAGTCGACGATGCGGAGATTCGTTCCGTCGTCGATGAAGTTCGCGTTCAGAAGATCGTTGTGGCAGGGCCTGAGAGGCTGCGAACCGCGGGCGGACTCGATCTCGTCCGCATGCTCCTTGGCCGCCGAGAAAGAGTCGGGCACCTGGACGCCGTGCTCCTCCGCCGTCGCACGGTAGGCCTCGACGACGCGAAAGGAGTCGAACCGCCCGGGAATCGGACTGCCTTCGTGGATCCGGCGGAGCGTGGACGCCACGCGCACGATGTTCTTCGGCCGGGCCATCTCCTCGAGGGGAACGGGGCGGCCCTCGACGAAACGGGTGACGAGATAGCCCTCCGGCTCGAGGAAATCGACGACCTCGGGGCCGACACCGGCCTCGGCCGCGGCAACCGAGGCGCCGTGCTCCACGGATCTGTCGATGCCCAAGAGCTCCGTGTCACGACCGCCGATCCTCAGGACGTAGCTCTCACCGTCCACGGTGATCTTGAAGTTGTGATTCGTGATCCCACCGCCGAGCGGCTCGAGTGCCAGGTCACGGTCGGGCCAGACGCGGGCAGCGATCTCCTCGGGTCGCACCGGGCGATACTACGACGCGTGACGATCCCGCTCGTCGAGCACCCTGATTCCGTCGTGATCGTGGCGGTCGAGGGCGACCAGCTCGTCTGTGTCCGGCAGACCCGTCCCGGATCCGGTGGCGCGACGCTCGAGCTCCCCTCCGGGAAGCTCGAGCCCGGCGAGACCGCCATCGAGGCCGCCACGCGGGAGCTCGCGGAGGAGTGCGCGCTCGGCGCCGACGAGTGGCAAGATCTTGGCGCATTCTGGGCCGTTCCCGCCTACTCCACCGAGTTCGTCCACGTGTACGGCGCGGCGGGGCTGTGGGTCGGAGGCGGCTCCGCGCTCGACGATGACGAGGATGTCGAAGTCGAACGCGTTCCCCTCGTCGGCGCTCTTGCGCGCCTCTCCGATGCGGTGTCGGTCGCAGCGCTCGCGCTCTGGCTCGAAGCCCGATGAGCCCCGCTCCGTGGCTGGTGGAGCTCGAGCAGTCGCTGGCGGAAGACACGGGCACGGACAACCTGGCGACAGCGCTGGTCGTCTTCGCCTCGGTGGCCGGAGCCGACGTCCCGATCGAACGGGAGCAGATCCGGGCAGCGGCGCGAAGGGCGGCCTTCCTCCTCGCCGCAGGAGGCGATCCCGAACGCGGGCTCGACCTCGACGGCCGCGCGGTCACTGCGCTCGCGGACGACCTGCGGACGGTCGACCGCCAGCTGGCGCTCGAGCAGGGCCTTCTCGGGCTCCGCCTCCAGGTTCAGGGGCTGCCGCACGCCAGCGAAGCGGTGCACGGCCTGATCGACGCGCCGGACGTGGCGTGGCGAGCGTACGCCGCCGGGCTCCTCGCAGAGGAGCTCGGCGGCTAGGGCTCCTCCCTCGTCTCTGACGTATGCGGCGCAGGCGGCGCGGTATCCGCGCCGGCGCCAAAGCGCTCGCGCTGCGTGACGCCATAGCCCTCGCGCTCTGGGTGACCGTGAACGCCGCGCGTCATCGCGAACTCCTCCTCCGGCGAAAGCACGAGCTGGTGCCGTCCGCGCAGGGCAAAGTATGTGAGCGCGAGAACGTAGAAGATGGCGACGCCCACGACGCCGGGGCGGTAGTCGTCACGCCAGAAGCACGCCGCGAGCGATATGAGCGCAATGACGGCGCCTATCGCTGCGCCCCATTGTCCTACGGGGCTCCAGTACGGCCGTTCGATGTCCGGCAGTTTGCGGCGCAGCAGTATGAACGAGATCATCTGAAGGAAGTACGACACCACGGCCCCTGCGACTGCCATGGACAGCAGCGCCGCGTACAGATTTCCGCCGAGCCAGTCGTTCTTCAGTGCTTGGTCGACCAGGAACGCGAGGCCGAAGCCGACGATCGCCCCAACGACGAGAGCAACGTGAGGGGTGTTGCGCCGCCCATGCGTCACCGAGAGGAAGTGTGGGTAGTAGCCAGCGCGCGAGAGCGAGAAGATGTTCCGCCCGTACGCGTAGATGATTGTGTGGAAGCTCGCGATGATGCCGGCCACGGCCGCCAGCCCGAGAACGTTCGCCGTGTTCTCGCCGCCTTCCCCGAAGATCACGCGGAAGCCGTCGAGCAACGGCTCCCCTGACGTCCTGATCTCCTCCGCGCCCGACACCCCGGTGTTGAGGAAGAGCACAAGAAAGCCGGTCACCACCAGCGTGAGCAGGCCGTAGATCGTCCCCCTCGGGATGTCACGCTTTGGGTCGTGCGACTCCTCAGCTGCGAGCGGCAACTCCTCGATCGCGAGGTAGAACCAGATCGCGAAGGGAAGCGCGAGGAAGGTGCCCTCGACCACCCCGAACGGGAACCAGTCGGAGTTACCGGCTTCGGCCTTGATGTTGGTAAGCCGGTCCCACGAGAACTCAGTCAGCGCCCCGACGTAGAAAACGGCCAGAATCACGAGCGCAAGGAGGCAGATGAACACCGCAAAGCGGAAGCTCGCGCCCACTCCGAAGATGTTCAGCGCGACGAAGATCGCATACAGGATTGCCCACCAGACCCACGTCGGTGGGCTCCCGTCGAACCAACTCTTCGAGATCGACTCGAGGTAGGCTCCCGCGAAGGTCACGACAACGGCGGGGGTGACGACGTATTCGATCGTCTCCGCGACTCCCGTCGCGAAGCCGCCCCACGGGCCCATCGCCGAGCGTGAGAACGAGTACGCCCCGCCCGTGTGAGGAAGAGCCGGCGACATCTCCGCGATCGAGTAGCAGAGGCCGAAGTACATGCCGGTGATGATGAGCGTGGCGATGAGAAGGCCCCCGAAGCCGCCCGCGTCCAGCCCAAGGTTCCATCCTGAGAAGTCGCCCGAGATGACCGCCGCGACTCCAAGCGCCCAAAGCGACCAGACCCCGGCGTGCCTCCTGAGTAAGCGCTTGTCAAAGTATCCCTCGGCAGCCTCCCTGTATGTCACTCCCCGCGTTCGCTCGGCCACAGGTCCTCCTACTCGTCGGAAGCCACGCCCCAGGCGGGCGATTCTGAACGGCACGTAGCGTGCTCGTCAAGGGAGCGGAGCGCTAGGCTCCCACGCGTGCTGATCCTGCAAGAGCTCAAAACGGCGGTGGAGGATGGGTCCATTGACACCATCGTCGTCGCCTTTACGGACATGCAAGGACGCCTGATGGGAAAACGCCTACACGGCGAGTTCTTCCTCGAAGGCGACGTTGCCGAGCACGGTGTCGAGGGCTGCAACTACTTGCTCGCGCTCGACATGGAGATGGATCCCACTCCCGGTTACGGAATCGCGAGCTGGGAGCGTGGCTACGGCGATTTCGGGCTCAAGCCCGACATGGCTACGCTGCGCCGGATTCCCTGGCTGGAAGCCACGGCGCTCGTCCTCTGCGACGTCGTCTGGCACGATGGCTCGCCCGTGAATCCCTCGCCCCGCCAGGTGCTGAAGCGCCAGGTCGAGCGGGCCGAGAAGCTTGGCTACACGGCGAAGTTCGGCTCGGAGCTCGAGTTCTACCTCCTCAAGGAGAGCTACGAGGAGGCTCACGCCAAGCACTACGGTGACCTCACGCCCTCGGTCCCGTACATCCTCGACTACCACATCCTCGCCACGACCTACGACGAGCCCCTGATCCGGCAGATCCGCAACGGAATGCAGGGCGCAGGCATCAGGGTGGAGACGTCCAAGGGCGAGGCGTGGCCGGGACAGCAGGAGATCAACTTCCGCTTCGACGACGCGGTCACCATGGCCGACAACCACACGATCTACAAGAACGGCGCCAAGGAGATCGCGCACCTGAACGGCCAGTCGATCACCTTCATGGCAAAACCTGACCACACCTGGATCGGGAACTCCTGCCACATCCACTCGAGCCTGTGGCGTGACGGCGAGAGCGCTTTCGCCGGCGAGTCCGACGTCTTCAAGCAGTACCTCGCCGGCCAGATCGCGTCGCTGAAGGAGCTCGCGATCTTCCTTGCGCCCACGATCAACTCCTACAAGCGCTTTGCGGCCGGCAGCTGGGCTCCAACGACCCTGGCCTGGGGCCATGACAACCGCACGTGCGGCTTTCGCATCGTCGGGCACGGCGACGGCCTGCGCGCGGAAACGCGCATCCCGGGAGGCGATGCGAACCCGTACCTCGCGTTCGCCGCGCTGCTCGCTGCCGGGCTGAACGGCGTCGAGCAGGGGCTCGAACTACCTCCGCCGCTCGAGGGGAACGCCTACGAGTCCGACGCCGAGCGCTTCCCCCACTCCCTCCGCGAGGCAATCGCCGCCCTCGAGGGGGGGACGATGGCGCGCACCGCGTTCGGGGACGACGTCGTCGACCACTACCTCAACTACGCGCGTACCGAGCAGCGGCTCTTCGACGAAGTGGTGACCTGCTACGAGCGCGAGAGGATGTTCGAACGTGGCTAGGCGGCCAGTGATCGGGATTACGACGTACCTCACGTTGGCACGCTTCGGCGTCTGGGAGGACGACGCGGCGCTCATTCCGGCTGCGTATGTTCGCGCGGTCGAGGCCGCGGGCGGCCGGGCGCTCCTCGTGCCGCCAAGCATGGAAGGGATCGACGAGACGCTTGATGCGCTCGACGGGCTCCTCTTCTCGGGCGGATCCGACCTCGACCCGGAGATCTACGGTCAGCAGGCGCACGCCGAGACGGACGGGGTGGTACCCGAGCGGGATCGCGGAGAGATCGCCCTCCTGCAAGCGGCGCTCGAGCGCGACATGCCCGTCCTCGCCGTGTGCCGAGGAAGTCAGGTGCTGAACGTCGCCCGCGGCGGCGACCTCGTCCAGCACCTCCCCGAGGTGGTCGGCGACGAGAAGCACAAGCACACGCCGGGCGTCTTCGCCGACCACGACGTCGACCTCGTCTCGGGAACGCGGGTGCAGCAGATCCTCGGCGACCACGCGCCCGTGAAGAGCCATCACCACCAGGGCTACGGACAGCTCGGGGAGGGGTTGCGCGAGGCCGCCCGAGCCGACGACGGGACGATCGAAGCCCTCGAGGATCCTTCCCTGCGCTTCGCGCTCGGAGTGCTCTGGCACCCGGAGGCGGGCAAGGATTTCGCGCTCTTCGAGGCGCTCGTCGGGGAGGCGCGCGCGTACCACGAGGCGAGAGAGTGACGCGCCTGTCGGTACTCAATCCGGCCACCGAGCAGCCGATCGTGGAGCTCGACGAGGCCGGGGTCGAGGAGGCCGACGAAGCCGTCGCGCGCGCAAGGGCCGCCTTCCCGGCCTGGCGCGACGTCGCCCCGGCGGCGCGGGCAGGTCTTCTGCGAAAAGTGGCGACACTCGTCGACGAGAACGCCGAGGAGCTCGCACGCATCGAGTCGGAGAACGTCGGCAAGCCGATCTCGGGTGCTCGCGCGGAGATCGGCATGGTCGCGAGCGTCTTCCACTTCTACTCGGGCGCCGTCGAGAAGCACTACGGGGACACGATCCCGGTGGCGGGAGGCGTCGACATGACCTTCCGCGAACCGCTCGGTGTCGTCGGTCTGATCGTCCCGTGGAACTTCCCGCTCAACATCGCGAGCTGGAAGCTCGGCCCTGCGCTCGCCTGCGGAAACACCGTCGTATTGAAGCCTGCGGAGCTCACCCCTCTCTCGGCTCTGCGGCTGAAGGAGCTCATGGACGAGGCGGGGATCCCGGACGGCGTGGTCAACGTCCTCGTCGGCAAGGGTTCGGTCGTGGGCAACGCCTCGTCGAGCACCCGGAGGTGGCCAAGATCGGCTTCACGGGCTCCACGGAGGTCGGCCGCGAGGTGATGAAGGCCGCCGCCGGGACGATCAAGCGCGTCACCCTCGAGCTCGGCGGGAAGTCGGCCAACGTGATCTTCGCGGATGCCGACATCGAGCGTGCGGCGGCATCGGCGCCCTACGCAGTGTTCGACAACGCCGGCCAGGACTGCTGCGCACGCTCGCGGATCTTCGTGCAGAGATCGGCGTACGACCGGTTTCTGGAGCTTCTGATCGCGGCCACGGAGGCAGTAAAGGTCGGAGACCCGAGGAGCGAGGAGACCGAGATGGGGCCACTCATCTCGGCCGAGCAGAGAGAACGGGTGTCGTCCTACGTCGACGGTAATGTTGTCGTTCGTGGCAACGTACCCGACGCTCCCGGCTTCTGGTTTCCCTGCACGCTCGTGGAGGCGTCGAACGACGACCGCGTCGCCCGCGAGGAGGTGTTCGGGCCGGTCGCCGCCGTGATCCCTTTCGAGGACGAACAGGAGGCTGTAGAGCTCGCGAACGCGACGCCCTACGGCCTTTCGGGGTCGATCTGGACGCGGGACGGCGCAAGAGCTCTCCGCGTCGCCCGCGGGATCGACTCGGGCGTCCTCTCGATCAACTCGAATAGCTCCGTCCGCGTCTCGACGCCGTTCGGGGGCTTCAAGCAGTCCGGCTTCGGGCGTGAGCTCGGCATGCACGGGCTGGCGGGCTACTCGGAAGTAAAGAACGTCTATTTCGCCACCGAGTAGCGCTCCTTCACCCAGGCCGGCTGTCACCCTCGGCAGGGCGACCGCGCTGCGACTTGCGGAGGCCGCGTGGGAGGAGCATCATCGACAGTGATGCCGGTCGTTTACGGCTCCCCGGACCTGCTGCCTGGCCTCAGCGTCGTCTACGTCTGCAGCTGCGGTCTGCGGATCGGTGAGTACGGCGCTCACGCTGCAGAGCCGCCGCCGGGGTGGGTTCCGATCGCCGAGAGCGAGTATCTCTGCGAGCACTGCGCGTCCTTCGCGTCTGAAGCCCAGGCGCGGCCGCGTCAGAGTCCTCCCGCCTAGCAGCCGTCAGTAGAGGTCCCTAGGCTTTCCGGTGTGAGGCGTGCTGCCGTTATCGCCTTGGCGCTCGCGGGCGTCCTTGCCGTGAGCGTCGCCGCTGGCTGTGGGTCGGGCCAGAGCGAACCGCAGGTTGAGCTCGTCGCGCCTGGCCAGGTCATCGGTCAGTTCGAGCGCGAGACGGGACGTCCCCTCGAGCGGGCCGCCATGGAGGACGAGGCGTTCGATCAGCTGAGCTACGGCCTGAACCCGTCGAAGGAGCTGCTCGACCGGTACGGGATCTTCTCGGTCTACGTCGCCAAGAAGGGGCACCTGGAAGCGGTCAACTCGCTCCTTCGGGACAAGGCGACGAAGAAGGCTCTGGAGCGCGACTCCGACGGGATCTACTGGGAGCTCGACTCCAACAGCGGCACCTGGGTCGCTTACAAGCGCTACTCGCGGAACGTCGTTCTGGTCTGGTTCAGCGGCTCCACCGCACGAAACGCCGACACGCGTTGGGCACGACTCGACCGGGTCCTGGCCGACCTCCGCGGCTAAGCTCCGGGTCCGGATGGGTCGACTCGACGGCAAGGTCGTGGTCATCACCGGCGCCGGGGGCGGGATCGGCCGCGAGGCGACGCTCCTCTTCTCAGAGGAGGGAGCGAGCGTCTGTGTCGCCGACGTCGCGGAGGACCAGGGGCAACAGACCGCTGCCGAAGCACGCGAAGCCTTCTTCCAGAAGGTCGACGTCACCGATCCCGAGAGCGTCCAGGAGATGTTCCGCGCCACTGTCGAGCGCTATGGCGGTGTCGACGTCCTCTACAACAACGCCGGGATCATGCCGGCGGACGACAACTCGGTTCTCGAGACCGAGGTGGACGCGTGGCAACGCGTTCAGGACGTCAACACGAAGGGCGTCTTCCTCTGCTGCCAGTACGGGATTCCGCATCTCCTCGAGCGCGGAGGCGGTTCGGTCATCAACGTTGCCTCGTTCGTCGCGCTGGCGGGCGCCGCGACTTCGCAGATCTCCTACACGGCCTCGAAGGGAGCGGTCCTGTCCATGAGCCGGGAGCTGGCAGTCGAATTCGCACGCCGGGGAGTGCGCGTGAACGCGCTCTGCCCCGGCCCCGTGGAGACGCCGCTGCTCATGCGCCTCTTGTCGGAAACGCCGGGCGCCTTGGAGCGCCGCCTCGTGCACGTTCCCATTGGCCGGCTCGCGCAGGCGAAGGAGATCGCGTACGGAGCGCTCTTCCTCGCGAGCGATGAGTCGTCCTACGTGAACGGCTCGACGTTTCTGGTGGACGGCGGCATCACCGCCGCCTACGTCACGCCCGAGTAGCTAGCTTCGAACGACGATCGTGTGCGGCGCCCGGTCGCCGATTCACTGACCTTCGGCAAGTTCCAGGCGAAGAGCGCGGCGACTCCCCGCCGGGCGCTCAGTCCGCGCTGAAGACCGAGGCGAACGCCCCCGCGAGCCAGCCGAGTGCACCGAGCGCGAAGGTCCCGACCATGTCGGGCGCCGCATCGGAGTTCCCGAGCCAGACGACGAGGTTGAGGCCGCCCACGACGATGTATGCGACCACCCCTGCAAAGAGCAGAGGCGAGCTGGCCACCGCGCTGTTGACCCGTGCCGAAAGCCGTCCCGATCGCCTCTGGATCTCGATGCCCAGCACGGCGGCGGTGCCGGCCGCGACAGCGGAGGCGACGATGCCGGCCGTGGCGACGATGGCGTCCGAAAACTCCAGGGCCTCAGTGCCCCCGTTCGAGTCGAATCGCCACACTTTCCACGCGATCCAGATCCACAGCCCCGCGAAGAGCGCGAGGAACGCCCCGGCGACAAGCTGCAGCATGATCTTCATCGGGTCACCCGGCACGACGACCGGAGGGATCCTCGCCCTTTGCTTCTTTGTCTCGGTCATGTCCGTCTTCTGACTCATGAGACCCGCTCTCGTTCAGCAATCGAGGGTCGTACCTTTGCCGCCTCCTGTCAAGTCAGCTCCGCCGTCCCCTTCGATTTCGCCGATCAGTCCTGCTTCCCCACACGCGCCAGCGCGCGGCGACCGCGTGGAGTAAGGTCGAAATGGACGTCGATCAGGCCGTCGCGGAGGAGCTCCGCAGCGTGCTGAGAATCCGTCTCATGCCGCCAACCACTCCTCTCGACGCCGTACTACGTCATCATCTTCCTCCCCTCGAGGCTGCGTGTCTAGAGCGGCAGGGCGAATGGCAGGCATAGAAAAAGCCCCGTTTCCGAGGCTTTTTCCTTAGCAGGCCTGTAAGCCGGATTTTGTCGAGGATGACCATCCATCTAGGCCACCGGTTTCCCGGCGGCTCGAGCAGCGCACCCGGCTCCTCGGCGGGCAGCCTACGAGCGGAGCCTGTTCGCCTTGCACCGGACGGGGTTTAGCTAGCCGTCGTGTCGCCACGAC
>DATNOU010000133.1:0-23037 GCA_035601195.1 Gaiellaceae bacterium | reverse complement strand
CTGTCGCGCCGCGCGGTGCAGATTCAACCCGCGCCGGTTGTAGCCGAGCCCCTGCCACTCCCGGATGACCGCGGCGGCGGGAGCGGCCGCCAGCGCTTCGACCCTCGGCCAGCGTTCGAGCCAGGCGACGTAGCGCGGGACGACGCGCTCGACCTGCGTCTGCTGGAGCATCACCTCGGAGACGAGAACCGCGTACGGATCGCGCGTTCGCCGCCAGGGCAGGTTACGGCCGTGTTCCCGGAACCAGTCCAGCAACAGCCCGTCAAGCATCCAGCCGCGCTTCCTCGAGATCCAGGTCGCGAACGACGCGGCGCATGACGTCGTCGTCGATGCGCCGGGTTCGCCGCAGCTCGAAAACCGCATCGCGCTCTGCATCCAGCAGTTCTCGCATCAGGCGCTGGAAGGCGGCGGAGCGGTCCTCGACAGCTCCGTCGCTTTCGGGGTCGAAGCGGCTGCGGAAGCGCTCACGGCGGAAACCGAACATGCCGCGCAGGCGCTCGAGCGTGTCCTCGCGTACCCACTCCTCTTCGGCCAGCTCCTCGAGGCGAGCGAGCGCCGCCTCCGCTGCGTACAGGCGCGCCTTCGTCTCTTCCTTCTCGGCACGACCTTCGTCCTCGAGTCCAAGCATCTTGACGACCGCGGGCAGCGTCAGGCCCTGGAGCACGAGCGTGCCGAGGATGACCCCGAACGTGAGAAAGATGATCAGCGGACGATTGGGAAACGGCTGGCCGGCATCCGTCGTGAGCGGGAGCGCGAGCGCCGCCGCCAGCGAGACCGCTCCGCGCATCCCGGACCAGCCTATGAGGACAGCGGCCTTCCCGGGCTCCTGGAAGGGCCGCCTCCTCCGCCGGAAGCGTGCCGTCAAGAACGTTCCCGGGACAACCCAGAGGAATCGGGCCGCAATCACAGCGGCGGTCACGGCGGCCGCGTAGCCGACCAGCGTGGCGGTCGAGCGGCCGGAGAGGGCGTCGAGAATCCCCGGTAGCTGCAGGCCTATGAGCGCGAACAGGAGCGCGTTGAGGAGGAAGAAGAGGATCTCCCAGACGGCGATCCCCTGCAGCCTGGTCTGCGCGCTGGTCAGCTCCGGCGTGTGCCAGCCCATGTAGATCCCGACCGTGACAGCGGCAAGGACACCCGAGACTCCGGCCGCCTGCGCCGGCAGATAGGCGAAGAAGCCGCTGAGGAGCGAGATCGTGATCTCGAGCGGCGGATCGTCGAGCCGCCGACGAACCTGGCGGATGAGGAAGCCGACACCCAGGCCGATCGCGATCCCGCCTACGACGTTGAGGAGGAAGCTTCCGGCGGCGTCGGCGAGCGAGAAGCTTCCGGTCACGACCGCGACAACGGCGAACTTGTAGGCGACGAGAGCGGTTCCGTCGTTCACGAGGCTCTCGCCTTCGATTAGCGCAACGATCCGCCGAGGAAGGCCCAGGCGCTCCGCGATGGCCGAGACTGCAGTCGGATCGGTCGGCGAGACGACCGCCCCGAGAACGAACGCTCCGTGCCAACTGAGATCGGCGATCAGGAAATGAGCCACCGCGGCGACCACGAGCATCGTCGTCAGCACGAGCCCCACCGCGAGCAGGCTGATCGCTCCGGCGTTCTCGCGCAGGTCGCGGAGCGAGGTGAAGAACGCTGCTCCGTACAGGAGCGGAGGCAGAACCGCGATCAGCACCAGGTCCGGTGGAAGCTGGATCTCAGGGATGCCCGGCACGAAGCTCAGGCCCAGGCCTCCGACCACGAGCAGGATCGGGTACGGAACCCGCACCAGGTGGGCGACGATCAAGAGCAGCGCGACCGCGACCAGGATTGCGGCGAGAACGAGACTGTCGTCGGTCGAAAAGCTCATTGCCGTTGCGCCGCAACGTTAGATTGATCCGATGGTTCGCGTCCGCTTCGCGCCGAGCCCGACGGGCTCGCTTCACCTCGGCAGCGCCCTGACAGCGGCGATCAACCGCCGGTTTGCCGACGAGAACGACGCAGTCTTCGTTCTGCGCATAGACGACACCGATGCCGAGCGGACGGACGCGGAGGCCGAAGCCGGGATCCTGCGGGACCTTGAATGGCTCGGAATCGGGTGGGACGAGGGCCCGCTGCGCCAGAGCGAGCGCGCCGAGCGCCATCGGGAGGCTGCGCGGACGATTGGAACCGTGGACGAAGAGGGGGCGGTCCGGTTCGGCCGCATCACGCTTCTCCGCCCGGACGGGCGTCCGACCTACCACCTGGCCAGCGTCGTAGACGACGTCGACTTCGGAATCACCCACGTCATCCGGGGCAAGGACCACCTCTCCAACCAGGCTCTCCACGAGGACCTCACGCGGGCTCTCGGCGCCGAGCCGCCGGTGTACATCCATCACGGCCTGATCGTCGGCGAAGACGGCACGAAGCTCTCGAAGCGCCACGGCGCGAGCTCGCTCGCGGAACTGCGCGACGAGGGCTTTCCCGCGGGAGCGGTACGTGCCTACCTGGACGAGCTCGGCCTACCGCGCGGTGATGTCCACCTCGACCTGACGCGTCTCCGGCGCCTTGCGGTCGAGGCCATCGGCGCCATGAGCGACGAGGAGCTCGCCGGGCTCGTCGAAGCGCCGCTCGAGCTCGCGCCGGCGATGCGCGGAGCGCGTGACCTTCGGGAAGCTCGCGGCATCGCCACGTCGATCGTCGAGCCCCCGGCTCCCGCGGGCTCGGATTCACCCGAGACACTGGAGCGGTTCAGCCAGCTTCGCGAGCGCGCTGACGGACAGCTGGACGCCGCCGGGGCGAAGGCGATCCTCCGGGAGCTGAAGGCGGTCGGTGGGGACCTGCGGGCCCTCCGCCTGGCGCTCACCGGCGCCGAGCGGGGCCCGGAGCTCTGGACCGTCCTCCTGGCGCTTTCGCGCGACGAGGCGCTTCGGCGCGTCGAGGCGGCCACTCGGTAAGCTCGGCCCGGCCGGCGGCGAAGGTGTCGAGCAAAGCCGCGACGGCACCCGTGGGCCGCCCCGCGTCCCGCCTGCGGATCGCGACGATCTGACGACGAACCGGAGCGGCGTCCTGAATCGCAACTTCGGCGAGCGTCCCCGAGCTCAGCTCCTGGGCGACCGAGGTATGCGGCAGGAGCGCCACTCCGAACCCCTGCTCGACCATCTTCTTCGCCGCGTCGATGTTGTCCAGCTCCATGACGCCGGACGGTGACACGCCCGCCGTCCTGAAGAGCGCGCTGGTGAGCTCGTGATAGCTGGACGTGCGGTCGAAGAGGATGACCTGCTCATGCGCGATCTGCTCGAGCCGGATGCGACCGGAGCCGGCGAAGGGATGGGCGGGATCGACGACGAGGATCAGCCGATCCTCATAGAGCGGGATGCTGACGATGTCGCGGTGATGGAGCGCCCGCACCAGACCGATGTCCACCTGCTCGCGCAGGACGAGCTCGAGGATCTCCTCCGAATGCCCGGTTCGAACGCTCACCGATACGCGCGGGTGCGATTGCGCAAACCGCTTGAGCAATCCGGGAAGGACGTACGTGCTCAGGGCGGGCGCCGCTCCGATGGCCAGGTGCCCGGCGCCACCCCGCTCCAGTGCATTGACCTGCATGCGACCGTCGCCGAGAGCGTCGAGCGCGCGGACTGCGTAGGGGAGGAACGCCTCGCCCGCATCTGTCAGCTTCATGCCGCGAGAGGTGCGAACGAAGAGGCTTGCACCGAGATCCGCCTCGAGTCTCTGGAGGCGCGCGGTCAACGCCGGCTGCGTCACGAAGAGAGCCTCTGCAGCTCGACTCACGCTTTGCCGTCGGGCCACCTCGACGAAGGCGGCGATCTGGGCCAGGAGCATATATAGATAATACTGATAGCAAAGATCGACAGAAATCATTCGATTTATAGAGTCCAAAGCCTTTACCATGGCTGTAATGGAGGCCGTAGCCGTATTGGAAGCTGAATCCGAGGAGCGCGAGGACGCTCCCACGCTCCCTCGCCGCCTCTCCTATCTGAGCACCGCCGAGGTCGCAGAGTGCACGTGCCCGGAGGCGTGCGAACGCGACCACGACAGGGACTAGGCCGTTGCTGGTCGTAGAGGGGGTCGACCTCCGCGCGCCGCGCGAGGGGCGGGCGGAGGAAATCCTGACCGAGGACGCGCTCGAGTTCGTCGCGGGCCTCCACCGGCGCTTCAACCCGCGGCGGGAGGAGCTGCTTTCGGCGCGGGTGGAAAGACAGGACCGGATCTCGGCAGGCGAGCTGCCTGACTTCCTTCCGGAGACCCGTGAGCTGCGCGAGGCCGACTGGCGTGTGGATCCGGCTCCTCCCGACTTGCAGGATCGCCGCGTCGAGATCACCGGACCGGTCGAGCGGAAGATGATGATCAACGCGCTCAACTCGGGAGCACGCTGCTTCATGGCGGACTTCGAGGACGCGAACTCTCCGACCTGGGAGAACTGCGTTCAGGGGCAGGCGAACCTGATCGACGCGATCGAGCGCACCATCGAGCTCACCACTCCGGAGGGGAAGGACTACCGCCTGAACGAGGAGACCGCCGTGCTGATCGTCCGCCCGCGCGGCTGGCACCTTCCCGAGCGCCATGTCCTGGTGGACGGCGAGTCGATCTCGGCGAGCCTCTTCGACTTCGGGCTCTACCTCTTCCACTGCGGGCGCAGCCTCCTCGACAACAGCGGACCGTACTTCTATCTCCCCAAGCTGGAGAGCCATCTCGAGGCGCGCCTCTGGAACGACGTCTTCGTTGCTGCGCAGGAGGAGCTCGCCCTGGAGCGCGGGACGATCAAGGCCACCGTCCTGATCGAGACCATCCTCGCCGCCTTCGAAATGGACGAGATCCTCTATGAGCTCCGCGAGCACGCCGCCGGGCTCAACGCCGGGCGCTGGGACTACATCTTCAGCATCATCAAGAAGTTCCGCGACCGTCCTGAGTGCGTCCTGCCCGACCGGGCGCAGGTGACGATGACAGTCCCGTTCATGCGGGCCTACACCGAGCTTCTCGTTCGCACCTGTCACAGGCGCGGGGCACACGCCATGGGCGGAATGGCCGCCTTCGTCCCCAGCCGCAAGGATCCGGACGTGAACGCCACCGCGATCGCGAAGGTCCGCGAGGACAAGGAGCGGGAGGCGAACGACGGGTTCGACGGCACGTGGGTGGCTCACCCCGACCTCGTCCCCGTCGCCACGGAGGTTTTCGACGCGATCCTCGGCGCCCGTCCGAACCAGGTCGGCCGGCGCCGCGATGACGTTTCCGTCGAGGCCGGCGACCTACTCGACGTGCGCGTGCCGGGCGGCGAGGTGACCGAGGAGGGAATCCGAGACAACGTCAGCGTCGGACTCCAGTATCTGGAGTCCTGGCTACGAGGCGTCGGCGCCGCCGCAATCAACAACCTGATGGAGGACGCGGCGACCGCGGAGATCTCCCGCGCCCAGATCTGGCAGTGGATCCGCCACGGCAAGGCCGAGCGCGAGCACGTGCGGGAGATCGAGGACGCGGAGCTCGAGAAGCTGGCCGGCGAGGGCCGCTGGGACGAGGCGCACGCCCTCTTCGACCGAGTCGCTCTCGACGAGGAGTTCGAGGAGTTCCTGACATTGCCGGCCTACGAATATTTGGACTGAGGAGGGCTTGATGGAGCGCTGGGACGGCATCGAGAGGACGTACAGCGAAGAGGACGTCCGCCGCCTGCGCGGCTCCGTCCACGTGGAGCACACGCTCGCGCGGCTAGGTGCGGAGCGGTTGTGGCAGCTGCTCCAGGAGGAGGACTACGTTGCCGCCCTCGGCGCCATGACCGGGGGCCAGGCCGTCGAGATGGTCAAGGCGGGCCTGAAGGCCATCTATTTGAGCGGCTGGCAGGTGGCGGCGGATGCCAACAGCGCCGCCGAGGTCTATCCCGACCAGAGCCTCTATCCGGTGAACAGCGCGCCGGCTCTTGTTCGCCGCCTGAACAACGCGCTGCGACGCGCCGACCAGATCGAGTGGTCAGAAGAGTCCTCCGACGGCCGCTACTGGCTCGCCCCGATTCTGGCGGACGCCGAGGCCGGCTTCGGTGGCGTGCTGAACGCCTTCGAGCTGATGAAGGCTTTCATCGATGCGGGCGCTGCCGGCGTCCACTTCGAGGATCAGCTCGCGTCGGAGAAGAAATGCGGCCATCTCGGCGGCAAGGTGCTCGTCCCCACCCAGCAGTTCATCCGCACCCTGACGGCGGCGCGGCTCGCGGCCGACGTCTGCGATGTCCCGACACTGATCCTCGGGCGCACGGACTCCCTGAGCGCGACCCTCCTGACCAGCGACGTGGATGAGCGCGACCGTCCGTTCGTCACCGGTGAGCGCACGCCGGAGGGCTACTTCGTCATCGAGAGCGGCCTCGACGCGGCCATCGCGCGCGGTCTTGCATACGCGCCGTACGCCGACCTGATCTGGTTCGAGACCTCCACGCCCGACATGGGGGAGGCGCGTGAGTTCGCGGATGCGATCCACGACAGCTTCCCGGGGAAGCTCCTCGCCTACAACTGCTCCCCGTCCTTCAACTGGAAGCGACACTTGGACGACGAGGCCATCGCGGGCTTCCAGGGGCGCCTCGGCGAGATGGGCTACAAGTTCCAGTTCATCACCCTCGCCGGCTTCCACGCTCTCAACGAATCGATGTTCGCGCTCGCGCGCGGCTATGCCGAGGAAGGCATGACGGCCTATGTGCGGTTGCAGGAGCGCGAGTTCGAGCTCGAGGCGGAGGGCTACACGGCCACCCGCCACCAGCGGGAGGTCGGAGCGGGCTACTTCGACCAGGTCGCGCAGGCGGTTTCCGGCGGCGAAAGCTCGACGCTCGCGCTCAGGGGCTCGACAGAAGAGGAGCAGTTCCAGAAGGCTTGAGCGCCGAGCGGCTATAACGCCCGGGTGCTCCTGTACGACTCGCTGACGCGCCAGAAGGTCGAGCTCCCCCCGCCTCCGGGGCCGATCCGGATGTACGTCTGCGGTCCGACCGTCTACCAGCGCATCCACATCGGGAACGCCCGGCCGTACATCGTCTTTTTGTGGCTGAAGCGCTGGCTCGAGGAGCAGGGCTACGACGTCAAGCTCGTCGAGAACATCACCGACATCAACGACAAGATCTACGCGGCAGCTGCGCAACGGAAAATGGGGAGTGCCGAGCTCGCCGCAGAGGCCACGCGCTGGTACATCGAGGACACGGACGACCTGGGGCTAGAACGGCCGGACGTGGAGCCCCTGGCGACCGAGACGATCCCGGAGATCGTCGCCCTCATCTCAGAGCTGGTCGATCGCGGGCTGGCGTATGAGTCCAGCGGAGACGTCTATTACCGCGTAGGCGCCTTCCCCGACTACGGTCGGCTTTCGGGGGCCGACCCGGACGAGATGGTGGCCCAGGAGCCGAGCGACCTGAAGGAGGACCCGCGCGACTTCGCGCTCTGGAAAGCGAACAAGGCGCACGAGGACACGTCCTGGGAGTCACCGTGGGGCAAGGGCCGTCCGGGCTGGCACATCGAGTGCTCGGCGATGGCCGAAAAGCATCTAGGTCCGGAGTTCGAGATCCACGGGGGCGGGATCGACCTCCGTTTCCCCCATCACGAAAACGAGCTCGCGCAATCGCGAGGCGCTGGCCGGCCGTTCGCCGACATGTGGGCGCACAACGGGCTGCTGCAGCTGGACGAGGAGAAGATGTCCAAGTCGGCGGGGAACATCGTGTCGCTTCGTGAGGTGCTCGACCGCTGGGGCCCGGAGGCGATTCTCGTCTATTTCCTCGGCGCCCATTACCGCAGCCCAATCGACTATTCAGACGAAGCGATGGAGGCCGCCAAGGCGCAGGCGGAAACCTTCGGGCAGGCCTTTCGCGTTGCTCATTGGGTTGAGGAGGCTCCAAGCTGGGATGCGTTCGCAGCCGTCCTCGACGATGACTTCAACACCCCAGCGGCGTTGGCGATTCTTCACGAGTGGCGCTCCAAGGGACAAATCGAGCTTCTCGATCAGGGACTGTCGATCTTTGGTCTCAAAGCCTCAGCGGAAGTCGGGCCAATCCCAGACGAAGTGAAGCGCCTGGCTGACCAGCGCGCGGACGCTCGGGCCGGAGGTGATTTCAGCCTCGCGGACAATCTCCGCCAGGAGATCGTCCGATTGGGCTGGGAAGTTCAGGACGTCGCCGAGGGCTATCGCCTGATCCCGCGACGATGACGCGCGAGGTCGTTTACGGGCGGCGCCCCGTGCGCGAGGTCCTGCGCGCGGGCCGCCGGAAGGTGCTCGAGCTCCTGGTAACCGAACGCGCGCTCGCCGCCGAGCCCTGGCTCCGCGAGGAATCCGGGCTCCGGGTACAAATGCGCCCGGAGGCTGCGCTGACGGCGGCCGCCGGCTCGCGCGACCACCAGGGGGTCGTGGCGTTCTGCGAGCCGTACCGCTACGCCGACGCCTACGAGCTGGCGAAGGGCGAGCGGCCCCTTATCGCCTGCCTCGACCAGGTGACCGACCCACACAACCTCGGCGCCGTGTGCCGCAGCGTCGACGGCGCCGGCGCGACCGGAGTAGTGATCACGGAGCACAAGTCGGCTCGCGTGACTCCGGCGGTTTGCCGTGCCTCGGCAGGGGCAGTCGAGCACGTGCGGGTCGCCGTCGTCGTCAACCTCGCCCGCTACCTGACGGACGTCAAACGCGACGACCTCTGGATCTGGGCAGCCGCCGGCGACGCCGAGACGCCACTCTGGTCTGCCGA
Organism: Gaiellaceae bacterium; assembly: GCA_035601195.1. Lineage (GTDB taxonomy): Bacteria > Actinomycetota > Thermoleophilia > Gaiellales > Gaiellaceae > JAIBJP01. Next base: position 14,363 of record DATNOU010000133.1, on the reverse strand, counting down.
CCTGACGACGGGAGCGGCGCTCGTGTTCGGCGCCGAAGGCCGTGGCCTGCGACCGCTCGTCCGCAAAGCGTGCGACGACGCCTTCGCCATTCCGCTCGCCGGCCGGGTGGAGTCCCTGAACGTGAGCGTCGCGGCGGGGATCTCGCTGTTCGAAGCCGCCAGGCAGCGGCGCGGCTCCGGGACCGCCAGTGGCCCTTAAAAGACGACGGGGTCTGACCCCACTGTGGCCGTCGCGGCCATGGCCATGAGGGTCTGTTCGCCTACAAGGGCCACAGGAGACCCCGCTTCGGGCCGAGGATCGGCGTTACGGACACGTCCCCCTCAGACACGGTGGGGTCTGACCCCGACACGTGGCCCGACATGTCTGCGTTCCGCAAGCTCTTTGAGGCGACCAGCCAGCGGCGTGCCGCGTAGCCGGCTTGGGCCGCTCGCCGCGTTTGCGGCCTTCGGCGTCTTCTGGGGAACCTGGGGAGTTCTCCTCCCCGACGTCAAGCAGCAGGTGGGCGCGTCCGTGGCCGAGCTCGGTGCTGCACTTCTCTTCATCAGCCTGGGCGCCCTGCCCGCGATGGTCGTCGCCGGCAGACTGAGCGACCGGCTTGGCGGCCGCCTCGTCGCTCCCGCGCTGCTCCTCTTCGCCGGGGCGATCGTACTGCCTGGGCTCGCCCATTCCGTCGTCTGGCTGGGAATCGCTCTCGTCGCCGTGGGAGCTGCGAGTGGAGCCCTCGACGTCGCGATCAACACGGCCGCAACCGCTGAGGAGGCAGCCAGCGGTGCGAGATTCATCCAGATTGCCCACGCGCTCTTCTCCGCGGGGTTCCTGGTGTCGGCCCTCGCCGTCGGGCTTGCCCGCCAGGCGGGAGCCGATCCCCTCCCCGTTCTCGCAGGCGCCGCCGCGCTGCTCGCCGGCGTGGCCTGGCTGAACGCCGGCCTGCCGCGCGCGCCGCACCGGGCGGAGCGGCGCCGACTGACGTTCTCGCGGCGACTGCTCGTTCTTGGCGTTCTCTGCGGCGTCGCCTTCGTGGTCGAGAGCGGGATCGAGAACTGGAGCGCGCTCTTCCTCCAAGAGGAGCTGGGCGCGTCGCCCGCTGCGACAGGGCTCGGGCCGGGATTTTTCGCCGTCGCGATGGTGATCGGACGAACCGCCGGTCAGAACCTCGAGGGGCGGCTCGGCGAGCGCCGGCTCTTTACCGCCGGAGCAGCGCTAGCGGGAGTTGGCGTGGCCGTCGCGGCCTCCGCGTCCGTACTCCCCGTCGCCGTCTTGGGTTTCTTTCTCGGCGGAGCAGGCATCTCCGTCGCCGCTCCCATCGCGTTCGGCTCAGCGGGTCGAAGCGCCGATCCAGGTGAGCGCGGGAGCGCAGTCGCCTCGGTCACCACCGTCGCATACCTCGGGTTCCTCGCCGGGCCGCCGCTGATCGGCGGCGTCTCGGGCGCGGCCGGGCTCCGGGCGGGGATCGGGCTTCTCGCCGTGGTGGCCGCCGTGCTCGCGCTCGCAACGGCATCATTGGCAGGCGGTGCTCTATCTCTTCGACGGCAACAACATCCTGCACGCGGGGAGCTTTCGTGATCGACGCGAGCTCGTCGACCGGCTCGCCGGTCACGTCGCCATGGAGGGAGCGCGGGGTGTCGTGGTCTTCGACGGGGTGGGGGACGATTCAGTGGTTGGTCCGCTCGAGGTTCGCTACGCCGTACACGCGGATGACGTCGTCGAGCGCCTTGCCGCGGACCATCGCGGGCGCGAGCCCGTAACCGTCGTCTCCTCCGACCGGGCGATTCGCGCCACCGCCGGGCAGGAAACCCGGCGCGTTTCCGCGAAGACCTTCCTGCGGGAGCTCAAGGATGAGCCTCCGGGCCCCGACCCGCTGGGGCGCTCCACCGTAGAGGACGCACTGGACGAGGAGACGCGGCGCCGTCTCGAAGGCTGGCGCCGAGGCTATTGAACATTTGCAAACAGCTTGCTACGATCGTGACCTCAACCTGAGGGTTAGGGTTGGCCTCGATGCCCAGGGAGGAAAGCGATGCCCCGCCGTCAGCTCGCTACGGCCCGCCCGCTTGAGAAAACCCAGCGAGAACTCGAGGACCTTCGGTTGGTCCTGCGCGCTCGCAACGGCGACGACGTGGCGCTCGACGCGCTCGTCCGCCGCTATACCGGCTTCGTCCGCCTGAAGGCGAGTTCCTACTTCCTCGCCGGCGGCGAGTCGGACGACCTCATCCAGGAAGGCCTGATCGGCCTCTACAAAGCCGTGCGCGACTTTCGAACCGACAAGGAGACGTCGTTTCGGAGCTTCGCCGAGCTCTGCATCACGCGCCAGATCATCACAGCGATCAAGACGGCGACCCGCTTCAAGCACGCACCCCTCAACACGTACGTGTCGTTCAGCCACACGCCAGCCGGACAGGACGACAGCGACTGCACGCTCGGCGATGCGCTTCCGGGACCAGGCGTCGACGACCCGGTCGTCTGCGTCATCTCAACGGAGGAGCTCCAGAGCCTCGTCTTCTGCCTCGGCACAGGGCTGTCGCCGCTCGAGAGCGACGCTCTGCGGCTTTATCTCGAGGGCAACTCCTACGAGGAGATGGCTGAGGATCTCGGCTGCGACACGAAGACGATCGACAACGCTCTCCAGCGCGTGAAGCGGAAGGTCCTCCAACACCAGCAGGAACGCCAGGTGATCGACTAGCCCCGGAGCCGCCAGTCCTGGGCGGTTTAGCTACGCTGGCCCCGCTGCCGGAGTAGCTCAGCTGGTAGAGCAAGCCCCTTGTAAGGGCTAGGCCGTGGGTTCGAGTCCCGCCTCCGGCTTCACGGTTGTCCGCGTGAAGGCGTAGCATCGGCGCATGGAACCGATGGCGCCGCCCCCCGCTGCTCCAGGCCCCGCGCCGGACCATCCCGTTCGCCTGGTCGTCACCGACGATCTGCGGCGGAATCGGCTCACCGTCTTCTTCCGGCTCATCCTCGCGATCCCACATCTGATCTGGCTCACCCTGTGGTCGATCGCCGCGGTCTTCGCCGGCATCGCCAACTGGGCGGTGACCCTGATCAGCGGAATCTCGCCGCCGGGGCTCCACAATTTCCTGGCCGCCTACGTGCGTTACTCGACCCAGGTGAGCGCTTACTTCTACCTCGTTGCCGACCCGTTCCCGAGCTTCGCGGGAAAGCCCCGGTATCCAGTCGACCTGGAGATCGATCCCCCGCAGCCGCAGAGCCGCTGGAAGACCGGCTTCAGGCTCATCCTCGTGATCCCCGCGTGGATCCTCGTGAGCGTCCTCCAGTACGTGGTCCAGATCATCGGATTCCTGGGCTGGTTCGTCTGCCTCGCGTTAGGACGCATGCCGCAGGGCATGCGCGACCTGAGCGCGTACTGCCTGCGCTTCCAGGCGCAGACCTATTCATATTTGGCCGTCCTCACGGACCGCTACCCCAGCCTCAGCGCGCCCAACGCCTAGTAGGAGGGCTTGACGAAACATCAACTGTGCCGCCGGAGGCGCGCCGCTCGCCCCAACGCATCCGCGTTCAAAATGACGAGTCGCCACGTATCTAAAGTCGATACGAGGGCTCCCTGCGTCCGTGCCTCGGAACGACCAGCGCGTCCCGGCGACGAGTGACGTTCCGCCAAACCCTCCTTGGAATAACGCGCCCTCGGCGGCGCGTTTTAACTGACGTGAGAACCATGAACGAAATCAGGGCCGAGCTCGATCGGGCGGTTGACCGCCGCGCCGAGCTCTGGCATGAGCTCGGAGAGGGTGGGGACCCAGCCAAGTCGGCGGAAGCCGCCCGTCTCTCGAGCCGCATCGAGGAGCTCTGGGCCGAGGCCCGCGCCACGCAGGCGCGGATGCGTTTCGGCGCACCAGAGCTCATTCAAGCACGCGCGAGGGCCGAGGAACGGCTCGAGCGCGACTCGACACGTCGCAAGGCCGCCTAACTCAGGCGGCCTTGCCGTTGCCGCCGATGAGGTCGACGGCGAGCGGCATGAGGTAGCCGCACCGCTTGCAGACCACTACCACCGCGGAGATCGAGTCCTTGGCTCCGCTGGCCGATTCGATCCGGCCGAGCTGCTGGCCAACGCCGAGCTGATCGACCGCTTTGCAAAGCGGGCACGAGACGACGTAGCGTGCGAGGTGCGCTTCGACGGCAGCCACGTCGACGCCGTTTGCCACAGTTTTCGACATAGATCGACGGTAGCGGTGCACCGGAAGGCGAGCCTCCCCCGATCGGGGCGGACGTGCCTTTTGTCACAACCATGCGAATCTTGCTCGTATCCCAGATGTATCCCGGGCCCGAGGCCCCCGATCTGGGCGTTTTTGTGAAGCAGATCGCGGATGCCCTGGAGCAGGAGGGAAACGAGCTCGAGCGCGTGGTCATCGACCGCAGAGGCGGTACTCCAGCGAAATACGGTCTGCTGGCCGCACGGGCGGCGGCTGCAGCGCGGCGGTTCCGGCCGGAAGCGGTCTACGCCCACTTCCTGTTCCCCGCAGGCGCGGCCGGAGCGCTGGCGGCTCGCCTGAGCCGCGCCAGACTCGTCGTCACGGCGCACGGCCGCGACGTCCGAAACGTCGGCGCGATTCCGGGCGTGGCGGCGGCGACGCGGAGGGTCGTTCGCCAGGCCGACGGCGTGATCGCTGTTTCGGACTTCCTCCGCCGGGAGCTCGAGGCGAAGCTGCCGGAGGCCAGGGGAAAGACGAAAGTGATCGACTCGGGAGTGGACCTGGAGCGCTTTCGGCATCGCGACCCTTGGCCCCTTCGCGCGGAGCTCGGCTGGGACGGGGAGGAGCCTCTCTACCTCTGTGTCGGAACTCTGGACGAGCGCAAGAACGTCGTCCGCCTCGCGGACGCGTTCAGTCGGCTCGAGCGGGGAAGCCTTGCGTTCGTGGGCGACGGGCCGCTCCGCGAGAGGCTCGAGGGCCGGCCGCGCGTCCGCCTGGTCGGCCGCGTCCCGCACGAGCGCGTCCCTGACTGGATTGCGGCGTGCGACGTGCTTTGCCAGCCGAGCTTGATCGAGCCGTTCGGCCAGACGGTCCTCGAGGCGCTCGCCACCGAGCGACCGGTCGTAGCCACCAGGATCGGCGGGCCACCCGAGCTCGTCACCCCCGAGACGGGAGTCCTCGTCGACCCTGGCAGGGTGGAGTCGATCGAGGCCGGCCTGAGGGAGGCCGCTGAGCTGCCGCGTCCGAATCCCCCGGCCCGGGCCGTCGCAGAGCAGCACGACGTGCGCCTCCAGGCCCGGCGAGTCGCCGCGGTCCTGCGGGGAGAGTCACAATGACCTCGATGCATCAGCACGAGGACGCGCGGAGTGACCGGCGGCTCCTCGCGCTGGCTCTTGCCGTGCTGGGCGTCTTCATGGTCGCCGAGGTGGTGCTCGGAATCCTCGCGCACTCGCTCGCCCTGCTGGCCGACGCGGGTCACATGCTCACCGACGCTTCCGCGCTCGCGCTGGCTCTCTTCGCTTCCTGGGCGGCCGGCCTCCCGGTGCGAGGCCGCTGGACCTTTGGCTTCGCCCGCGCGGAGATCCTCGCGGCGCAGGCGAACGGGATCACGCTGCTGGTGATCGCCGTGCTGATCCTCTATTCGGCGGTACGCCGGCTCTTCGATCCCCCCGACGTCGACGGAACGATTGTCGGGGCAGTGGCGCTCGGCGGGATTGCCGTCAACTTGGGCGTGCTCGGAATTCTCGCGCGCGCCCGACGGGAGAGCCTAAACATCCGGGGGGCCTACCTACACGTCGCCACGGACCTCGTGGCCTTCGTGGGGACCGCCGTGGCCGGTGGCCTGATCGTGCTGACAGGTTGGGACCGCTTCGATCCACTTGCGTCGATCCTGGTAGCGGCGTTGATGCTGGCCGCCGCGGTGTCGCTCCTCCGCGAGTCGACGCGCATCTTCCTCGAAGGTGCGCCCTCCTCGGTGCTCCCGGCCGACGTGGGGAGGGCAATTGCCGGCCACGAGGGTGTCGTCGAGACCCACGACCTCCATGTGTGGACCGTGACGAGCGGGTTTCCGGCGCTTTCCGCGCACGTGCTCGTGGAGCCGGATGCGGACTGCCACCGGATTCGCATCGAGCTCGAGCGGATGCTCCAAGAACGCTTTGCTGTGGAGCATTCGACGCTCCAGGTGGAGCACGCGGCGCCCGCAAGTGGACTGCAAATCGGCCGCTCGGCCGGTTCCCCTTCGTGACCGAAGCGGGCCGAGCGTCGTTAATAGGTAATGAGCTCCAACCCCCTCACAGTGCTCATCGCGGACGACAACGGTCTGTTCGTGAGGGCTCTGGAAGGCCTCCTCGAGTCCGAGGAGTCGATTCGCGTGATTGCGCGCGCCGAGAACGGGGAGACGGCAGCGCACCTCGCGGCCGAGCTTCGGCCCGATGTCGTCCTGATGGACCTGAGCATGCCGCACCTGGACGGGTTCGAGGCGACCACCCGGATCCTCGAGGAAGCTCCCGGAACGGCGATCGTCGTCCTCACGGGCTCCAACGACCCGGACGACGTCGAGCGGGCCCGGACGGCAGGTGCAGCGGGCGTGACGAAAGACCGCATCCTTGCCGAGCTCGTCGCCGCTATTCGCTCGGCCGCGCGGCGAGGCTAGCTATTCTGGGTTCGTGTTCGATGTCGCCCTGCCGGTTATCCAGGTCCTGCTCTCGGCCTTCCTCACGATGCTAGTGCTCATGCACTCGGGCCGGGACTCGGGCTTTGGCGGCATGGGCTACACCCCTGCCTCGCAGGGCGGGCAGCACATCGTCGAGCGAAATCTCACGCGCCTGACCGTGCTCGTGGCCGCGCTCTTCGGCATCAACACGATCGCACTCTTCTACGTGCTCTAGCCGCCGGCGACGGCGCCGACCAGCCGGATCTCCTCGCTGCCGGCCAGCCTGGTCTCCAGTCCGTCCCGGTCGCGCAGGTCCACTCCGTCCACGTAGACGTTGACGAGTGGGCGGAGCTCACCGCGCTCGTCGAAGATGAGGTCCACGATCGGAAGGGCGCGAAGCGCCTCCGCCACGGTTCCTGCGTCCAGCTCGAAGCGCTGTTGCCCGCCTGCCTCCGTCGCCAACAGCGAGGGCAGGAGGACTACGGCCATGCGACGGCTTCGACCGAGAGGATTGGAGGCAGCTGCGATGCCGCCTCGCTCCAGCTCTCGCCCCCGTCCGCCGAGACGAACACTGACCCGCTTTGGGTGCCGAGGTAGACGCCGAATGGGTCGAGGCGATCGAAGGAGAAGCCTTCGCGCATGACGGCCACCCACGCCGGCTCGGGGAGCCCGTTCGACGCCAGCTCCCAGCTCGCGCCCGCATCCCGAGTTCTGTAGACGCCCAGACGCCCGTCGGGCGTGACGCGGTTCTCGGCCCCCACCTCAGGGACGACGAATGCGGTGTCGGGGTCGCGCGGGTCGAGAGCGAGCGGGAAGCCGAAGCCACTCGGCAAGCCGTTCCCCTCTAGGCGCTCCCACCGCTCGCCGCGGTCGTCGGAGCGGTAGACGCCGCAGTGGTTCTGCTGCCAGAGGCGCTCGGGCTGCTGCGGATGAACGAGCACCTTGTGCACGCACTGGCCGACCGGAGGGAAGGGGTCGGGGAGGAAATCGGCTGCGGTGCCCTGGTTGGCCGGCGTCCAGCTCGCGCCGCCGTCCTCGCTCCTGAAGACGCCCGCTGCGGAGATCCCGACGTACATCTGCTCGGGACTCAGCGGATCGAGCTGGATCGAATGGCAGCACATGCCGCCCGCCCCAGGGTGCCAGCGGTCGCGCGTCTCATGGTTCACCAGGCTCTCGACCGCCTCCCAGTTCGCACCGCCGTCGTCCGAGCGAAAGAGGACGCCCGGCGCGCCGCCGAGCCAGAGCCGGCCGTTTTCGCCTTCGCGGCCCGGCTCGACGTGCCAGGTCTTCTCGAGCGTGAGCCCGCTCTCCTCGGGGAGGCCGAGCTCCTCCGCACGCGTCCACGAAACTCCGAGGTCGGTGGAGGTGTGGACGGTCGCGCCGTAGACGGGGTTGTTCGTCGCGGCATGAATGGAGCCGTCGCGGGGGTCGAGCACCGCGTGGAAGATCTCCCACCCGACGAGATGTGGGCCCTCGAGCGTCCAATCGCGGCGCTCGTCTCCTGCGACGAAGATGAAGAGGCCTTTCCTGGTGCCGACCAGGATCCTGACCATCAGACTTAGAGCCCTGGTCCCGAGCCGGTTCCGACGATCGTGAACGCCTCCGTAGCCACCGCCGGCACGAGCGTGCCGAACGGGTAGCGCTCCTCGTAGAAGTCGCTCCGGTTCACAAGCTCGACGTCCTTTTCGAGGCCGACGAGGCTCTCGACCAGCTTGGGGAAGGACGTCGTGAACCGCAGGTTGACGAGTGGCTTCGAGACCTTTCCGCCTTCGATCCGGAACGTGCCGTCGCGAGTCATGCCGGTGATGATGCCCTCGCGGGGGTCGACGACGCCGAGGTAATGCAGTCGGGTGACATAGATCCCCTCGCCGACCCGCTCGACGAGCTCCTCGCGAGTGGCGTCCCCGCCGGCCACCGAGAGGTTGAGCGGCAACGGGCCGAATCCCTGGACGGGCGCCGAGAGGGCATGGCCCGTGGAGGTGCGCCCTTCTCCTGCTCGCTTCGCCGTACGCCGGTCCCACACGACATCCTTCGCCACGCCTTTGTCCACGATTGTCACTCGCTGCTTCGGGACGCCTTCGAAGTCGAAGGCTTTGGGGAGGCCCCGTGGGGTCAGCCCGTCGTCGACGAGCGTGAAGCTCTCGTCGAAGAGCTTCTCGCCGATACGCCCGGAGAAGTAGCTCCTCCCCTCCAAACAGGCGAGCGCGTTGAGGGACGTGAAGCCGAAGTACCACAGGAGCTCCGAGAACGCATAGGGCTCGAGAACGGCCGCGTGGGTATCCGCCTCGATCTCCACGGCGCCCTTCGTGCGCGCTGCCTTCTCGACCGCTTCCCGTGCCACGGCTGCGGGATCGAGCTCGGCCGTCTTCCAGGAAGTTGCCTCGGCATAACCGGACTCCTCGTCCGAGGCGGCAATCGTGAGGACGCTCGCGTCGGTCATGGTCTGCGAGACCGCATGACCCGAACTCGAGGACACCGCCAGCTCCGTCAGGCCGCTCGTGAAGTAGCCGTAGAGTCCATAGCCCGGGGCCGCCTCGATCGCGGCCGCGGCTGCCGCGGCCTGCTCCTCGGGGGTGAGTGCCGCCGTGGCCTCGTCGAAGCCCGCCACCTCGGGCACCGGCGTAGGAGCTTGGAGCTCGGCGTAGTCAGGATCGGCTCTCGCGCTGTCCGCGGCCTCGGCCGCCCTGCGCGCCGCCTCGCGCAGGCCTGCGTCGTCAGTCCTGTTGGTGACCGCGCAGCCGACCTTTCCGTCTCGGACGACGCGGAGCGTCAACGTCTCGTTGCGGATGAGCGTGGGCTGGTGCACCTCGGAGGCTGCGAAGCGGGCGAAGCCGGAATCCTCCAGGTGCGCGACCGCGTCGGCCTCGTCCGCCTCCGCCGCCCGCCAGGCGCGCTCGGCGAGCTCGAGGGCCCGTTCGGCCACGGCGCTCAAGTCCGGACGCCCACCTGGACGTTGCGAAAGCGTCCCGCGGAGGTTCCGTGCGAGACGTGCGCGTGCTGGCCGGGTTGGCCCTTGCCGCAGTTCGTGAGCCCGTAGAGCTGCCATTCGTCCCGGCCCGCTACTGCGTCGAGCCCTGCCCAGAAGACAGGGGTGACGCCCATGTAGGTCGCGTCGCGGAGCATCTTGCCGAGCTTGCCGCCCTTGATCTCCCAGGCGATCTGTGTCCCGAACTGGAAATTGAGGCGCTTGTCGTCGATCGACCAGCTCTTGTTCGTCTGGAGGAAGAGGCCGTGGTCCACGCCGGCCAGGAGATCATCCAGGCTCCCCTCTCCCGGCTCGAGATGGAGGTTCGTCATGCGCACGAGCGGCATGCGGCTCCACCCGTCGGCTCGCATCGAGCCGCCGTGCCCCGCCCCGATCATAGAGGCGGTCTCACGCGAGGAGAGGAAGCCTCGAAGGACGCCTTCCTCGACGACCGGTTGCCTGGCTGCGGGAACCCCTTCGTCGTCGTAGGCGAAGGTTCCGAGGCCGCCGGGCGTGGTGGAGTCGGCGGTGACGTTCATGAGCTCGGACCCGTAGCGGAGGCTTCCGAGATCGCCCGGCTTCAGGAAGCTCGTGCCTGCGTAGGCGGCCTCCGTTCCATAGACGCGGTCGAGCTCGGTCGGATGGCCGACCGACTCGTGCACCTGGAGGACCATCTGCTCGCTGTCCAGCACCACCGTCGTAACGCCGGCGGGGCAGGGGTCGGCCTGGAGGAGCGCGGCGGCCTCCTCTCCGACACGCGGGGCCTCCCGCTCGAGCGCGAGCTGCTCCACATACTCCCAGCCGGCCTGCGCGCTCGACCCGCCGTGCGCGCTGGGGTAGCTCCGGATCTGGACCCGTCCCTCCGCCACGGCGAGCGCGTCGATCCCCGCGCCGCACTCGACGAAGTCCTGCTGGATATCGGCGCCTTCGGACGAGCGAAAAACCCGTGCCTCCCGCTGGGCGCGAATGCTGGCCTCGGTGATCTGGACGTCCTCGTGCTTCATGCCTGCCTCTGCGCGCAGGCAGAGGTCGACCTTCTCGGAGAGCGGCACGTCGATCGGGTCCCGCTCGGCGGCCGTGCGGTATTCGCCCTGCTCTGCGGCTGCCGGTGCGAGCTCGACCTTGCGTCGGCCGGCCCTCCCAGCACTTGCCCGCGCGAAGGCGACGGCGCGCTCCGCCGCCTCGCGCGCGCCGGCGTCGGAGAGCCTGCGGTCGCAGGCGAAGCCCCAGGCCCCGTCGACGAGGACGCGGACTCCGATCCCCTCCGTCTCGCCGTCGGAGACAGATTCGACCTCGCCGTTCTTGGTCGCCACGTTCTGCACGCGTCGGGTCACCGCGCGGGCGTCGGCGTAGCCGGCGCCTGACCCGAGCGCAACGTCGATTGCCTGTCCGCACAGCTCCCGCACGAGTCCGGCGTACATTACGCGACCCCTCGCGGCCATCCGGCGGAGAGCGGGCCAGGAGGCGCTCCTGCTCGGCCAACGAACAGTCATCCCACCCCCTTTCGGGGGAGGAGGGCGGAGTGCGTTGCTGTCAGGCTGCCAATTGTCTTCGGGAAAGGGGTCTCCATCTTGAAACGCGCCGCGCTCATCCTGGCCACGTCTCTGCTCGTCTTCGCTCCGGCAGCCTCGGGCGCGGGCGACTCGAGTCCCACGCGGGGTTTCCAGGCCCACCTGGACCTCGCGTCGTCTCCGGCCCAGTACGTCCCGGGCGAGCTCATCGTCGGTTTTCGCGCCACCGCGGAGCGTGCTGCCATGCGCCGCGTGAATGGCCACGTCGGCGCGCGGGTGAGCCGGCGCTTTCCCGCCTTCCGGATGCAGCTCGTGACGCTGCCGCGCGGGCTTGCGGTTCGTGACGCCGTGCGCGAGTACGAGCGTGATCCCGCGGTCTCCTTCGCCGAGCCGAACTACCTTCGCCATCCGACGGTGACGCCGACAGATGCGCTTTTCACCGACCTCTGGGGGCTGAACAACACGGGTCAAACGCACGGCGTTTCGGACTACGACCTCTGGGCGGGTGCGCCAGCATCGGGTACGGAGGGCGCCGACATCGACGCGCCGGACGCATGGGATTTCCAGATGGGCAACGGCACGGTTGTCGCCGTCATCGACTCCGGTGTCGACGTACTCCACCCGGATCTCTCCGGCCAGTTCTGGACGAATACGGGTGAGATCCAGAGCAATGGCGTCGACGACGACTTGAACGGTCACGTCGACGATGTCAATGGCTGGGACTTCGGGAACAACGACGCGACGCTGCTCTCCGCCAATCACTTCGAGGGCTACGATCACGGCACGCACGTCGCCGGCACGATCGGGGCGGTACGGGACGACAACGGAACCAACGACGGCGTCGTCGGTGTGTGCCCTGACTGCAAGATCATGGCGCTCAAGATCTCGGTGGACAGCACCGGCGACTTCCCGATCTCGGCCGAGATCGCCGCGCTCGCCTACGCAAAGTCGGAGGGCGCGAAGATCGCGAACCTGAGCCTCGGAGGCCCGGGCTGGTCGACGGCCGAGCGCGAGGCGATCCGGACGTCCGGCCTGCTCGCGGTCGTCGCGGCGGGCAATGACAGCCTCGACAACGACATGTTTCTGGGATACACCGACAACCTGGGAGACCACTTCTCGCCCTTCTATCCGGCTGCCTACACGCTTCCGAACATCCTCTCGGTGGGGGCGAGCAACCACAACGACGAGAACGGCTACCAGACGGAGTGCTACGCGTTGGGCTTCACGCAGCGGCAATGCGCCTTCACGAACTGGGGCCATGACTCTGTCGACATTTCGGCCCCAGGCGTCGACATCACGAGCACGGTCCCCGGCGCGACCTGGGAGACGTGGGACGGGACCTCGATGGCGGCTCCACACGCGGCCGGGGTCGCCGCCCTCGTCCTGGCCCAACATCCGACCTTCACCGTTGCGCAGTTGAAGAACGCGGTCATGCACTCGGTGAACAAGCCGACGAATCTGAAGACCATGTACCTCAAGCCAGAACAGGGTCTGACTGGAACAGGGGGGACGACGAAGATAGGAAGCTTCACTCGTACGTCAGGCCGGGTGAACGCCTTCACGGCTCTGAGCGCTTCGACAACGAATGCGACGTCGCTGACCGACGGCAACGTCGACGGTGCGAAGACGATGTCGACGGCCAAGGTCTTCGGCACGGTTGCCTGGCCCGGCGATATCAACGACGTGCGAAAGCGAAAGCTCACGCGGGGTCGCACCTACAGGTTCACGCTCGTGGTTCCGGCCGGGAAGGATTACGACCTCTACGTGTGGAAGCCGGGCGCGAAGGAGATCTGGCAGCCGAGCAAGTTCCTGCGCGCGAGTGCGAGGGCGGGCGCGGTCGACGAGGTCGTGAAGTTCAGGGCCAGAACGACCGGCGTCTACTACATCCAGGTAAGCAGCTGGCTCTTCAAGAGTGGCCGGTACACACTCAAGTTCGCCCGGCTAGCCTGAATCGAGATGGGAAAGGGCACCCCGACGGGTGCCCCGAGTGCGCTGGAGAGGACTTGAACCTCCACGGGCTATTCGCCCACAAGGCCCTCAACCTTGCGCGTCTACCAATTCCGCCACCAGCGCGGGACAAGGAATTGTAGCGGTTGACTCCGTCCGCTCCCCTCGCTACCTTGTATCGAACAGACGTTCGACCAGCGAGGTGCCGGGATGCTCAGCAAGCGCCAGCGAGAGATCTTCGATTTTGTCGTCGCATACGCCGACAAGCACGGCTATCCGCCCACTGTGCGCGAGATCGGGGCGGCAGTCGGGCTCGCTTCGCCATCCACCGTGCACGCGCACCTGGCCAATCTGGAGCGGGCCGGGTACCTCAAGCGCGACCCGACCAAGCCGCGCGCCCTCGAGGTCGTCGGGCGCGAACGGACGCCCGCGGTGGCGGCCCTCGGCCCGGCCCGGATCTCCGCGCCGGAGGCGCCGCGGCTGCCGCTCGTCGGCGAGATCGCGGCGGGCGGCCCTCTGCTCGCCGAGGAGAACATCGAGGACTACCTCGCCGTTCCCGAGCCGCTCGCGGCCGGAGGTGACGACTTCCTCCTCCGCGTCAAGGGCGAGAGCATGATCGAGGCTGGCATCCTGCCCGGGGACTACGTCGTCGTCCACCGTCAGCAGACGGCCCGGGACGGCGATGTCGTCGTCGCCTTGGCGGGGCAAGACGAAGCCGCCGACGAGGCGACCGTCAAGCGCTTCTTCCGGGAGAACGGACGCATTCGCCTCCAGCCCGAGAACTCGGCGCTCGAGCCCCTCTATCCCGATCACGTCCGAATCCTGGGCAAGGTCACGGGAGTCTTCAGGAGCCTGTAGTGAGCGAGGTCGTCGCCCTCAACAGCACGCTCGACCAGGAGCTCCTCGCCCTCATGCGTGGGGCAAGCCTCGAGTGCCCTGTGTGCGGGGAGTTCGTCCTGCACGTTCGCGGCGGGATCGTGTGCCCTGAGTGCGGGGCGGGCTTCGAGACGACGGCGGAATCGCGGCTACAATTCGGTTTGCAGGCCGGGTGATCGCGGGCCGTTTCGACGGTCCGAGGAAAGTCCGGACACCAAAGGGCAGGACGCTGGGGAAATCCCAGGCGGCGAAAGCCGACGGAAAGTGGCACAGAAAGGAGACCGCCGGCGGCGAAAAGCTCTCCGGAGACGCCGAAGGTAAGGGTGAAACGGTGGGGTAAGAGCCCACCAGCGTCGTGGCGACACGACGGCTAGCTAAACCCCGTCCGGTGCAAGGCGAACAGGCTCCGCTCGTAGGCTGCCCGCCGAGGAGCCGGGTGCGCTGCTCGAGCCGCCGGGAAACCGGTGGCCTAGATGGATGGTCATCCTCGACA
>DATNOU010000132.1:0-11147 GCA_035601195.1 Gaiellaceae bacterium | reverse complement strand
CGCCGCAGATGAAGAGGGAGGCGTTAGCTCACCCCCTTCGGTTCAGCGACGCGGGATGGAGCATTGCGGTTAGTTATCCCGGTCACGTCTGGAAGCGCGTTGACTGTCGCGGCTGGTGCCCCGCGCCGTCATAGCGCGGCTACTCGGCCGGAAGCCCTAGAACAGGCTGCGGGAGCTCACCACTCGCGCGACCAGCGCATCTGCGCGGCCTTCTTATGCTTGCTTGTGGCCCAGTTGCAAGATCTGCATTCTGCGCCGCTGTAGAGCTCACGGTTCGATCCGTCCAAATGACCGAGATCCCACTTGGTGCCTGGCCTGATGAGCTCGCCACACCTGGGGCACCTCACGAGCCCAGCTTCCACCATGGGGGCGAGCCGCTTGCGCAGAAGTTTGTGCTTCGTCCCATAGGCTCGGAGTCTGCGCTGTTCTTCCGGAGTGTTGGGCATTAGCTAGGCAGAGCTCGAGGAGTCCTATAGAGAGGGAAAAAGCACTTGGCGCGGTGTCGGCGGCGCTTCCCCTCTAAAAAACCAAAAAGCGTGGCGCGGGCTACTTTGTCGCCCTTCTGCAAGGGGCAACAGGCCGCGAGGGCCGTCGGTAGCGAGCGCGGAGCCCATCACCGCCGACTGTTAGAGACTGCTTACCGCGTAGAGGTGCCACGCGCCGGGAACGCCCTTGAGCTCATGCGAGCCCCGGTCTTCGAAAGTGAGCCCGGATCCGGCGATAAGGTCCTTCACGGTTTGGGACACCAGGGTCTCGGAGGGACGCGCCATCGCGCAGACCCGGGCGCCGATCGCCACGCCGATTCCGCTCGCCTTTCCGTCGATCATCTGACACTCGCCAGCATGAACACCCGCTCGGATCTGGATGCCGAGATCGTGCACGGCCTCCATGATCCCGCGCGAACACCGCAGCGCGCGGACGGGACCGTCAAACGTGGCGAAGAAGCCGTCGCCGGCGGTGTCCTCCTCGGTGCCGTGGTAGGTCCGGAGCTGCAGGCGGACCGCCTCGTGATGGCGTTCGACCAGGTCTCGCCAGCCCGCGTATCCAAGTCGAGCAGCGATAGCCGTCGAGTCGACGATATCCGTGAACAGCACGGCACGCAGTAGCGAGTCGCTGTGATGAGTGGGGGGCGTAACGCCGACGAAGGAGCGAATTGCATCGACGAGCGAGTCCTGGTCACCTTCTGCAGAGGCTCGCTCCGTGCCCGGAAGGATGACCAACTGGGCGCCGGGAATCAGGCCGGTGACGTGCTCGGCTTCGGCGGTGCCGCCTTCGAATTCGCGCGCGAGACATAGAGTGGGCACGGTGATCGTCGGTAGGACATCGCGGATGTCCGTCTCGTTCCAGCGGCGCATCAGCTCGACGGCGTCGCCGGGCGCGACCCAGTGGCGCGTCACCTTCGCGTACCAACGGACAAGGTGGCGATCGTCCACCATCGTCGGCGCAACGTAAGCCATCCAAGCAGCCGCGAACGAGTCCGTGCCCCATGTCCTCTCGATCCATTCGAGCTCTCGCTCGGCTTCGTCCTCCGTCAGCCCGAACGGGTAGTCCTCCGATCGGACTCGCCCGCGCGCGCTCGGATCGAAGTAGCAGAGCGCGCGCGTACGCCGTGGATGCGTAGCGGCGAAGAGGGGTCCGGCGGGGCTCCCGGCGCTCACGATGACTGTCGACCACGACCCGACGACGTCGAGGACTGCGAGGAGGTCGCGGACCTGCGTCTCCAAATCGGGCAGCGGAGGATGGCGGTCCGACAACCCTGTCGCACGCATGTCGTACCGGATTACGCGAGCGAACGCGTTGAGTTTTTCCGTGAGCGCGCGAATGTGGGCATGCTCCCACTGCACCTCCAATCCGCCTTGGAAGGTGTGAAGCCACAAGACGTCGACCGGGCCGTCGCCGACGACGTGATAAGCCAGATGCACACCGTCAGGCGTTTTCGCGTAGCGGGTCTCAGGAACTTCCACGCGAACATGGTCGCGTAGGGCGCCTACGGGCTGCAAGTAAGTCTCCCGCGACGGACGAGGCCGTGCGCTTGCTGATGCTTCGTCCTTTGCTGCCGCCGCGCGGACGGCGGATCGTCGGGCGACTACAAGGACACCCGCCGATGTCGCCTTCTCGATGAAGAGCGACACGGACGCGCACCCCCTGAGCCCGTGCGGGCAGAAGACCGGGCCGTCAACCTCGGAGCCGACGACCGGCGCTGAACCTCCGCGACGAGGTCCTCGCGAGCCCGCTCATTTCTACGACGGCAATCCGGTAGGCGGCCGCCTTGTCGGCTAGGTGGCGCTGCACGTCGCCGGACCAGCCGCCCTTATGCCGCACGATCAGATCGGACACATGCCGCTGCTCCTCGACGATTGCACCGAACAGCGCCTCCGAGCGCTGTCGGTTGCTCTCGATCGCCTCTTCGACGGCGGGTGCTTCCGGCTCCGGCTCGGGCTCGTCGTCGGCGAGCGCGCGACCGAGGGGCGCCTGGTCGCGTTGCTTGACGACGCCGAGTTCTTCACGCATGCGCGCCGTCTCGGCCTCGTACTCCCTGCTGAGTCCACATGCGGTCGAGACGTTCCATAGCCTTGGCGAGCGGCTTCCAGTGCTCGCGGGCAAGTGCTGGCGGCGCGCGGAGAACGGCTCGCCGGCGAGAAACTGCATGTGCTCGTTCATGACGGAACCTCCGTGGTCGTGCTTACTCGGTTCCGCTTCGCTGCGCGACGGCGCCCCTGCGGTTACTACGACCCTGGCGCAACCCCACGAGTCTGCTCTCCGTCGAGAGCGGGCCGGGCTGCTACGCCTGCTGTCTTGCGCAATGATATCCGTTGCGGCGGTCAGGGCACTGTTTCTAAGCGTCCTAGCGCTCGCCGTTATTAGCCCGCCGCCGCCCTCCCGCAGGCGTTCCTGTGCTTCTCCGAGCCGGTTCTTACTTGACCACGAACGTCTCTTCTACCTGGTCGCAGCCTCGCTCCATCTCCTCGGAACTGAACCGGCACTCGAGGAAGTACCACGTCGGGGTTTCAGGGATGATGGTCTCCCGAAGAGCGACGCCGTCGCCTAGGTCGACCACCGAGCGGATGGCGGGGAATCCGGCCGAGGCCTGAACCGGCCACGAGATCCTTTACGGTCGAGGAAGCGAGGACCTCAGACGGACCCGCTCTCCCAGTCAGGATTTTTCTCTCCCCGAAAGGTTTTCCGCATGAATCCAGGAGGCGGTCGGGCTAGGCGCCTACCTACCTGCTCGAGTAGCCCGCCGCCACCCTCCCGCAGCGTTCCGGCTTACTGCCCGGTGGTAGCGACTCTTACGGTGCCGTTCACCGTCTCGGTGTAGATCATTGGGTTGTTCTCGTCTGCGTTCTGGCCGGAACATCCCGCGAGCAAGGAAGCGGCTCCGACTCCGAGGACGAACACGGCGACACAGGAGATCAGGGCAAAAAGTCGCTTGGCGATTTACTCACCTTAGCCCGCCGCCGCCCTTCCGCACGCGTCGCTCGAGAACGGCTTAGGGCTTCCGGCCCAGAAGCCGCGCTATGACCGCGCGGAGCAGCTTGCGAGGCGAGCGCTGGCCGTTGTCGAGTGCCGTGGACACCCGGTAGTTCCACGCCGCCCGCGACGAGCGGGACAAGGCCTCGGCTACCCGCTCGAGCCCTCGGCGGCGAGCAAGCCGCGGCGTTCTCGGGCTGCGCGATTGCAAACATCTTGCAAACACACGGCGCAAAACGAAGCCGCACGGGCCGTCACGAGCGCCTGAGAAAGGTCGCTAAAGTGCCCGCAAACCGCGAACTTCGGGCCACTCGTTGATACAGGGCGTCATGGCCAGCTGATAGCTCTGGATCAGGTAGTCAAGGTTCGAATCCTTGCCCCGCAGCCTCGAAAGCCGCTGCTAAGGCGGCTTTCTGCTTTCAGGCGAGGCAACGGCTATGGCCAAAGGGCAACAGACGGGGCAACTTGCGTCTGTCGTCAAGTGCGCCTGCTTGGCTTCACTTCGATGGAAAGAAGGAACCACCGCTTTGTCTGGGACGCATCACGTACAGATCCGCGCCGCGCAGATCGGGCCGTGGGGGTGCCCGCGGGCATGGCATCGGCTCGGGGATGGGTTGCACCGTGCCCCTCCCCTCAACCCCCTCTCTGAGCTTGCAGACAAACGCTCAGACGCGCGGCTCGGGGGTCAGGGGTGGAACGGGTCGAGGCGAGTCCAGCGGACGCTCAGCTCGATCACCTGCACGGCGACAAGGGAATGCGTCGTCAGGTGGTCAGGAGGCGCTCGAGGGCGCTTGCAGTCTCGGTCTTCTCGTCGTCTGGGGCAACGGACCGGCAACGCCGAGCCCGTCGACGAGCTCCCCGATCGCCGCCAGGCGCTCCTCGAGAGGAATCGCCGCGCTACCGGCCTGGCGAGGACGCGGATCTCGGGGTTCCCCTTTCCCACGCCGTTCAGTGTGTCGCGGCACTCAGACGAGCGTCGCGCGGAAGATCCCGTTGCCCCCTAGACAGCGGACGCAAGGCAGTAGAGGATAGGCGTCGCCCCGACGGGAGGAGAAGCCGATGGATGACCTGGCCATCCAGCGACGCGTCGAGCGCACGATCCAGCAGTGCCGCGAGTTCGACATCGAGCCCGACGCGCGCGCCGTCGCCGAGATCATGACCGACGAGGACACCGTGGCCGGGAAGTACGAGCTGCTTTCGGCTGAGCGGGCGGCTGCCTTCGTCGAGTACGAGAAGGCGGCCCGTCGCGCGCTACGCCGACTCAGGGTCGATCGCAGACCGGCCTAAAAGGACGGCAGTCGGCGGCGCTCTCAATCCCGGCGGACTCACAGCGAAGGCTGCCGCCACGCCGAGCTGACGATGCTCGCAGGGCTTGCGCTCGCCGTCAGCTGCGCCAAGCCAAACCGAGAAAGATTGGCCCCGGCACTCCGGGCCGGGGCCAATCTCCTGCTTTCGTTACTAGATCCGCGGGTTGGTTCCGCCCGCGCAGGTTCCGTGGCCTGCGTCCCCAGGAGACCCCTGGTTATGCGGAGTCTGAACGAAGAAGTCGATTTGACCCTGGTCCGGGTTCATGTCATTCAATCCGTTGAAGGCGCAGATCGAGCTGGCGTGTGCGGGTGCCCCGGTGCTTTTGCCGGAACCGGAAAAAGCAACGCCCGGAGTTCCCGGAGGGCCCGCTACCTCGCCAGCAAAAGCGGCGCCAGCACTCAGACCCGCGACAACGGCTGCGCAGATCGCAGCCGCGAACGTCTTCCGCATTATGTGCCTCCCTGTTTGGACGCCCCCGTGGCGTCGGCCGCAAAAGAGCAGCCTAATTTGGCCGACTAAGCGTCGTCAACCGCTAGCGGTGACAATCAGCGTCGCCATTTCGTCAAGCTTTCGTAAGTCAAGGTTCGAATCCTTGCCCAAGACACCCAGGTAGACCTGGCGCCCGCGCGCGACGTCAGTGCTGAGCCATCCCTCGTTCGAGGTCAAGCGAGCCGCGGCGGCTGACGAGGTCCAGTTCCGAGACCGGGCATTGCGCCGGGCGACCTTGCCGCAGAGGTACCGTCCCGTGCCGCCCGGTCTCGTCCTTCTTTCAAACCAGGCCAGTTACCGAGCCCGAGCGACCCTCACTTCCCTCGTTTGGGCTCGCGCTGAATCGACGAATTGTCGATGATGCAAAACGGCGTCTGCGGCCATGCTGATCCGACTCTCTGAACCCGACCTCGTAGAGGATCTCTGCGCGAACTTCCGACGCGCGGGCTTCGTCGCGGACTCCGCCGGCGGCAGCATGGCTGAGGTCCGCCGCTTAGACGCGCCCGCGCTCGACCAGGAGAAGCGCGAGGTAGAGATCCACCTGCGAGTGTGGCGGGCGACGCACCCAGAAGCGATCACCGACATCATCGCTTAGAGCACTCAAGTCAGCTACGGGTTCTTGACGCCGTCTCGCTGTGGCTACGCGGCCTCAGTTTCCCGCTGGTGCTCCTCGATCATGCGGTTGATCGCGGCCAGGTTGGTCTGCTTTGCTGGACTGTCGAGCCACGTGTAAACCTCCACCCGCTTGAGGAGGAGGGCTTCCAAGACGGGATCGCTTTCCGGCTGATGAGCCTCCGCGAAAGACCTACTCTTCTGTTCCACTCATAACCCCCGAAAAGAAATAGCCAGCGAGGAAGCTCTCTGGCCGTTCCACTCGCCTCTCCAAAAATCCGTGAACTAGACCAGCCCTACCCGCCCTTGTGGGCGAGGTAAACACGAGGGCTACCCGCCCTCCTAGAGCAGAACGCGGGTTGCCGCTGAGCGGGGGTCCTGGCTGATCTAGCCGTCAGTGGGGCTTTTCGAATCGAGGCAGCCCGTACGGTGCCCAGTCTCGGGACGCGCGGGAGCCGCGGACAAAGGGTCGCAGCCCCTCCCCCCGCGGCTCCCACCTTCTATAGAGGCCCGCGGCTGCCTGGTTCTTGCAGGCAGGCGGTCGGGGGACGGCGGCGGCGGGCTAGGGTGGTGGTGTGGCCCTGGGATGGACGGTGAGAGAGTCAACGAGATTGACGCCTAGCTCGAAGAGCATTGGAGCCTCGTGGTCGGTCAGATCTCAGGCTCCTGACGGGCGGGAGGCCTGGACAACGGTTGACGTCTACCTCGCCGCAATGAACCAGCTCGCAAAAGGCTCGGTCGCCAACGACACGCGGTCGGCTTTGAGAACACAAGGGCGAGGCCCCGTGGAGGCTATCGTCAAGCGCGGCGGTGACCCTCCCGCTCGCATTGTCTGCTCGGCGTCCGGCTGTACGGCGCGATAAGACTGCGGGTTGACGAGGGGAAGCCTTGCGGGAGGGCGGCGGATCAGTCCGCCGCCGCATGCGCAGGCTCTGCTCGGGAAAAAAGAGGGTCGCCCGAGAGAGGCGACCCTTGCTGAGGAGAGGAACGGCGCCTTGCGGCCTGGCGTCGTTCAATTCCTTCTTCGGCACCGATTCTTTTCCTCTTTAGTTTGGGTCCTCTGCCGCCGACAATGGCGCATGAGGATCAAAGTCCTCCTGCGGCTCGGGGAATGACCGCCAGCATGCCCGGCGCAGATGAGCGGCGGCCTAAACGGGCCGCCGTTCGCTTTTTCCGATTCGCTACCCTGTGCTCGCCGGGCGCATTCGTCTAGTGGCCTAGGACGCCGCCCTCTCACGGCGGTAGCACGGGTTCGAATCCCGTATGCGCCTCCATGAAAAAGCCCCGTAAAAGCGGGGCTTTTTCTCTCGCGCTGCCGAAATGCCGTGGGTTCAGGTTGGCGCAGAGGGAACCATATTGGCGCACGATTGGCGCAACCCCCATGGCCGCAACACGAGCGCCCCGGTGACGGCTGTCTCCTCTCCCACCGGCGCGGTCACGTCCTGTCCAAAAGGCGGTTCTCTGCAGCCGACCGTCGAGCGTAACCTCGCGGTGCGTGACCTCGTTGAAACCACGTGGGCTTCTTCCTCGTCGCACTCGCCGTGGGAGCGGCGCTGATCGCGGTCTGGCTCGATCTCCGCTTCGAGCGGTTCGGACCAAGTGATTTCCGTGGGGCGATGCTCCACGTCGGCGTGGCGCTTGCGGTCGGGTGGCTGCTCGTCCCAGCCGGGCTCGAGGGCATCCTGGCCTTGGGTGCGAGCCCCATGGTTGCGTCGTTCGGCGTAGCTTTACCGTCCCTCGTCTATCTCTTCCTGGCGGCGTTTTGGGTCGTCAAGCAGGCGCAGGGCCTGCTTTTGCGGCGCTGAGCGTGCATCGGGAGGGGCCAGATTCATCGGTAGCCAGGTGGCACCCCCTTAGGCCGCAACCGTCGACTGGCGTTGACGACTGTCACCCAGCCGATGCGAGTGGACAGCTGTGCTGCCCGTGGGCTTGTCCCTCGTCTTGAGGACGAACAGCCCGCCGCCGAGCTCCCGCAAGCGCTCCTTGTCCCCCGCCTACACCTGATCGCGTGGGACGCAGGTCTCGGATGGCGGTCGGCGCTTTTCAGCCAGGGGATGAGCTGCTCCTCGTCCACGACGGAAGCGAGTCCTGGGGCTACTTGCTCGCAGGGGCGGCTCGACCGAATCGAGTGTCGTGCGGTGTACGAGCAGAGTGGCGTGCGCTCCTGGAAAGCGGACAGCTAGGTCGCGTCTAGCCCGCCGCCGCGCTTCCGCAAGCGATCCGTTTTCCTTAGACCTTTCGAAGGACGAACTGGCGGCGGAGGCGCACCGGCTCGCAGGCGCTCCCCGTAACGAACTCGTCCACCGCCCTGGTCACGCCGTGTTCCCACCAGCCTCGCACGCCATAGTCGTCGCCGGTCAGCAGGCCGCCGGGCTTCACCTTCGTCGCGAAGACCTCGAGGTCCCTCTTCACGTACTCGTACAGATGGTTGCCATCGATGTACACCCAATCGAAATACGCGTCGTCGAACCGCATCCCGATCTGGGCCGAGGGGCCGCGGTGAACGAGGACGACGCCGGTTTCGGCCTCCTGGGCGAAACGACGGAGAACGGTCTCATAGATAGCGTCCATCTCGGCTTGGTTCTTCACGACCGCCCCGCCGTATCTGGAGCGCTCGTAGCCGCTGCTCGTCTCGAATTTCCACGGGTCGACCAGATGGAGGCGAGCCGGCCGAACGACACTGAGGAGACGCGAGGAGAAGTCACCACGCCAGACGCCGATTTCGGCTCCGACTGAGCCCTTGGGAAGAAGGTTCAGGAGGTCGCCCCGCTCGTCGCCGGCGAACACCTTTCGGAAACGGCGGAGGAACCGCCTTGCACGAAGCCGTCGGGCGGCCCGTCCGGGGCCGGGAAGAGAGTGGCCAAGGCATGTCGACACACTTGAGTCTCCCTTCGAGAGCCCGCCGTAAACGTTGCCCTTCGCTCCCTGGCCCAGCGGGCGTTCAGCGCGAACCTGCATCGCGGCTCCACTCCGCCGCTCAGGCGGGGTAACAGCGGTTCGAATCCCCTATGCGCCTCCTCAAGCGCGGGAGCCTCGCAGTCGATTGAGAGTTGCGGTGGGGGATCCGCGCTCTTCGGCATTCGCAGTCCTTGACATCTAGCGCAGACCTGCTATATAGCAGTCATGCGATTGCCAAGGTCGAGGTTCTGAGATGACGTATCTCGACGACGCCGAGAGCTATCTCCAGTCAGGAGACATCCGGCGGGCACGCAGAGCGCTCGAGCGAGCCCGCGGGCGGGCCCTTGTCGCGGGTGACGCGGCCCAGCTCGAGCGCATCCTCGCGCTCGCCGGGGCCCTCGCGGAGCGCGACCCGAGTGCTCGCACCAAGCGGTTGATCGACGCGACGACGCAGAACCTGCGCTTCGTCCAGTGGGCGGGAATGGGCGCCGAACAGGCTCCCCCTCCCGTGACGGCAAGACAGAGTCGCTTCGAGTCCGCGCTCAACGCCGTCGACGTCACGGCGCGAATGCTCGAAGACGAGATCCGGAACGCGATCACGCTCGCCGAGGCGGCCCTCGCCGCGCCCACTCCTGCGCCGGTCGCTGCGCCGACTCCAGCGCCTGTCCCAGCGCCCGTCGCCGCGTCCATCCCCCCAGAGCCGCCACCCGCCCCCCCACCACCCCCGCGACCGGCCAAGCCGCGGAAGCCGCCCCGGGAGATCGACTGGTCGATCTTCCTCGGAGCTCGCGGGCTCGCCTTGGCAGGCGGCCTCGTGACCATCCTCGGCATCGTCTTCTTCTTCATCCTGGCCGCGAACCGAGGTTGGCTGACTCACGAGATCCGGATCGGCCTCGGGACTTTCACGTCGCTCGCGGTCTTCTGCGCGGGCCTCTGGGTGAAGCGCCGCTACGGACGCCTGCAAGCCGCGCTCGCGGCCGTCTCGGCAGGGATCGCCGGCGGCTACGCGACCCTGCTCGCGGCGACGGCTCTCTACGACTTCGTCCCTCAGCTCGCGGCGCTCGTGATCGCAGCCGCCATCGCCGCCGTGGGCGCCGCGGTCTCGCTCGCCTGGTCGGCGCAGACCGTGGCAGGGCTCGGCCTCGTCGGGGCCATGCTGGTGCCGCTCATGATCCTGGTCGACGAGGGAGAGCTCTCCTTCGTCGGCACGTGCTTCGTCGCCATTGTCTTCGCCGGCACCGCCTTGGTTGCCCTGCGCAAGCGCTGGCGCGAGCTGCTCATGTTCGCCGGCGCGGCGAGCCTCGTGCAGATCGCCGTCCTCGTGTCGGAGACCGATGCGCTCGAATGGCGACTCGTTGCCCTGTCGGCGGTCTTCTGGCTCCTCTATCTCGGTGTGGGACTCGCGTGGCAACGCCGCTTCGGAACGTGGGGACTCGAACCCGTGGCGGGCACCGCGATCATCACCGGCGGAGCGCTTGCCACCTATGCGTGCGCGTATCTTCTGTCGGGCACCACACTAGGCGCTCACCGCGAAGGGATTGGGCTGCTCGTCGTCTCGGCGGTCTACGGCGCGCTCGCGATCGGGTTCTTCCGGCAGGAACGCACGCGCGACCTGACGAGCCTGCTCTGGGCGATCGCGGCAATCCTCGGCGCCGTCGCCGGCGGCGAGCTTTTCGCGGGGCCGTCGCTCACCGCCATCTGGGGAGCGGTGGCGGTCCTGCTCGCCTGGCTCGCAGCGCGGACGGGCGAGCAGCGGCTCCTCCTCCCCGCCTTCGGCTACCTCGCGCTGGCACTCGGCTACGTGTTCGCGGTCGAGGGCCCGCCCGTCGACCTCTTCGAGGCGAGCCGACATCCGGCGGCGGGCGCTGCGAGCGCCGCCTTCGCGGCGGCGGCATTGCTCCTCTTCGGCCGCTACGCCGCGGTTCGCCCGCAAAGTGTGGAGGAGACCGGCACCTTCGCCCGCTACCTCGGTGTCGGGGTCGCGAAGGTGCGGGCTCTCGGCCCCGTCTACTTCTGGGGAGCGGGAGCCCTCCTGCTCTATTCGGCCTCGCTCGCGCTCCTCGAGCTCTTCGTACAGGTGGACACCTTCGACGACGGACATGTCGCCCTGGCGGCCCTTTGGGCGGCGGTCGCCTTCGCGCTCGTGGAGACCGGCCTGCGCCTTCCTCGCCTCGACCTCCAGACGGGCGGCTTCGCGCTCCTTGCCTTCGCAGTCGGCGAGGGACTGTTCTACGACGTCGACCAGCTCTCGACCACCGTCTGGTCGCTCTCCTTCCTCGCCCTCGCCCTCGGCGCCCTCCTCGTCGGCTTCGAGTACGCGCGCCTTGCCTCCCTACGCGAGCGCCTCCTGCCCGCGGGGGCGGCCATCC
>DATNOU010000131.1:0-4184 GCA_035601195.1 Gaiellaceae bacterium | reverse complement strand
CGCTAGGCCTTCTTGGGCGTCGGAAGTCGTGACGTTGTGACAAGTTTCATGCGGCTGCTCCGAGGCGTGCGGCGATGACTTGGTTGTTGATGGCGTGCTCGAGCGTTCTGAGCGCGCCGCGGAGGTCGAGCGGGGCGGGCGGCTGGTCGGCGGCGAGCAGCGGTCGCAGCAGCCGGTTCTGGAGTTTGCTGTAGAAGACGGCGACGCGGATGCCCTCCGGGGTGAGTACGTAGCGGTTGCTGCGGGGGAGTCGCTGGACGAGTCCGTGCAGGCGCAGGCGGCGGAGGTCGTAGCTCATCTGACCGCTGCTGTAGTCGTGGCCGAGTAGACCGGCGACGTGCCCGCGAAGGCTCTTGTTGCTGAAGCCGGCGACGGCGTGGACGAGCGGGCAGAGGGCGCCGGCCAGAGCCATGGCGCGTGGATCGCCGAAGCGCAGCGCTCCGGTTCGTTGGCCCTCCCTTGCGTAGGGCTGGTGGATGCGCTCGAAGAGCGCAGAGCCGATGGCACAGCTCTGGCCGGCGCGTTCGATCATAAGCAGGCGCCGGTTCACCTGACGCGCCTTGGCGACGAGCTCGGGCAGGTGCTGGAGGCGGGCGAGGACGTCGAGGTCGCCGGGCTTGTTGATGACCGTTTCGATTCGCAGCGCCTTGCCTTCCTTCAGGTACTGCTTGACGCGGCTGTGCTTGTAGCGAAACTCGAGCTTCACCTCGCTGCCGGCCGTGAAGACGCGGGTGCGGAAGATGCCGGGCGTGTTCTTCTGTACCCGCCGCGCGAAGACGGCGGCCACCTGCTCGGGCCGGCCGATCCCGACGTTGTCGGCGACGAGCGCCTCGAAGAAGCCGCGCGCTTGCCGCGGTCGGTCGAAGACGAGCGTGCGCGAGACCTCGACCTGGCGCATCGACAGCTCCCACCAGTAGCCGGCGGCGCGGTCGGCCGCAGTGAACGGGGTCGGGATCACCGCCGTCCAGCGGTCGAAGAACGCCTGCACGTGCACGGGGCGGAAGCGGTCGCAGATCGCCTGCAGCCGTCCCGGCTCGGCGCAGCTGGCGAAGCCGTTGCTCAGCGAAGCGAACGCGAGCCCCGCCCGCGCGGCCTGCCGCTTCGCCCACTCGTGCCCATTGAGCCACACCTTCGCCGGATAGGGGAAGTGGCAGCAGACCTTGATGAAGCCGGGGCCGAAGTCGCGGTCGTAGAGGTAGAAGTAGTAGACGCCGACCCGCCGCTCCTCGCGCTCGAACTCGAAGTTGCAGACGCCCGGCTTCTGCGAGCGGTTGCGCGCCCCGCACACCCACTGGATCTCCTGCGCCGCCACGATCGCGACCACACCGAACCGGCCCTCCCGTTCCGCCCGCTCCAGGTAGGGCCGCACGTGGTCGAGCTTCCGATCGTCCCAGCGGCTCCGATCCGGCTTACGCAGCCGCAGGATCGGGATCCCCTGCCCGGCCGCAAACGCCTTCACCTCACGTCGGAAACGATTCCCGATCTGCGCGAACAACGCCGGCGACGGCACCGGATTGCCCAAATGACCCGTCAGAAACCGCACCACCTGCCCGCCCACCTGCAGCGTCGGCACGTACGCGTTCAGGTACAGCCGATCGACGCACTCGACCTCGAGCGCGACATGGCCCTCGAGCACCTCGTTGATGTTCGTCACACTCACCATCCCGGCAGCGTGACGCGAAAGGGCCGGCTTTGCCGGCCCGCCCCTCCGCCTACCACCGGGAGGGGTCCGTGGGGAGGGCCTGCCCTCCCCACGCTAATGCTCCCCAAAACCTGTCCCCAACGTTCGGCGCGCCCACACTGGGCGACGCCGATTTCACGCGCATCTGGAAGCCAGGCTAGCCACCTCGGCCCTGTACGGCGGCAGACCTCCCGTCTTCTCACCACTCGACGAGCTTCCAGATCTCAGGCTGCGGCTCGCCCGCCTCTCCGACCTCGGCGAAGATGCTCACCGCCTGCTTCAGGTGCACCATCGCCTCGTCCGCGCGGCCTTGATCATGGAGGAGGTCTGCGAGGTTGTTATGCAGCGCCGCCTGCCGGTGACGGTCGCCGAAGCGGCCGCACAGTTCGAGCGCTTTCTCAGTCCGCGCGATCGCTCCGTCCAAATCCGCCTCCGCGCGATCGAGCAACGCGAGGTTGTTGAGCGCGGCGACTCGCGCGCCCGGCTCGGCCCGCTCGTCCGCCCAGCGCAAGCTGAGCTCGAGGTGCTCGCGCGCGCGGGTGCGGTCGCCGGCGTTCTTCGTGAGGATCCCGAGGATGTTGTGCGCCTGCGCGAGCGCTGCTTCGTCGCCGGCAGCTTCCGCGCTCGCGAGCGCCTCGCGCGCGCGCACGAGCGCGCCCTCTCGGGCGCCCGAGCGGTGCGCCACGAGGCTCAGATCCGCGAGCACGCGGGCCCGAAGCGCCGCATCGCTCGAACCGGACGAGGCTAGTGCGGCCTCGAGATGCCGGGCCGCCAGCTCCCAGTCCCCTCGCCGGAGATGGAGTCCGCCGAGCTTGTGCTCCAGCCCAGGCGCATCCTCCGCGACTGCCTCTGCCGCGGCGGCCTCGTAGCTCGCCAGCGCCCCGCCGTAGTCGCCGAGGAGGGTTCGGAGGTCGCCGATCCGTTCGTGCACGACGCCTGATTCTTGATAGCCGAACGCCAAAGCTGTCTCGTAGGACGCGAGTGCGTCCGCGTTCGCGTAAACGGAACGCGCGTGTTCGCCGGCTCGGAAAAGGTACTGAGCGGCCTCACCATCGCGGCCCGCCAGCTGGTAGTGCCGCGCGACTTGGGCGGCTGACGGGCCCGCCGCAGCCCCCGTTCGTGCAAGCACGTCCGCGACGCGACCGTGGAGGAGGCGCCGTCGAGCGAGGCTCGTATCGGCGTACGCGAGCAGTCGCAGCTGCTCGTGCTGGAAGTCGTACTGGTTGTCTGCCTCCCCGATCAGTCCGCGGAACGTAAGCTCCTCGAGCGCCGACACCGTCTCCTCTTCGGTCCGGCCCGCCACCTGGCGCACGGTATCGGCATCGAAGCGGTTGCCGATGACCGCGCCCGCCGTCAGCAGCTGGCCGGCGAGATCCGAGACGGAGGCGAGCCGCGCACGCAGGAGGTCGCGCACGCCGCCCGGCGGCGACTCCGCGTCGCCACGCGCGACCGCGCGCAGATACTCGACCACGAACAGGGGGAGACCTCCCGTCTCTTCGTGGACGGCCCGCGCCAGCTGGGTATCGCAGCTCTGGTTCACCGCCGCGGCAAGCGCTTCGACGTGCTGCTCGTCCAAGCGGCTGGGCCGGACGGCCGTCGCAAAGCCGCCGCGAATGCCCTCCGCGAGCAGCCGGCGGAGCCGGTGCTTGGGATCGACATCCTCGCTCCGCCACGTCAAGAGAAGAAGCATCGGGTGGCCGTGCAGACGCCGGGCGAGGTACGCGAGAAAGTCGAGCGACGCCTCGTCGGCGTTGTGGACGTCGTCGAAAAGGAGGCCCCCCGGCGCCGGACCGCCCAACGCTCGTTCGAGCACGCCGCGCAGGCTCTCGAAGAAGCGGGTCTGCGCTCCCTCGCTATCGAGCGGGCTCGGCGGCGGCGGCCCCGCCTCCGGGAGCAGGCGCGCCAGCTCGCCTGCGGCGGCTTCCGGGATCGAGTCAAGCAGCGAGATGGCGGAGCGGAGGGCGTCCGCGACGGGCGCATAAGCGAGCGTTCGCTCGTCTTCGTAGCACGCCGCGGCGATCGTGACTGTTCCGCTTTGCCCGAGCCAGCCGCGGAAGTCGTTCGCGAGCCGGCTCTTGCCGATTCCCATCTCTCCTTCGATGACGGCGAGGCGACCGTCCTCGTCGACGTGTCGGTAGCACTCCATGAGCGCGGCCCACTCAGACGCGCGGCCGACGAGCGGCACGGCGCCCTCGGGTGGGGCTTCCGCGGCGACGACAGCGGCCCGCGGGCCAGCATCGGAGGGGGGAGTGGAGAGCGCGTCCTCCTGGATCGCGCGGTAGAGGCGCGTCGTCTCCTCGACCGGCGCTACCCCAAGCTCCGAGTGGAGCGTGCGGACGCACTCGCGGTATTGGCGCACCGCCGCCGCGCGCTCGCCGTTGCGCGCGTAGAGCTCGATCAGGCGGCGGTGGGCCGGCTCGTCCAGCGGGTTGAGTACGAGACGCCGGCGGGCGCGCGCGATCGCGACCTGGAACTCACCGCGGCCCGCGTGGTGGTCGGCGAG
>DATNOU010000130.1:0-1952 GCA_035601195.1 Gaiellaceae bacterium | reverse complement strand
CGACGTGAACGTCGCCGAGAAATGACCACCCGCGTCCGTCGTCCCGTTGAACGGGCCCGGAGGAGACGCAGCACCCGCCAGCGTGATCGACACCGACTCGCTACCCGCCGGCTCCCAACCAGCACCGAGGCCCAGGTCTTTCTCCACGAAGGCCGTGAACGTATGCGGCTCACCAACCCGGTTCGTCGCAGACGGCGTGATGTGGATCCGCGCGTTCACCCACGTCTTCGTCGCAGGAGCAGAGTTGGCGCCCGTCGCGTCCGTGTTGCGCGTCAGCGAGACGCCCGCCACGGAGACGGTCGTGTGGGCACTCACGGTCGTGACGCCCGTGACCGCCGAAGTCAGATCGATCGTGCAGTTCCCGCTCGCGTTCGTCGAGCAGGACGTCGCGTTCACGTTTCCGTTCGAGAGGGTGCCCGGGCCCGAGTCGATCGTGAACGTGACGAGCGCGCCCGAGGCATTCGTGGAGCCGTTGCCGTCGTTCACGTTCACGTGCGCCGTGAACGTGTGCGTCTGACCCACCCGGTTCGTCGCAGACGGCGTGATGTGGATGTCCGCGTCGACAACCTGCAGGGGCTCGCAGGCACCGTCGGAAGAAAGGTACGTGTCGTCGCCGAGATAGTGCGCCGTGAACGCCCGGAAGCCGGCCGTGTTCACCGTGAACGCAAAAGCGGTCGCGTCGAAATGACCGCTCGCGTCCAGCGGGCCCACGCTGCCGGAGTTCGTCTGCGGCTGGCCCGAACAGTCGCCGTTCAGGAACCAGTCGATGCTCACGTTGCCGCTCGGCACGGGCGCTCCCTGCTGACCCGTCACGGTGACGAAGTCATGCACCGGGGTGCCCACCGCGACAGCCGTGACGACCGTGTGGTTCGCGTTATGGATGTCGGTCGCGGTCGCCGACGGAAGCTTCTGGACCACCGCGGACGCGCCTGCGGTGCTCTCCTGCGGATCGGTCGTGCAGTTGCTGCTCGGCGCCGTACAGGTGTTGTTCCAGTTCACCGTCGCCGTGTCCGCCAGTTGATGGTTCGGCAGGTTGAAGTCGTTCGGCTGCACCGTGTAGTGCGAGAACGGCTTCGTCGTGATCGACGTGCCGAACGGCAACAGACACTCGGTCGCGCCGAGGTACGGATCGCCGGACGTTCCCGCGCCGCTCCCACCCGAGCAGGAGACCGCACCGGTGAACACCAGCCCCGTCGAGGACAGGATGTTCCCCGTCGCCACGTTGCCGCCCGCAGAGTGCACGACGTCGCTGAACCCCGTCACGCGCAACGTGTCCTGCGCCGTGTCGACCACGTTCAGCACCTGCAGCTGACACGTGTACGGATCCCCGATCTTCACCGGGCTCGTGCACTGCTTCGCGATTGCAATGCCGTGGAAGTCGTCGGCCATTGCAGCCGAGACTCCGAAAACCATGAATCCGGAGGCCACGATGCACACAAGCAACGCCCTCCAGCCAACGAACCGCCCCATAGCCGCGCCCCTTCCCCCTTCGTGAATACCTTCCCAGACGTAACTTTATTCCGGTTTCAGCCATTGTCGAGGGTCCTGGAGTAAAACTTTCGGCTAGTTGTCGCCCCCCAAGGGTCCCGGAGCCGCGGGCAATCGGGTAGGGGCCGGGCTCGAGCCGGCCCTCTCGTTCGACGCTCTGGTCCTCCCGCTGTTACAGCAGGAGCGTCAGATCCGGCGTCCCGTTCTCCCACGAGGCGGTGCCGGTGTAGTGCGCAGCACGTCTCGAAGGCTCTGGAGACAGAAAACGGGCCGGCCCCTCTGGGAGGGGCCGGCCCGTTGCTTCAGTCGAGGTTCGTCGCTACGGGAAGATGAGGTTGACGCAGGCCTCGCCGACGTCGCCGCCGGTCTTGTTCTGGTCGCCGTCGTGCACCATGAACAGGATCCGGTAGGCGTGCCCCGCCGAGACGGGATTGCCGTTCTCGTCCTTCAGGCTGGCGAGGTTC
>DATNOU010000129.1:0-2237 GCA_035601195.1 Gaiellaceae bacterium | reverse complement strand
CGACGAGTGGACGGACGACGGCGACCACCCTTCGGTCGAGGGGCACCGCCTGCTCGGCGAGCGCGCCTTCCGGCTGCCCCCGGGCCTCTAAGGGCCTGTCCAAAATCGCGGCCTGGTGAGGTCCGACCGGGGTCCTATGCTCGACTCGTCGATCGGGTCGAGCGAGGGGGTGCGTGGTGGCGATGGGGCGGGTGAGGGGGCAGGCGGCGACGTTGCAGGTGGAGATGGTCTGCCTGGACGAGCTGGTCGCTGAGGACGATCGCTATCGGAAGCTCGACCGGTTGGTCGACTGGTCGTTCGTTCGCGAGGTTGCGGCGCCGTACTACGCCGAGGATGTGGGCCGGCCGTCGATCGACCCGATTGTGCTGGTGAAGCTGATGGTTGCGGGTGCGCTGGAGGGGATCGGCTCGACGCGGGAGCTGTTGCGGCAGGCGAGCGTGCGCCTGGATCTGCGCCGCTTCCTCGGCTACGGCCTGGCCGAGCGGCTGCCCGTCCACCAGACGCTCTCGCACGCGCACACCCGTCGCTTCGTCGATGCGGCGCTGTTCGAGCGTCTCTTCCTGCGCTCGCTCGAGCTGTGCAAGCAGCATGGCCTGGTCGAGGGCACGCACATCTCGATTGACGGTTTCCACGCCGAGGCGGACGCGGCGCTGGCGAGCCTGCGCGCGAGCTTGGCGCTCGCTGCTGCGCCGCAGGTCGAGGCGGCAGGTGAGGCCGGGCCGAGCGCGGCCAGCGCGTCGGCGGCGGCCGGCCAGCTTGCCCTCGAGGAGCAGCCGGCCGGTGGGGAGCCTGGCGGGGAGCGGCCCGCGTTGAGGTTGGCCGAGCCGCGCTCGGGGCCGACGCCGAAGCGGCGCAGCTCGAATCGCACCTCGGTCTCGGTGACCGACCCGGAGGCGAAGCTGCGCGGCAAGCCGGGTCAGCGCCCCCACCTCGTCTACCGCGGCCAGGTGGCGGTCGACCGCAAACAACGGGTGATCGTCGCCTGCCTGGGCGAGCAGGCCGACGGCTTCGAGGGCGACGCGGTCGAGCCGCTCCTCGACCGCGCCCGCTTCGCCTTGCCCGAGCTGGAATCGGTCGGCGCCGACTCCGGCTTTGCCGCCGAGCGCGTCTGGCGAGGGGCGGCGCGGCGCGGGATCGCCGCCTTCATCCCGCCGCAGCCGACGATGCTGCCGAAAGCCGGCGAGGAGGCGACGACCGACGCGCAGCGCCAAGCGCTGGCGGCGCGGGCGCGCTGCAAGAGCCCCACCGGCATCGCGGCGCACCGACAACGGATGGCCGACGCCGAAGGCGTGATCGGCGAGCTCAAAAACCAAGGCACCGCCGACCGCGCGCAACGGCGCGGCAGACCGCACTACCACGTCCAGCTGCTGCTCAACTGCGCGGCGGTCAACTGCAAACGGCTCGCCGACCACGCCCCGCAGGCGCAGAGCGGAGTCGCAGCCGCACCGCAAACGACGCAGGCGCAGCAGTCAGCACCCGCCGCGAGTGCGACGAGCATGAAGCAGCCGGCAGCCGCCGACCGCAGCCGCTGGCTCGCCCAACTCCTCGCCGCCGCCCCCTGCGCCTGGGACTACACGACCTCGCTCAACTGAGCCGAACGCCGATGCTCAGGGCCGGTTCTTGGACAGGCCCCTAACCCAGGACCAACCGCGCCGCCCGCGCGCGCGTCCGCCTCTGCGCCCGCGCCCGCGTCACCGGCGTCGCCTTCTTCGACTTCGACCACGGCCAGACCAGGGTCGCCCCCAACGCGATCGAGCTGCACCCGATCCTCGGCTTCCGCTGCCTCCGCGGGTAGGCCAGCGGCGTGGCTGCGACGAACGACCGGCACCCACCACGCCTCGCAGCACGACGGCGTCTCGAAACGGGTCCACATCGCGGGTCGCGCTCGAGCAGCCGCGCGACACGCGGAACCCCGAGGCCCCGCGCTCTACACTCTTCCCGCCGGCCCCATCCGCAGATGACAAGCCAGGGCACGGCATCCGGCCGCTTCACCCGCGCGATCCAGCAGCGCAACCTCTTCGCTGCCGAGATCGCCCTCCGCGAGATGGGCACCCCGTCGCTGCTCCTCGCGCTCGATTACGTCGCGCTCCTCGCCGAGCTCAAGCCGGAGCGATACCCGGCGGCGGCGGTGCGCCGGCACGGCCGGCTCGAGCTCGAGGCGCCGACGCTCACCCTCGCGGAGTCGCAGTACGCGCTCGCCGCGTTGGCGATGCTCGGCCAGGGGCGGCGCGAAGCGG
>DATNOU010000128.1:0-46700 GCA_035601195.1 Gaiellaceae bacterium | reverse complement strand
ATCCCCGCCTGCACGACGACGTCATCCGGCAGTGTCCGCCAGGGCGCATCGTCCAGCTCGACCGCAACGCGGCCGCGACGCCCGGCTCGGAGCGCCGTTACCCGACGCGTCAACGACCTACACCTGAGCCGGCTCTTCGACGGCCTCCACGGCCTTCTCGCGGGCCGCCTCGGCCACCTCGTCGGACACGGGGAGCAGCCGTGCGGAGACAACCTGCTCGGGACCGAGTTGCGCCTGGATCGCGGTCAGGATCTGCTGTGTCACGTCCGGGTGCTCCTTGAGGAATGCCGTGGCGTTCTGCCGGCCTTGTCCGAGTCGCTCGTCGCCGAAGCTGAAGTACGAGCCCGACTTCTGGACGATCTTCCGCTCCAGTCCGACGTCGAGGACGCTGCCTTCCCAGGAGATCCCGTCGCCGTAGATGATGTCGAACTCCGCCTGCTTGAACGGTGGCGCCACCTTGTTCTTGACCACCTTCACGCGAACGCGGTTACCGATCGCCTCTACGCCTTCCTTGAGCGTCTCGATGCGGCGGATGTCGAGGCGGATCGAGGAGTAGAACTTGAGCGCCCGTCCGCCCGGCGTCGTCTCGGGATTGCCGAACATGACGCCGATCTTCTCGCGAAGCTGGTTGGTGAAGATCGCAACAGTGCCGGTGCGATTGAGCGTCCCGGCGAGCTTGCGCAACGCCTGGCTCATAAGCCGCGCTTGGAGGCCGACATGGCTATCCCCCATCTCGCCCTCGATCTCGGCCTTCGGAGTGAGCGCGGCGACGGAGTCCACGGCGACGACGTCGACGGCGCCGCTTCTGATCAAAAGCTCGGCGATCTCGAGCGCCTGCTCGCCGTTGTCCGGCTGGGAGACGAGCAGGTCGTCGATGTCGATGCCGATCCGCCGCGCATACGCGGGATCCATGGCGTGCTCGGCGTCGATGAAGGCGCAGATGCCGTTGCGGCGCTGGGCCTCGGCGATGACGTGGTAGACGAGCGTGGTCTTGCCGGACGACTCCGGGCCGAAGATCTCGACGATGCGCCCACGGGGCAGGCCGCCGACTCCGAGAGCGATGTCGAGCGAGAACGACCCCGTCGAGATCGACGGAATCGCTACCTGGGCCTGGTCGCCCATCTTCATGACCGATCCCTTGCCGTACTGCCGCTCGATTTGACTCAGGGCGGCTTCGAGTGCTTGCTCGCGCTCCACGCGTTCAACCTCCTAGCGGAACCGATTCGAGGACTTCATACTGCGCGCCGCTGGGGCGCAGACGCGACATCATGACCGCCAACTCGGACGACATTACCTGTCCCAGCGCGGGCAAAGGCGGGGCCAGGCGCGGCCGCTCGCGGAAGCGCACCACGGTCACGTGCGGAAGCCAATCGCGCCGTTCGCGTTCGTAGACGCGTAGGCGTTCGAGCCCGTCGAAGAGACGCTCTGCGAGCCTCGTCGCGCGCTCGTTCTCGTCGCTCAGGACGACCATTCCGACGCTCCTGGTCTCCCGGTAGCGAATCGGCTCGAGCACCGGTTGAGCGGCCCCACGTGCGGTCTCGCGCATGACCTCGGCGATCCCTTCGAGGTCGGCCGCCGGGCGCCCGCCCAGGAAGGCCACGGTGACGTGGAGATTGTCAGCGGGCACGATCCGCAGGTCGGGGCCGCGGCCGAGCTCGCGTTCCTGCCACTCCACGAGGCGGGCTACCGCTTCGTCCGGGAGGAGCAGCGCGACGAAGAGCCGTAGGCGTTCACGGCCCCGCACGCTAGCGTCCGCTTGTTCGCGCGGGTGTCCCGGACTGCGCCAGAACGCGCCTCAGCATGTGCAGGGCCAGCCCCGTCGCTCGTGAACGCACGGCTTCCCGGTCTCCGGGCAGCTCGAACCGCCGCGTCAAGGAGCCATGCGGAGATTCCACGGAGATGAAGACCAGGCCGACGGGCTTCTCGGGTGTTCCTCCGCCGGGCCCCGCGATCCCGGTGTCAGCGACCGCGACGTCCGCTCCAAAGTGGCGTCGCGCCCCGGCCGCCATGGCCGCAGCGGTCTCCTCCGAGACCGCGCCGTGGTCGAGGAGGATCTTCTCCGGCACGTCGAGCTCCGCTCGCTTCACCTCGTCGGAGTACGCGATCACTCCCCCGAGATAGGCTTGGCTCGCGCCTGGAACGTCCGTCAGCCGCGCCCCGACGAGCCCGCCCGTACACGACTCGGCCGTCGCGAGCGTGAGCCCCGCGGCCCGACTGCTCTCCAGCACCAACTCCTCCACGGCGCGCTCGTCGTCCACGGCGAAAAGACTGTCCGGATACGAGGTCCTCAGAGCTTCGCCCAAGTCCTCGGCACGAGCCTCGGCGCCGGCCTCGGCGAAGATGTCCACGTGGATCTCGAGGTCCCGTGCGCAGACCGTCACCTCGAGGCCGTCCAGCTCTCCCCCGGCCTCTGCGAGCGAGCGGGCGACAGCCGACTCGCTCGGCCCGAAGAAGCGCAGCACGCGATGAACCCGGGTAGCCGCGCGGGCGAAGACGGCTTTCACGGCCGGATGTTCGAGCGCGTTCGCCCAGAGCCGGCGCAGCTCGGTGGGCGGACCCGGTAGGAGCACGATCACCGAGCGATCGTGCTCGAGCAGCAAGGCCGGCGCCGTGCCCGCCAGTCCGAGCGACACCGCGCCTTCGGGAACCGAGGCCTGCTTCGTGACCCCGGCCGAGAAATCCGCGTACGGGCGGCCGAGGCGCTCCGCGGCTCCTCGAGAGACCCCTTCGATCTTGCGCTCCAGCTCCTCGTCGACGGTCAATGCGCGCCCGGTAACGGTGGCCAGGGTCTCGACGGTCCGGTCGTCGTGCGTGGGACCAAGACCGCCCGAGACGAGGCAGAAATCGGCCTCGACGCCCTCCGCGAGCGCAGCTGCGAGCTCCTCCGGGCGGTCGCCGACCAGGAGGATTCGTGCGGGCTCCAGGCCTCGGGCGGAAAGCTCGGCTGCCAGAAACGGACCGTTGGCGTCACGCCGGTCTCCGCGCACGAGCTCACTGCCGGTGACGACGACGAGGGCCCGCGGGCTCGTCGGCAACTACGCGGTGGAGACGACCCGGACGCCCTTCGCCGTCACGGCGACGATGGACGGGCTCGTCGGGAAGTTCTTCACGCGGTGGCCGTTCAGCTTCGCCTGGAGATACACAGGCGCGCCAAGCTGGATCCAGAGCCGCTTCCACTTGGCGAAGCGTTGGGTCTGGCCCTGTTGGAGCGTCCCCTCGTACAGAAGTTCGCCGGTGGCCGACCCTGAGCGCACCCGGAGCCAACAATCTCCTTCGACCGCGTTGAGGACGAGCCTGGCGAGCCGCGGGAGCGGTTGTGCAGGCGCCGTCTCTTGTGTTGCGGTCCCCGTCGCCGTCTGCTGGGTCGCCGTCGTGGGAGAACTGTCGTCGGTGAGTAGGTTTGCGCCCGTGTTAGCCCCGCTCGAGCCGAACTTCCACGCGACCACGACGAGGATCGTCACGGCGACGATCCCGGCGAGGGCGACGACGACGAAGTTCGATTCCATGCGGCGCGCGCGGGGCTGCCGCGCCGCGGGAGACTGGACCGGGAACTCCTCCTCCCGGGCGAAGCGAGAGTTGTACTCGTCGACGTAGAGCTGGCCGTCGAGCCCGAGATACTCGGAGTAGGTGCGCAGGAAGCCCTTGACGTAGGTTTCCCCGGGCAGCACCTCGAAATGCTCTTCTTCGAGGGCCCTGAGGTACTTCGCGCGGATCTTGGTGTCCGCCTCCACCCGGGGCAACTCAAACCCCTGGCGAAGCCGGGCTTCGCGCAGGCTGTTGCCTATCTCGAACACGAAGCCCTGGATTGTAACGGCATGGCTGACAGCCTCAGTTGAGAGCGAGGGACAGGACGGCAAATACGGCCAGGGAAAGCGCCGCCGTGACGGCCACTATAAGCGCGAGAGTGCCGAGGCCGCGTGCGACGGCCGCGAGCCCCGCCCCCGGCGTACGCGCGAGGGCCCGCTGCTGGTCGAAGCGCACCCGCCGCGCCAGCAAGACGGAGACCAGCGCGAGAACGAGCGCGAGGGGTACCGCCGGAACGGCTTCGATGAGCCCGACCTGGCTCATGAGCCGGGCCGCGGCGGCCGCGCCCGCGAGCACGGCCAACGCGAGTAGCGCGGTGATGAGCGCCCAAGCCGCCTTGGGGTTCCCCATCGCTATTGCTTGACGTAGGGTCGGCCGACTGCGGCCGGCGGAATCGAGCGCCCGATGACGCCGACGAGTGCGATGAGCGTGAGAACGTACGGCAAGGTCGAGATGACACTTGCAGAGATATCCGCTTCACGCTGCAATGGAATCGAGAGTGCAAATCCGAAGCCGAAGAGAAGGGTCGCCGCGAAGGCCCAGCCTGGACGCCACTTCCCGAGGATGACGGCTGCAAGTGCGATGAATCCACGGCCGCTCGTCATATTCTCGGCGAAGGTGCCAGTGAAGCCGATCGACAGGAACGCGCCGCCGAGGGCAGCGAGAACCCCGGAGAGCGTCACCGCCGCATAGCGGACGCCGTACACCGAGATCCCGACCGTGTCGGCCGCCCGCGGATGCTCCCCGACCGAGCGGATCCGGAGTCCGATCGGCGTCTTGAAGAGGACGACGTACGACGCGATCACGACCCCGAACATGATCCAGACCAGCAGATTCAAGTCGCCGAAGACGCCTGCAAGGAAGTTGCCGACCCCGGGAATGCTGTCGAGCCACCCGAGCGTCACGTTCGGGACGCGCGAGACCCCGGAGGGAATGCCCGACGAGTAGATGGAACTGAACAGGTAGCCGGTCAGCCCGAGCGCCATCAGGTTGACCGCGAAGCCGCTGACGATCTGGTCGGCCCGCAGGTGGATGCAGAAGAACGCGTGCACGAGCGCGAGCAACCCGCCGAAGAGCATCGCCATGAGAATCCCGACGACCCAGGTGCCGCTCCAGATCGAGCCCCAGATTCCGAAGAAGGCGCCCATCAGCATCATGCCTTCGAGGCCGATGTTCACGACCCCCGAGCGCTCGGAGAAGATACCCCCCATCGCCGCGAAGGCAAGCGGAGTCGCGAAGCGCAGTGTGGATGCGAGGAGACCCGCGGTCAGGATGTTCTTGAGGGTGGCTTCCTGCACGCCCTGGAGCCAGATCGCTCCGAGGATGGCCAGGATTCCGACGACGATCGCGCCCCAGCCGAGGCGGCGTTCTCCGCGCGGGGCAGCTGCGATTCCGCACGCGACGGCGAAGATGCCGAGCGCGATCGATGGGCCCACGGTCCGCACCGTCCAGGGAGGCAGCGCGAGCCAGAACGCGAGAGCGCCCAGCGCGATCCCCGCGGATCCGAGTGTGCGCGGGTCGGTGAGGCGCCCAAGCCTTCCTCCCAGCGGAGCCGTGGGAGCGTTGGTGCTCAAGCCTGAGCTCCCGCGCCCCTGAAGCGGAGGTGCCGGCGCGCCCGCCAGATGAAGAAGATGAGGACCTCTGCTCCGACGAAGAAGATGACGAGCGCCTGGATGATCGTTGCGAGGTCGGTCGCGAGCGACGGGCTGAAGATGGTCGGGTCGAGCGCGCGCGTCGACGTGCCGGTCTGGAGCCCGGCGAAGAGGAGGGCCGCGAACATGATGCCGAGCGGTTTGTTGCGTCCCAGCAGCGCGACCGCTATCCCGGTGAAGCCGACCTGGTTCGTGGCGAAGTCGCTCGTGTCGACAGAGAACTTGTAGCCGAGCAGATCGACTCCCCCCGCGAGCCCCGCGAAGGCTCCTGAGATTGCGAGGGCGAGGAAATAGTTCTTGGCGACGGAGATGCCTCCGTAGCGCGCCGCCTCGGGATTGAAGCCGACCGCGCGTACTTCGTAGCCGAGCGTCGTCCGGTTCAGCAGGATGTAGTAGACGACGAGCGCGAAGAGGGCGATGAAGATGCCCGCGTGCAGGACCTGGATGACTCCTTCCATCTTCCAGATCGGCCAGAGCTTGGCCGAGCCGTCGATGATGGACGAGCGCGGGAGCGCCGGAATGGGTCCTTGAAGAGGGCCGTTCGGCTCGAAGAGGTATTGGCCCCCGTAGATCGCTATCCAGTTGAGCATGATCGTCGAGATGACCTCGTGCGCTCCCACCGCCGCTTTGAGGATCCCGGCGATTCCGCCCCAGATCGCCCCCGCGACGATGGCGGCGAGAATGGCGAGAAGAACGTGCAGGGGCCGCGACAGCCCGCTCATGTGCGTCCCGATCCAGATCGCCGCGATGAAGCCGACCCAGTACTGACCTTGGCCGCCGATGTTGAAGAGCCCGCACCGGAAGGCGAAGGCAACCGCAAGTGCGGTGAGCATGAGCGGCGTCATGATGATGAGCGTCTGCTCGAGGTTGACCGCAGCGTGCGTGCGATCGACTCCCTGCACCCAGGGGAAGAACCAGTTCAACCCGGTGCCGTTGAAGATCGCCTTGTACGCCACGAACGGGTTGTGGCCGGTAATCGCCACGACCAGTCCGCCGATCACGAACGCGAGGACAGTCGCCGCGAAGGGAACGATGAACCCTCCGGCCCGCTCGTAGAAGCCCGTCAGGCCGGAGAAGCCGCCTGGTGTGGCTTCGGGCGTCTCGGCCATCAGGCTGCCTTCTCGCGGACGCCACCCGTCATCGCGATGCCGAGCTCCTCTTCGGAGACGTCAGGCCCGTATTCACCGACGATGCGGCCCTCGTAGATCACGAGGATACGGTCGGAGAGTGAGAGAATCTCCTCCAATTCGAGCGAGACGAGGAGGATCGCGCGACCCTCGTCACGCTCCTGGACGAGGCGATTGTGGACGAACTCGATCGCACCGACGTCCAGGCCCCGAGTCGGCTGCGCTGCGACGAGAACCTTCGGGTCACGCGAGACCTCCCGGGCGACGACGACCTTCTGCTGGTTGCCCCCGGAGAGGGTGGCTGCGAGGGTCTGCGGCTTGCCGCCCCGGACGTCGAACTCCTTGAGCAGGCGCGCGGCCCGTTCGATCAGCCTCTTCGGGTAGAGCCAGCCCCATTTCGAGTCGGGCTCCTTCCTGAAGTCGTGCAGAGCAAGGTTCTCAGCGAGGCTGAAGTCCAGCACCAAGCCGCGCACCTGGCGGTCCTCGGGGATATGCCCTACTCCCAGGTCGAGGCGTTCCCGTGCGGACGCGCTCGTGATGTCCTTCTGCGCCACCAGGATGTGACCGGCCGCTGGGCTCCGCAGGCCGGTGAGGGCGTCGATGAGCTCGGTCTGGCCGTTGCCGTCCACTCCGGCGAGACCGACGATCTCGCCGGCGCGAACCTGAAAGGACACACCTCGACAGGCCTCTAGGCCTCGGTTGTCGAAGACCAACAGGTTCTCGACTTCGAGGAGGGGCTCGGCTGGCTCGGCTGGCGTCTTGTCGACGCGCAGGACGACGTCACGGCCGACCATCAACCTGGCGAGTCCCTCCTGCGTGGCGCCTTCGCGCGGCACCGTGTCGATCCGCTTTCCCTGCCGGAGCACGGTAATCCGGTCGGCGATCTCGAGCACCTCGTTCAGCTTGTGCGTGATGAAGACGATCGACTTTCCCTGTTCGGTGAGCGAACGGACGATCTCGAACAGCTCGTGCGCCTCCTGTGGCGTCAGCACGGCCGTGGGCTCATCGAGGATGAGGATCTCAGCGCCGCGGTAGAGGGCTTTGAGGATCTCGACGCGCTGCTGCTGGCCGACGCTGATCCGCTGGATGCGCGCGCCGGGGTCGACGGCGAGTCCGTAGCGCTGCGAGAGGTCGCGCACTCGCTTCTCCGCCGCGGCGAGGTCGAGGAACGGCCCGTTTCGGGGCTCAACGGCCAGCACGATGTTCTCCGCCACCGTCATGACCGGAATGAGCATGAAGTGCTGGTGGACCATGCCGATGCCGAGCTCGATCGCGTCGCTCGGGGACCCGATCCGAACGGGTTTCCCGTTCAGCCGTATCTCGCCCTCGTCGGGGTGGTACAGGCCGTACAGGGTGTTCATGAGCGTCGACTTGCCCGCCCCGTTCTCACCGAGTAGGGCATGCACCTCGCCCCGGCGGAGGTCGAAGTCGACACGGTCGTTTGCGACGACTCCCGGAAAGCGCTTCGTGATGCCCTTGAGCTCTAGGAAGGCGGCTTCGGCCATCGCGGAGATCGTACGGGGCGGCCCGACGGCCGCCCCGTACAGGTGGATCTATTTGACTTCTTCGATAGTCGCGGGCGGCGTGATCTCGCCGCTGATGATCTTTTCCTTGGCCGCTGCGACCGCGTCCTGGACTTCCTGTGGAACCGCGTCGGTGTAAGGCGCGAGAAGCTCGGAATCGGGGAGCTCCTTGATGCCGTAGAGCGTGTTGCCACCGCCCTTGAACTGTCCGTCGACGAATGTCTTGATGATCGCGAAGACGGACGACTCGAGCGGCTTGAGCGCGCTCGTGACCACGCACGGGCCGGCAAACGACTGATCGGCGTCAACGCCGATCGCGTTCACGTTCTTCTC
This sequence comes from Gaiellaceae bacterium, assembly GCA_035601195.1. Taxonomy (GTDB): domain Bacteria; phylum Actinomycetota; class Thermoleophilia; order Gaiellales; family Gaiellaceae; genus JAIBJP01. The sequence goes on along the minus strand of DATNOU010000128.1, from coordinate 38,261 downwards.
ACAGGCCGCGTCGAGAGCGCCGAGGCCGCACAAGCCCGCCACCTGGAAGACGACATCGGACTTGTTGGCGATCTGGTCGAGCGCGATCTCCTTGCACTTCGCCTGGTCAACGAAGTCCTGCGAGTACGCGTTTAGCTCCTTGACGCTGGGGTCGGTGTCCTTGACCGCCTGCATGTAGCCGGCGATCCAGTTGTCGACCGGGGGGATCTTCTTCCCGCCGACCGTCGACACGACCTTCGTCTTCGTGATCATCGCCGCGACGATCCCGGCGAGGTAGCCGGCCTGCTCGGTCGGGTAGATCATCCCGAGCACGTTCGGCTGTTCGCAGGTTCCCGCCTTCTCGCAGCCGTCGCCACCGAAGAACTGGTCGACGCCGGCGAACTTGCTGTTGGGCGACGCCTGCGCCACCTGAGCCACGCTCGGTCCGAGCAGGAAGCCGACCGCGACCACGAGGTCGTTCCCGTCCTGGACGGCTGCCTGAAGGTTGGGTAGGTAGTCGTCGGCAGAGTTCGAGACATAGACGCGCGTGGTGACGCCAAGCTCCTTCTCGGCCCGCTTCAGGCCGGCGATGGAGAACTGGTTGAAGCCATGGTCGTCGACTCCCCCCGTGTCGGTGACGAGGCCGATCTTGAACTGCTTACCGCCGGTCGAGGCTCCCCCTCCACCGCCCGTTGTCGCGCTCTCCCCGCCGCCTCCACACCCGGCCGCAACTACGGCCAGCGCGAGCACAGCGAGAAGGGCCGCCAGCCACGGCCACTTTCTCTTCACTTTCACGGAACCTCCCTTGTCGCCCTATCCCAGCCTTGGGGTCGCAGGATGCTAACCCTTCCTGGGACCCGAAATCTAGGACGGGGCGACAGAGAGTTCGTTAGGAGGGTGGGCGACACATCGCTCGTCGCCGGGACGCACTGGTTGTTCCGAGGCAAGGACGCAGGGAGCCCGCGTATCGACTCTAGATACGTGGGCGACCCGTCATCTTGAACGCGGATGCGTTGGAGCGAGCGGTGCGCCTCCGGCGGTACAGCGTCTGTTTCGCGCGCCCTCCTGTCAGGAGGGAACGTCCGTGAGCACACGGGCGAGGTCGCCTTCGCCCACGAGCACCTTGCGCGGCTTGGAGCCCTCGTAGCCCGAGATGATGCCGCGGCGCTCGAGCATGTCGATAAGGCGGCCGGCTCGCGTGTAGCCGACGCGCAAGCGGCGCTGGATGAGCGAGACCGAGGCGGTCTGCGTTTGCACGACGACCTCGATTGCGCGCTCGAGGAGTGGATCCTCGTCTGGATCGAAGTCCTCCTCCTCCCCGCCGTGCTCCTGGACGCTGGGCGCCTCGAGCAGCGACTCGTCGAGCTCCTGTCCGCGTTGCGCGCGGCACTGCTCCACGATGAGCGCAATTTCCTCCTCGCTCACGTACGCGCCCTGCACGCGCTGGAGCCGTGACGTGCCGAGCGGCTTGAAGAGCATGTCGCCCTGGCCGAGGAGGCTCTCGGCGCCGGACGTGTCGAGGATCACGCGGCTGTCCGTCATGCTCGAGACGGCGAACGCGATCCGCGAGGGGACGTTCGCCTTGATCATCCCGGTGATGACGTCAACCGAGGGCCGCTGGGTGGCGAGCACGAGGTGGATTCCGACGGCGCGCGACTTCTGCGCCAGGCGAATGACGGCGTCCTCAACCTCCTGCGGGGAGACCATCATCATGTCCGCGAGCTCGTCGATGACGATGAGGAGATACGGGAGCGTCTTCTCGCCGCGCTCCGTGAGCACGCGGTTGAGCTCCCCGAGGTTGCGGGCCCGGGCGATGCTCATGCGCTCATAGCGCTTCTCCATCTCCGTCAGGACGTTGGTCAGGACGGCAGAGGCCGCCTTCGGGCTGGACACGACCGGAGTCAGGAGGTGCGGGATAGACTCGTAGAGCCCCAGCTCGACCCGCTTGGGATCGACGAGGATCATGCGCACGTCGTCGGGCGTGGAGCGAAGCAGGATGGAGCACAGCATCGTGTTGATGCAGCCCGACTTGCCCGAGCCGGTCGTGCCAGCGATGAGGATGTGGGGCATGCGGGCGAGATCGGCCCAGACGGACGCACCCGAGATGTCCTTTCCGAGCCAGGCGGAGAGCGGACTTGCCTGCGCGGGCAGCTCCTCGTAGATATCGCCGAGCGTGACGACGTTGGGTGCGATGTTGGGAACCTCGACTCCGACGGCCTGCTTGCCCGGGATGGGAGCCAGGATGCGGATCTCGGTCGTCGCGAGCGCGTAGGCGAGATCGTCCTTCAGCGCCGCGACCTTGCCCACCTTGATCCCAGGGGCAAGCTGGAGCTCGTAGCGCGTGACGCGCGGTCCTACTACCTGGCCCGCCATAGTCGCCTCGATGCCGAAGTTGGAGAGGGCCTGGACGAGCGCCTGGGCCGTCCGCTCGATGGCCTTCTCGGGCTGGCCGTTGCGATCGGTGCGAGAGCGTCGCAGGACGCTCGAGTCCGGAAGGCGGTAGCCGGCGTGCTCGGTCGAGGCCGGGTCGAAGAGGCTCGGCTCCGGCAGGGCCGGCTCGTCCAGGTCCGCGAGTTGGTGAACGAGGACGGGCGGAGGGGCTGGAGTCTCGCTGACGATGTCCGGATAGACGAGCTCGCCGTCCACGGGGGGCGCGTCGGGCTGCGTGGGCGGCTCGTCCTCGAGTGGGACTCGCACCCACTCGACAGTCCTCCCCGCCGCATGCCGGGCTGCACGGGCCGAGCGGCGGAGAATCGCGCCCAGCGAAGCTCCGGTGAGGAGGAGACCGCCCGCGACGAGCGCGAAGAGCCCCAGGGCCGCGGTGCCGGTTTCCCCGAGCAGGCGGCCGAAGATGAGCTGGAGCGCCTCCCCGGAAGCTCCTCCGCGCTCCTCGCCGAGGATGGTCATGAGGCCAAGCACGACGACGACGAGACCGGTGCGAAACGGGCGTACGTCCACGAGCGAAGACCGCGCGACCAAGAGGCCCCCCACGACGAGCAAGAGGAGCGGGACGCCAAGGCGCGCCGAGCCGACGAGGCCGTCGAGGCCCGAGACGATCTTTGCCCCGACGATCCCTCCGTCCCATCCCAGCCAGAGCGGGATCGCGAGGAAGGCCCCGACGAAGACCAGCGCGAGCCCGACGAGCTCGTGATGCTGCTGCTGAGAGCTCCGGCGCCGGGCATGCTTGCGCTTGCGCACGCGTGCAGGAGACCTCGGGCGCAAGTGCTTGGGACGCTTCCGTGGCGCCATGCGATGGCTTTCGGCGGAACCCCCGTCCCTCCTGCTTCGTATCGTGAGCGAAGGGATGCGCCGTTGGAGCACAGCGCTCGTCGTCGTGGCGGTCGCGGCACTCGCCGTTTTCGCCGCGGCGGACGCACTGCGCGGGGATGGGCAGCCGAGAGACGCGGCGTCAGTGCCGCCGACCACGCGCGAAAGGGCACCGACCCTGCGCGAGACGCTTCGCGGCCAAGGAGTCTCGGGCCAGATCCTCTACAGCGACCAGGACTGCATCCTCCATTCGCTCCTTCTGCCGCAAATGGTCGACGAAGTCGTGCGCCGGGAGAACGGTGCGGGGGGTTTCCACTACTGCCGGTTCGGAGTCGGAGGCGGACGCATCCTCGACGAGGGCGAGGTGCCCAGCCCAAACGGAAGGTCGATTGCCCGCTGCCGCGGCCGGCACATCGCCGTGTGGCGAACCGAGACCGGCGCGGCAGTCCGCAGAATTCGGGGCTGCGCTCCCGCCTGGCACCCTGACGGCCACCTCACCTACGCCCGTGATGAGCAGGTGCTCGAGGACGAACGAGTCCTCTACTCACGGGCAGAGCTCCACCGCCTCGCCCGGAGGCATCCGAACATCGCGGGCCTGGGACGCGGAATTCCCTTTTACGTCCACGTGCTGGATCTCGCCTGGCTCGACCGCTTGCGTCTGGCGATGTCGCTCGAGGTCCGGATCCGAGGTGTCGAGCCTCAGCACTTCGTCGTTCTCGTGGACGGAGATCGCATGTTGGCCATGGTGGCCGACTTCAGCGGGCCGATCCGGGACCTGGTCGTCAGTCCTGCCCGGTCGTTTCTGGCCGACGACCGAGGCACGGTCGTAACGAAGCAGGGACGGAGCTATCCCCTCCTGGAGGGAGTTCCGCAGCCAAGCACGGTGGCGTTTTCCCCCGACGAGGGCTGGCTCGCCGTGGCCACCGGGGCGAGCGTCTACCTCGTCGGCACGCCCAGAAATCTCGGACGTGTCATCCAGGTGCCTGTGCCGGCGCAGGACCTCGTCTGGGAGTTAGGCGGGCCGACTATCGATACGACGACAACCGCTCGATGAGGAACCGGAGGATGCGCCGTTGGAGCACGGCGCTCGTCGTCGTCGCGGTCGCGGCAGTGGCCGTTTTCGCGGCGGCGGACGCGCTGCGCGGCCACGACGAGCCGAAGGCTTCCGCTCCGGCGCCGACGATCACCAGGCCGGAGCCACCCACGCTCCATGAGCTCCTGCGTCGAATGGACATCATCGGCTTCGTGGTCTACAGCGACCACGACTGCCGGCTGCATTCGCTCTTGCTGCCCGGAATGGAGGACGACGTGGTGCGCGAGGAAGGTGGCTCAGCGGTCATCCACTGCCGCTTCGAAGCTGCTGGGGGACGCATCCTCGAGGAAGACGAGGTCATGAGCCCTGATCGATCGTCGATCGCCCGCTGCCATGGCGGAACGATCGAGGTCCGGGCCGCGAACAACGGGATCGTGGTGAGGAGCATTCGCGGCTGCCCGCCCGCCTGGCGGCCGGACGGCCGGCTCACCTTCCCGCGCGGAGGCGCGATCTTCCAGGAACGCCGCCCGCTCTTCACCGCCCGCGAGCTGCGTCGTGCGGCCCGGCTCCACCCGAATGTCGCTCGGGTCGGAGCGGGCATTCCGATCTCTGCTCACGCGACCGATCTCGCCTGGCTGGACGAGCACCGTCTCGTCGCGACGCTCGAGATCCGCGTCCAGGGCGTCGAGCCGCAGAACCTGGCTGTCCTCTTCGATGGCAAGGCGGTCGTCGGTCTCGCAACCAACCGCGGACGAGGGCTCGGGAACTGGACTGTAAGTGCGGCAGGCTCCTACGCCGCGTCCGAGGACGGAACGATCGTGAGTCGCGACGGCGGGTCGACAGATCCGCCGCAGAACCTCCCGGATGGCAGAGCAGTGGCGTTCTCGCCGGACGAGCGTTGGCTCGCGTACGCCACGAACGCCAGCGTCTACCTGATCGGCACGCCGCGAAACAGCGAGCCGGGGCGGATCATCCGCCTGCCGGTGCCGGCCCAGGACCTCGTCTGGGAGGACGTCAGCCGAGCGACGCGAGTCGCTGGACTAGGAACTGGATGAAGCCCGGGCCGTCGACGCCCACCCCCGCGTGGGCGTTCGGCTCCTTGCCGGTGCGCTTCCAGAGATCGACGTAGGTTCGCCCTCGACCCGGCTCCGGGCCGGTGTCGACCTGCACGTGACGATACTCGGTCTCGACGAAGTCGTCGCGGATGACGTGCGCGACCGCGAGTGCGTCGTGGACCGGCGAGCCCTCCCAGCCGTACATCCGCACGTGGCGCTCGTGGTAGAAGTCGTACAACTGGGCGACGAGCGAGCCCACGCGTCCGGTGCCGCGGAGCTCGTCCACCTTCTCGGGCAGGAGGAGGGCCTTGTGAGTTACGTCGAGGCCGACCATGGTCACGTCGATCCCGCTCGTGAAGACGCGGTGCGCCGCCTCCGGATCGGCCCAGACGTTGAACTCGGCGGCGGGCGTGACGTTGCCCTCGGCGATCGCGCCCCCCATCAGGACGATGCGGGCGATTCGGCTCTCGATCCCTGGGCACTTGGCGAGCAGAAGCCCGATGTTCGTCAGCGGCCCCACGGGAACGAGGACGACCCCGTCGTGCTCCTCGACCTGCGCGGCGATGAAGTCGATCGCGTGGCCCTTCCTGGGTTCCGTCTTCGGGTCCGGCAGGTCGGGACCGTCGAGGCCTGATTCACCGTGGACGTAGGCGGCGGCCCACTGCTCCCGGACGAGCGGCCGCGGAGCGCCGACGTGGACCGGCACGTCCGTCCGGTCGACGAACTCCAGGATCTTCAGCGCGTTGGCGGTTGTCTTCTCGAGAGTCTGGTTGCCCGAGACCGTGGTGACCCCGAGGACGTCGAGCTCGGGCGAGGCCAATGCGAGCAGAAGCGCGATCGCATCGTCGTGCCCTGGATCGGTATCGAGGACGATCTTCGTCGTCACGGGCGGCCGAGTATGGCATCGACCTCGCCGGACGTCGGCAGCGAAGGCTGAGCTCCCTCCCGGGAGGCTGCGAGTGCCCCGGCCGCGCACGCGCGCTCAAGGGCCTCCTGACGGTCGCGGCCCTCGAGCAGCGAGACCACGAGGCAGGCGGTGAACGCATCGCCTGCGGCCGTGCCGTCGACGGCCTCGATCTTCGGAGGGCGGGCGCGGGCGACCTCTTCCCCGTCGTCGATGAGGAGCGCGCCCTCCTCGCCGAGTGTGAGCGCGAAGAGCGCTCCGAGAGGGCTGGACCCGAGCGCGTCGATCTCGAACGAGTTGGCCACGATCAGGTCGGCGCGCTGGAGGATGGCCTCCGAGACCTCTCGTGCCGGAGCTGCGTTGAGGCAGAAGAACGCATCGGTCTGCGCGGCTGCTGCCTCGATAGGGGCATCCTCGATCTCGAGCTGGCAGACCAAGGCGTCCGTCTCCCCCACTTCGATCCGCTCGGAGTCGAGCGACTTGTTCGCCCCCGGGACGACGACGATCTGATTCTCACCCTCGTCGTCCACGAGAATGAGGGCGATCCCCGTCGGAGTGTCGACGAGCTGGACCCGCGAGAGGTCGACCTCGGCCGCCTCGAGATCCGCCAGCGCGAGCGGGCCGAACTCGTCGTCACCGACGGCGCCGACGAAGCTGACCTGTGCGCCCAGGCGCGAGGCCGCGACCGCCTGGTTCGCTCCCTTGCCGCCCGGGATTCGGCTCAGCGTGGCGTCGCTGAGCGTCTCGCCCGGCCTCGGGAGATACCGGACCCGCGCGACCAGGTCGAGGTTGACCGAGCCGACGACCGTGATTCGGACGTCACGCAGCAAGCGCGCGCAGGTCTTCGACGGCCCCGTTCAGGAGGTTCTCGCGGAGGTCGAAGAGCCCGGCCCAGAGCGACGAGCGGTCGGGCACGGAGGCGAGCCGAGCCGACGTTGAGAGCCCTTGCAGAGCGCGCACGAGGACGGCGAGTTCGAGATAGGCGTGCGCGACCCTCGCCGGGGAGGCGCCGACGCCGGCGCGCTTGAGGACGGCTTCCCATTCGACAACCTCGCCCGCTCCGGGCTCTCCGTACCAGGAGCGGCCGTTGGCCTCCTCAGGCTGCAGCTCCAGCAGGAAACGCCCCAGCGGGCGCTCCAGACCGGAGAGGGCGGTCTCGGCCCTCTCCGCGGCCCGCCTGAGGGCCGCCTCACGCTGGGGGGCGGTGCAGGGCTCGGGCTCGCCCTTGGCCCAGCGCTCGAGCAAGCGGCAAAAGGCAAGGGCTGCGACCTCGCTCGCGGTCAGCGAGCGAATCAGGCGGCTCGCCGTGGCATCCGAGACGCCGTAGGAACGCATCAGCGACGTCCAGCTGTTCCCGTTCGAGTTGCTCATCTCCCTCTAGTACTACACCAAGTTCTCGTTGCGCGTACCGTTCGACCGAGTGCGCTTGTACGAGCGCGTCGCCGACCTCTCGCTCGAGATCGAGTCGTACGATCTCGAGCCGCTGGAACAGGCGGTCTCGCCCGAGTTCAAGCGGCGTACGACGGTCGTTCGCCTGCGCGGCGAGGGCCACGAAGGGATCGGCGAGGATGTCACCTACTCGCCCGAGGATCAGGAGGCGTTCCAGTCGGAAGGGCACAGCCTCCCCCTCGCCGGCTCACACTCTCTCGACTCTTTCTCGCAGCTCTTGGATCGCCTGGCCCTGTGGCCGGCCGGGCCGGCCATAGAGCAGTTTCGGCCGTACAGACGGTGGGCCTTCGAGAGCGCGGCGCTCGACCTCGCGCTTCGCCAGGCCGGTGCGCCCCTCCACGAGGTCATCGGGCTCCAGCCCCTCCCGGTGACGTTTGTGTCCTCGATGCGTTTGGGGGAGCCGGCGTCGATCGAGCCGGTGAAGCGCTGGCTCGACGCGTTTCCGAAGCTCAGGTTCAAGCTCGACCCCACGTCCACCTGGGACGACGCGCTCGTCACGTCGCTGGTTAAGACAGGGGCGGTCGACACCCTCGACCTCAAGGGCGCCTACAAGGGGACTCCGGTGGACCAGGAGGCGGACCCGACGCTGTACGCGCGGGTGGCGATGGCGTTCCCAAACGCGTGGATCGAAGACCCTGCGCTCACTGAGGAGACGGATCCCGTGCTCGAGCCTCACCGCGCGCGCATCACCTGGGACGCTCCGATTCATTCTGTCTCTGACATCCACGGACTGCCCTTCCCGCCGCGGACCCTGAACTTCAAGCCCTCGCGGTTCGGAAGCGTGCGAGCGCTCCTCGATGCGTACGACTACTGCGGGGAGCAGCGGATCGGGATCTACGGGGGCGGTCAGTTCGAGCTCGGCCCGGGCCGCGGCCAGATCCAGTATCTCGCCTCGCTCTTCCATCCCGACATGCCGAACGACGTGGCGCCGAGGGCTTACAACAACGCAGACCCGGCGCGCGGTCTCCCCACGAGCCCATTGGCCCCAGCACCGTCGAAGACCGGCTTCCGCTGGGGCGAGACTTCCTAGCTTCCTAGGCTTAGAGCTCGTTTCAGAATGGGGCCTCGTCGCCGGGGCGCGATTGGCGGTGCGAGGCGCGGACGCAGGGAGCGTTCGTGTCGAATGAGATACCCGCGCGACCCGTCATTCTGAACGCGGATGCGTTGCGCCGATCTAGCGCGGCCCGGCGGCTCAGGCATTCATTTTGAGACGGGCTCTTAGACCTCGAGAACCACGGGGAGGATCATCGGGCGGCGGCCAGTGCGCTCGCGGATAAGCGTTCCGACGGCATCGTGGATGTGCTCCTGGAGTAGCTTCAGCTCGGAGATGTCCTCGGCCAGGCAGTGCGCGAGCGTCCGTTCGGCCTCGTCGCGCGCCTCATCGAGGAGCGGCCCGGGCTCGGCGAACCCGCGGGAGATGACCTCGGGCGCTGCGATCTCGCGCCCGTTCTGCGACCCGAGCGTGACGACCACAATCAGGACACCGTCTTCGGAGAGATGACGGCGGTCTCGCAGAGCAACGTCCTTCACGTCCCCCACTCCCAGGCCGTCGACGAACGTCTGGCCGGTCTCGACCGTGTCGACGATTCGCGCACTGCCGTTCGCGAGCTCGACGACGGAGCCATTCTCAGCCAGGACGATGTTCTCGCTGTCCACCCCGGCGTCCCGCGCGAGCCGGCCATGAGCGGCCAGCATGCGGAACTCCCCGTGGATCGGCATCACGTTGCGCGGGCGCAGGACGGCGAGGATGGTTCTGAGCTCTTCGGCGTGACCGTGACCGGAGACGTGCACCGGCGCGATCTCCTGATGGAGCACCTCGGCTCCGGAGCGCGCGAGGCGGTTGATTGTGTCGTGGACCCGCAGCTCGTTTCCCGGCACGGGCTTGGCCGAGATGATCACCGTGTCACCCTCCTCCACCTGGACGAAGGGGTGATCGTGGTAGGCCATACGCGTCAAGGCCGACATGGGCTCGCCCTGGCTTCCGGTGCAGAGGATCATCGTCTCGTCGGGAGCCAGCTCTGGCAGCAGGTCCGGCTTGACGAGGATGTCCTCCGGCACGTCCAGGTATCCGAGGTTGCGCGCGATGTTGACGTTCTTCCGGAGGGAGCGGCCGATCAGGCAAACCTTGCGCTCATCCTGGAGCGCGACGTCAATCGCCTGCTGCACCCGGTGAACGTTCGAGGCGAACGAAGCGATCAGGATGCGTCCCTCGCGCTGGGGGATGATCTGGCGGAAGACCTCGCCCACGGTCTTCTCCGACAACGTGACGCCCGGGCGCTCGGCGTTCGTGGAATCGCCGAGAAGGATGTCAACGCCGCGGTTGCCGACGTCGGCGAGCTTGCCAAGGTCCGTGCGGAAGCCGTCCACGGGCGTGTGGTCGATCTTGTAGTCGCCGGTGTGCACGACCCGTCCACCCGGCGTCTCGAGCACGATGGCGACGGCATCGGGAATTGAATGCGCCATGCGCACGAACTCGGCCCGGTAGGGGCCGATCTGAACCGGTCCGCCCTCAGGCTCGATCTCGAACAGCTCGGCGCTCTTCAAGAGCCCGTGCTCGTCGAGCTTCGACTGGATGAGACCGAGCGTTAGGCGGGTCGCCCAGATCTCGGGAACGCGCACCTCGCGCAAGAGAAAAGGAAGCGCCCCGGTGTGATCCTCGTGCCCATGTGTGATGACGAGGGCGCGGACGTCGTTTTCGTGGTCGCCCAGGTAGCTGAAGTCCGGCAGCACGAGGTCGACGCCGAGGTGCTCGTCGCGGGGGAACGAAAGGCCGGCGTCGACCACGACGATGCCCTCGTCGGATTCCACGACCATCATGTTCTTCCCGACCTCGCCCAGGCCGCCGAGCGGGATCAGTCGCGTGGACCCGGCCATTCGCGAAAGTGTATGGTCGCGCGGTGGCGACCGCGACCGGAGAGCGCGCTGCGATGCTCGATGCGATCGGCGGCACGCCCCTCATCCGCCTGAAACGCCTTGCCGATGCGAGAGCGGCCGAGATGTGGGTGAAGCTCGAGGCGAACAACCCGACCGGGTCGTACAAGGACCGCATGGCCCTGGCGATGATCGAGGGAGCCGAGCGCGCCGGCCGCTTGAGCCCGGGGCAGACAGTCGTCGAGTACACGGGCGGCAGCACGGGTTCGTCGCTCGCCTTCGTGTGTGCTCTGAAAGGCTATCCGCTGCGGATCGTCACCTCGGATGCCTTCGCCGTCGAGAAGATCCGGACGATGGAGGCCTTCGGCGCCGACGTCGAGCTCCTCTCGAGCCCCGAGGGGATCACGCCGCAGCTGATCCCCCGGATGATGGAGCGTGCAGCTGAGATCCTCGAGGAGGTGGGCGGCTTCGCCACCGACCAGTTCCGCAACACCGACATGATCGAGGGTTATCGGGCCCTCGGGCGCGAGATCCTCGAGCAACTCGACGGGCCCCCAGACGCTTTTTGCGCCTACATCGGCACGGCCGGCTGCTTCCTCGGGGTGACGCGAGAGATCAAAGCCTCGGTGCCGACTCTCCACCGTGTGGCTGTCGAACCGGCCGAGTCTCCTGCTCTCTCGGAAGGGCGAAGCGGTACCCACCACATCGAGGGTGGCGGCATCGGCTTCCGCCCCCCGATGCTCGCAGAGGAGGACGTTGACGAAGTGATCGCCGTCCCCGAGGCCGAAGCCTTTGCCATGGCCCGTCGCGCCGCGCAGGAAGAGGGCCTGATCTCCGGTCCGTCCACCGGAGCGAACATTGCGGCGGCGCTCGCCCTTGCCCGTCGCCTTGGGCCAGGCCGGCGAGTCGTCACGATCCAGGTCGACTCGGGGCTGAAGTACCTCGCCGGCGCGCTCTACGCCGGCTGAGAGCTCCTAAGCTCGGACGCCCGCGAGGATCCCGGCGCGCTCGAGGGCGCCGCGGAGGGCCGTCTTCTCGGCTTCGGTCGCCTCCACGAGGGGGAGGCGGTGGCCGCCGACTTCGTGGCCCAGCATGTTCAGCGCCGCCTTGACCGGGATCGGATTGGCGACGGACAGCGCCTCGATGATGGGCGCCAGCTCTTTTTCGATCTCCCGCGCGCCTTCGGCGTCCCCGTCCCCGAAGCGGGTCACGAGCTCTCGAACACGGGGGCCGACAATATGCGTGTAGACGAGGATTCCGCCCTTTGCCCCCAGCTCCAGGAAGGGAAGGAGAAGCTCGTCCCCGCCTGCCAGGAGGATGAGTCCGCTTTCGGACACGACGCGACGGGCCTGGTCGAGGTCGGTCGTGGCCTGCTTGACGTACTGCACGTTCGGGATCTCGGCCAGCTCGGCGAGCGTGTCCGGCTCGAGGTTGATGACGACGCGCTGCGGGATGTTGTAGACGACGATCGGCTTGTCCGTCACCGTGGCGATCGCCTCGAAATGAGCCACGATTCCGCGCACCGGCGGCTTGTTGTAGTACGGCGTGACTACGAGGAAGGCGTCGACGCCGAGCTTGTGAGCCTCTCTCGTCAGATGGACGGAGTGCGCGGTCGAGTACGTCCCGGTCCCCGCGACGACGTTTGCTCGATCCCCCACTGCCTCGATCGCGGCCGCGAAGAGACCGAGACGCTCTTCGTCGCTCAGGGTGGGCGCTTCCCCCGTGGTGCCCGCGACGACGACACCGTCCGAGCCGTTCTCGACGAGGTGCAAGCAGAGGCGCTTGAACGAATCGAGGTTGACCGAGCCGTCCTCCGCGAACGGCGTTACAACGGCCGTCAGGATCTGCCCGAGCACCAGGGTCATTTTACTCCAGCAGCCCGTCGAGCCCCACGGTGACACCGGGCGGAAGGCCTGGGAGCTTCTCGAGGGCGAGGAGGACGCCAGGGACGAACGCCTCCCGGGACGTCGTGTCGTGGCGAATGGTCAGGAGTTGTCCGAGCCCGCCGAGGAGGACCTCCTGATGCGCCACGAGCCCTGGAAGACGCACGGAGTGGATCGGTACGTCTCCTCCCATCGCCTCCGCCGTCGCCTTGGCCGTTCCGGACGGCGCGTCGACCTTGCGCTCGTCGTGCAACTCTACGATCTCCGCATGCGGCAGGTGAGGGAAGGCCTCGGCCGCGAAGCGCATCATGAGCACCGCGCCCACTGCGAAGTTCGGAGCGACGAAGCACGCGATCCCTTGCTCGCGCGCGACGAAGTCGAAAGCTGCGATGTCATCGGGGCCGAGTCCCGTCGTCCCCACGATGCACGGTACCCCTGCGCCGAGCGCTCCCTCGACGTTCGCGCGCACGGCATCGGGACGGGTGAAGTCGACGGCGGCGGCGTGGTCGTCGTACGGCGGTGCGCCGGCCTTGTCGACGGCCGTGACGGTGTGCCCTGCCTCCTCGAGCCTCGGTCCCAGCACGGACCCGACCTTGCCGGCCGCTCCGAACAGGAGAATCCTCACGCGGCCGCGGCAGCCACGAGACCCGGGCAGACGGGTTCGACGGCGGCGAGAAGCCGGTCCTCCTTCGGCCCGATCGCTGCCGCGGAAAGACGGTCGCGGGCGAGCAGGAGGTCCGCCAACTCGGCCACTCCGGAGATCTCGACGGCCTCGATCTCGGCCAGGATGCGGTCGAGCGAGAGGAGCTCGCTGTCGGTGATGAGGGATTTTCCGAGCCGGCTCATCCGGTTCGAGGTCAGCTCCATGGACAGCATGATCCGGCCCTTGAGGTTCTCCTTCGCCCGCGTGACTTCTTCCTCGCTCACGTCGCCGGCCGACACGCTCGCGATCTGCTCGGAGAGGATCTCGAGGCACTCGCGCAGGTTCTCCTCCCGCGTCCCGACGTAGATGCCGATCTGGCCCGTGTCCGCGTACTGGGAGGAGTACGTGTAGACCGAGTACGCCAGCCCGCGCTTCTCACGGATCTCCTGGAAGAGCCGCGAGGAGGCCGAGCCTCCGAGGACGCCGTCGAGGATGGAGGCGGTGAAGCGGCGCTTGTCGGAGCGGGAGATCCCTGGAGCGCCGAGGCAGACGTGGTACTGCTCCGTGTCCTTGCGCTGAAAACGCAGGCTTGGCCCCGGAGGCGCGACGAAGGCAGCCCGAGCCGCCGGCTTCCGCGCAGGGGGCTCGCGCAGCTTCTTCTCCGTGCGCTCGACGAGAGCCAGCAGCCGCTCGTGGTCGATGCTTCCCGCTGCGGCGACCACGACGTTCGCGGCCGTGTAGCGGGCCCGATGGTAGGCGGCCACCGAGCGACGGCTGACGCTCCCGATCACCTCGGCGCTCCCGAGCACGGGGCGGCCCAGCGGATGGTTGCCGAAGACGGCCTGCGTGATGAGGTCATGAACAAGCTCCTGGGGGCTGTCCTCGATCATGGCGATCTCCTCGAGGACGACCTCCCGCTCGGAGTCGAGGTCGGCGAGGGTCGGCACGAAGACCATGTCCGTCATCACGTCGAGCGCCCTCTCGACGTGATCGTCGAGAACCCGTCCGTAGACGACCGTGTAGTCGCGGGCGGTCGCAGCGTTGAGCTCGCCGCCGAAGGTGTCGAAGATCTCGGCGATCTCCTGGGCCGAGTACGTGCGGGAACCCTTGAAGAGAAGGTGCTCGAGGAGATGGGTCACCCCGGCGCGGCCGTCGTCCTCGTCGCGCGAGCCGGTTCCGATCCACAGCCCGATCGCCGCGGAGCGAATGCTGGGCAGCGGCTCGCTGATCACCCGCGTGCCGCCGTCGAGCTGCGTCAGCAGGTAGTTCTGCACGGTGGGATGGTAAGTCAGGCGCCCCGGAAGGCGCGTCCCGGATCGCCGGAGGCCCGGACGAGCAGCTTGACGAGCTTCAGCGGCGGTCGCGCGAGCCCGCCCACGCCGCCGACGTCCGCGACATCGCCGCGCACGATTCGCTCCACGGCGCCCCAGACGATGCGCGTGCTGGCGAGCGCGAACGTGCTCCTCGGGAAGCGGTCGAGCGCCACCTTGACGCCCCAGGAGGCCCACAGGTGAGTGGCGAGGCGCTTCGCCAAGCGCGGCCCGTAGGGATCGAGATTCAAGGCCCGCCCGGCGAGGAGGTCGAGCGCCGCGTCCGCCGCGTACTGCGAGCTCAGAAACCCCTCGAACATCCCGTCTCCCGAGACCGGGTCGATCAGGCCGGCCGCGTCGCCGACGACGAGCGCGCGTCCACGCGCCAGCGTGGAACGCGGCGAGCGGAGCGGCAGCCGGTACCCGCGAACCTCCTGGAGGTCGGAAGCGGACACCCCGTGCACCTCGCAGAGTCGCCGCAGATGGTCGCGGAGCGCGGGTCCTTCTCCTCCCCAGCCCCCCACGCCGAAATTGACGTGATCGCCCTTGGGAAAGACCCAGCCGTAGCCGCCGGGGACGACGCCGAACTCGAGCACGATCTTGCCTCGGTAGTCGACGCGGAGCTCGGAGCCCGGAAGGTTCCCCTCCAGCGCTACGCCCACGTGCTGGTTCCCGCCCAGCCCGAGCGCGCGGGCCGTGACCCCGTTCACGCCGTCGGCTCCGATGAGCAGCTGGGCTTCGTAGCGCGTCCCGTCGGCGAGCACGGCGACGCCTCCCTCCCCGCTCTCGACGCCGCCGACGCGCACCCCGTCCCGGAACTCGGCTCCCGCCGCCGAGGCCTGCTCGGCGAGGAAGAGGTCGAGCCTCTTGCGCTGCGTGAGGTAGACGAGGGGCGCGCCGGCGCCTCGCCGCAAAGTCCTGCCGTACCGGAGGCGGAGGTCGACCGAAGTGGCCACGTCTTCGACGACGGGATCGATGGAGAACGGAAGCAGCCTGGCGGCGCGTTCCGTCACGCCACCCCCGCAGGGCTTGTCCCGCGGGAAGGTCGCCCGGTCGAGGAGGAGGACGTCTGCGCCGGCCGCGGCAAGCCGGCACGCGGCCGTCGACCCAGCCGGTCCGGCCCCGACCACGATCGCGTCGTAGCGTCTCACGCCTCTATTCTGTCCCTTCGGATGACAGCGCGTCCCTGGGTCTTCTCCGCCTTTGTCGTCGCGTTCTTCCTCGCTGTCTTTCGAATCGACGTGGCCGTCGGTCTGCACGGCCAGCTGATTCTCGGCGCCGCGACGTGGCTCGTCTTCGCAGCGGCTCTGCGTCCGCTGACGCCTGAGGGACGGCTGCGCGCGCTCCTCGTCGTCGTTGCGGCGACCTGCATGGAGGTCGTGGGATCGATCATCTGGGGCGTCTACACCTACAGACTCGGAAACCTCCCGTTGTTCGTCCCGCCGGGGCACGGGCTTGTCTACCTGACGGGCCTCAGCCTGACCCAGACAAGGTTGGTCTCGCGTCACCAAGGTGCGTTCTTGGCGGCTGTCGGCGCCGTGGCGGTCGCGTGGGCCGTCGCCGGCCTGACCCTCCTTCCGCGCGTGGACGCGAGCGGCGCCCTCGGAATGGCCGTCTTCCTCGTCTTCCTCTTTCGCGGCCGAGCCCCGGCCCTTTACGGCGCCGTCTTCCTCGTAGTGGCCGTTCTGGAGATCTCCGGGACAGCCGTGGGAGTCTGGGCCTGGAAGGATGTCGTCCCCGGCCTGCAGCTGCCGTCCGGGAATCCGCCGAGCGGCGCGGCGAGCGGCTATGTCCTGTTCGACATAGTCGCTATCGCGGTGACGGCGCGCCTTCTACAGCTGTTCCAGGCCCGCCCGCTAGAGCAGCCTCTTTCGTAGGGGCGGGGCATGCCCGCCCCTACAGAATTAGCTGCGGCGGAGCCGCAGCTAACTATTCTCGCGCCTAGGGCCGCGGTCGCGTGGTCCGCGATCGCGCCCACCGCGGCGCTCGCCGCCTCTCGTGCGCTCTTCGCGCTCGCGGGGCGGAGCCGACTTCGCCCGCTCGATCAGCACTTCGGGCTGAACGAGCGCGCCGTCCTCGTGTTTGGCGACCAGCTTGAGGCCGATGCGGCCGCGAGCCTTGTCCACCTCGAGGACCTTGACGTCGAGGACGTCGCCACGCGAGATCACGTCCTCGATGTGGGCGACGCGGCCCGGCCCCACGTTCGAGACGTGGAGGAGGCCGTCGGTGCCCTTCTTCAGCTCGACGAACGCGCCGAAGTCGGTCGTCTTCACGACCTTCCCGGTGTACTCGTCGCCGACCTCGGGCTCCTTCGTCAGGGCCTCGATGGCCGCGATGGCGGCCTGGGCCTTCGGGCCGTCCGTGGCGTAGATGAGGATCGTCCCGTCCTCCTCGATGTCGATCTGGACGTCGTAGTCGGACTCGAGCCCGCGGATGGTCTCGCCGCCCTTGCCGATGATGAGTCCGATCTGCTCGGGGTCGATCTTGACGGTCGTGATCCGCGGGGCATGCTCGGAGAGCTCGGTGCGGGTCTCCGGGATCGCCTCGGCCATCTGGTCGAGGATGAAGTCGCGCGCCCGTTTAGCCTGTTCGAGAGCGCTTCGCATGATCTCCTGCGTGACGCCGGTGATCTTGATGTCCATCTGGAGCGCCGTGACGCCGGCCCGTGAGCCCGCGACCTTGAAGTCCATGTCACCGAGGTGATCCTCGGCGCCCTGGATGTCGGTGAGGATGACGTAGTCGTCGCCCTCCTTCACGAGGCCCATGGCGATGCCACCGACGGGAGCCTTGATCGGCACGCCGGCGTCCATGAGAGCGAGCGTCGAGCCGCAGACTGATCCCATCGAGGACGACCCGTTCGACTCGAGCGTCTCGGAGACGAGCCGGACCGTGTAGGGGAACTCGTCGAGCGGCGGGATCATCGGCTCGAGCGCCCTCTGCGCCAGCGCGCCGTGGCCGATGTCGCGTCGCTTGGGACCGCGCATGAAGCCCGTCTCCCCGACCGAGTAGGGCGGGAAGTTGTAGTGATGCATGTAGCGGCGCTCGGACTCGAGAGAGAGGTCGTCGATCCGCTGACCTTCCTTCGCGGTGCCGAGCGTGAGGAGCGTCATGATCTGCGTCTGGCCCCGCGTGAAGAGCGCCGAGCCGTGGGTGCGAGGCGAAACCCCGACCTCGCACTCGATCGCACGGATCTCGTCCGTCCCGCGTCCGTCGGGGCGCCGCTTCTCGACGGCGATCTTCTTCCGGACGAGGTCCTTGTAGATCGCCTCCGCGGCCTTCTTGACGAACTGGCGAGTCAGCGCGTCCTTTACGTTCGGACCCTCGCCCTCGACGGTGGCGGGCCCGACCGGGAACGAAAGCTCGACGGTCTCGATGATGCGGTCGAAGAGCAGGTGACGCTTGGCCGATTTCAGCTGCTTGGAGTCCTGCTCGGCCTCGGTCAGCGCGCGCAGGTCGTCCCCGAACTGCGCTCGAACCGGGCCGGTGACGGCTTCGATGCGAAGCCGCTCGAGAATCAACTCGAGGCTGGAGCGCACCTGGACCTGCCGGACGATGTCCTCCTCGCTCGAGTCGATTGTGAGCGGCGGAGCAAGCCCCGCGGAGATCTCCTCCACGGCCGTAGCGGCCTCGCGGAGGCCCTCGGACTGGATCCGCTGGCGGATGCGATCGCTGTGCTCCTGTTCGATCTCGGCCGTCAGCTCAGGGTCAAGCCACTTGGGCTTGCCGACCTGGCGCTGAAGATCCTCCTGCACCTCGCAGAGCTTTCTGATCTCGGCGTGCGCGAGGTCGAGCGCCTCGAGGAGACGCTCCTCGGGGATCTCCTGGGCGCCCGCCTCGACCATCGTCAAGCCCTCCTGCGTGCCGACGACGACGAGGTCGAGCTTGGAGTCTTCATCCAGCTCGACGAGCGTCGGGTTGATGACGAACTCGTCGTCGATGAGCCCGATGCGCACCGCGCCCACAGGCCCCATGAAGGGCAGCGGCGAGATCATCAGCGCGGCGGACGCGCCGTTCAGGCAGAGGATGTCGTACGGGGTGACGAGATCGGCCGAAAGAGTCGTGCAGATGACCTGCACCTCGTTTGTGAAGCCCTTGGGCCAGAGCGGCCGGATCGGGCGGTCGATCATGCGGGCGGTGAGGATCGCCTTCTCCGTCGGGCGTCCTTCGCGCTTGAAGAAGCCACCAGGGATCTTCCCGGCGGCGTACATGCGCTCCTCCACGTCCACTGTGAGCGGGAAGAAGTCAGCGCCCTCACGCCCCTCCATCCGCCCCATCGCGGTCGCGAGCACCATCGTGTCGCGGGCGCGGACCAGCACGGATCCGTCCGCCTGCTTGGCGAGCTTGCCCGTCTCGAAGGTGATCTCGTCGCGGCCGACAGCCGTCGCGACACGCGCGTTGCCAGTAACCATCATGCTCATGTGTTGCCTCCTTGTCCTTCCCGGAAGGCGGAGGCGGAGGTTTGAGGCAACCCTGATCGGAGCTCCCTCAAACTTCCGCCGGCGGCTCCCGGCTTCTCGTCCTAGCGGCGCAGGCCCAGGTCTTTGATCAGCTGGCGGTAGCCCTCCAGGTTTCTCTTCTGCATGTAGTTCAGGAGCCGGCGCCGCTGTCCGACGAGCTTGAGCAGGCCGCGGCGGGAGTGATGATCCTTCCCGTGAGCCCGCAAATGCTCCGTCAGACCTTCGATCCGGCGTGAGAGCAGCGCGATCTGGACCTCTGTCGAGCCCGTGTCCGCGTCGTTCTTACCGTGTCCGGCAACGACTTCCTGCTTCACCTCTTTGGTGAGTGCCATCGGCCTTAGGGTACCAACGCTAACGCGTCGAAGTTAGGCGGAATCCGCAGCCTGGGCGAGGGGCGCACCTGAGTTGACGAAAACAAGCGGGTCCAAGCGGCTTCGGCCAGGCATTGCCGCAGGCCATCCGGCCACTGCTGATGCGGGTTCCGAGGTGCTGGAGGAGGGCGGAAGCGCCGCCGATGCAGCCGTGGCCGCCTCGCTCGCCTCGTGCGTCGCCGAGACGGTCATGACCGGGATCGCAGGCGGGGGGCATGCGATCTGGTGGGACGGCGAGAACGGCCGCCTCCTCGACTTCTTCGTGGCCGTTCCGGGCCTCGGCGAGACGCCGAGGGAGATCGAGCTGGTCGACATTGGCGTCCCGTTCGGCACCGAGCTCGTCCACTACGCCGTCGGCATCGCCTCCTCCGCGGTTCCGGGGGTGCCCGCGGGTCTCCACGAGCTCTGGAGCCGGCATGGCCGACTCCCGTGGGAGCGGCTCGTCGAGCCCGCAATTGCGCTCGCCCGTGTCGGCGTGGAGATGCCCCCCGCCCACGCCGCCTGCCTGGCGATGCTCTCGCCGGTGATGACGATGCGCGAGGGGGCGAGAATCTATTCGCCGGGCGGCAAGCTGCTCGAGGCGGGCGACCGTCTGGAGCAGCCGGGCCTCGTGCGCACGCTCGAGCTCCTTCGCGACGAAGGTGCCAGGAGCTTCTACGACGGCTCGCTCGCCGAAGCGCTCCTCGAGCTGATGCAGGAGCGCGGCGGCCTCGTGACTCGTCGTGATCTCGACGAGTACAAGCCCAGCTGGCTCAATCCGCTCGCAAGCGATTACCTCGGCCACCGCGTCCTCACCCGCAGAGGTCTGACGCCTTCCGTCGGCGAGAAGCTCGCGGAGCTGCCGCGCCTGCAAGCCGTCTCCCCCGCCCAGCGCGCGCTCGTCCTGGCTCGGGTGCTGGTGGCGCTCCCCTACAGCGGCGAAGGCGAGCCGCTCGGGGATACGACGAATCTCGTCACGGCCGACTCGGACGGGAACGCCTGCGCGTTGACGACGAGCCTCGGCCTCGGCTCAGGCGACTTCCTGCCTGGCCTCGACGTCCACCTGAACAGCATGCTCGGCGAGGTCGACCTGCTCGTGAACCCGCTGGAGCCCGGGGAACGGATGGAGAGCATGATGGCTCCCACGGTCGTCCTTGCCGAGGACGGCCCGTTGTTGGCTGTCGGCGCAGCTGGAGGAACGCGGCTGCGACCTGCGCTCGTCCAGACCCTGGCCGGCATCCTCGACGAGGGGTTCGAGCTCCAGGACGCCGTCGATCGTGCCCGACTGCACTCGACCGGCGAGCTCGTGCATGCGGAGCCCGGCTTCGAAGAAGAGGCGCTCGCCGCGCTCGAGGCCGAGTACGAGGTAAGGCGCTGGAGCGCCATCCACCACTACTTCGGCGGCGTCAGTTTGATTGCCAGAAGCGGCGCGGCAGCGGATCCGCGGCGGAGCGGAGCCGCGCAAGCTCTTCCCTGAGCTTGTCCTCGTCGGGTACCCACCCGACGTAGCCGCATTTCGGACAACCAGGGTTGGACTTGGCAGTGCCGCCTCCATCGGGCTTCGCGTACACGACGCCACATCCGAGGCAGCGAACGGAAGAAACTGCAAAAAGCCTGTTCATCCATAAGGAAAGACGCCCGAAACCGGTGAAAACTTGCGCTTGGTGTCCTACCGCCTGGAGGGCTGTGACCGTTCGGCGCGTTCCCAGAGTTTCTTCAGCGAGTTCGCAAGGCGCTCGGGCTCGATCCGGTGCGGCGGGTCGAAGTGGTGGCGCTCGTCGAACACCTCGAGCTCGAAATCCGGAAACACTCCGCTCAGACGTTTCGCGATCTCCCCGTACTGGTCCGGGTTGCTGAGAGCGCCGAGCGCGAAGTAGACCGGGCGATCGAAGTGGCGAAGGGCCTCGCCGTCGATGTCGCTTCGCTTGAAAGCACCCTGGATTGCGCGGATCCCTGCCGGTCGTTTGGCCATCCAGGGGGGCGGGTCGCCGGGCGGTGGCGCCGGAAGCGGGACACCCGGCTTGAGCCCGAGCCGCATGAATGTCGACATGAACTGTTCGACCGGGAGCCCTTCGAGCCGGTCGAACTGGACCCAGAGCGCTTTTTCCGCGGGACTCAGATCCCAGTTTCCTGCCCAGGCGGGCTCGAGCAGCGCCAGGCTTGCGAGCCGCTCCGCTCTGGCTGCCGCTAACGCGAGCGAGGCCGCCCCCCCACCCGAGTACCCGACGAGATGAAAGCGCGCCCAGCCGTGGGCGTCCGCCTCGCGCAGCACGCCCTCGATCTCGACCTCGAGGCTGTAGTCCTGCGGCGGCTCTGGTGTTGCGTAGACCTCGAGATCCTTCGCGACCGCCTCAACGTCCGGCCCAAGCGCCTCGATAAGGGCGCCGTACACAGGCTCCGCCGGAAGCACGATCCCCGGAAGCAGCATCACCCGAAAGGCAGACAAGCTAGGGACTTGTGCCACATCCAGACACGCCGGGCAAGGCCGCGAGAAATCTTAGGACGGACGAACTGCCTGTTGCGTCGCTTCCACGTCGGCTGCAATCTGCCCTACGAGCTCGTCCTCGCTCGCGAACGCTCGTTCGTCCCGCAATCGCTGCCACAGCTCCAAGCGCAGATTCTGGCCGTAGAGGTCGCCCTCGTAGTCGAGGAGGAATGCCTCGATGCGGCGCTCGGAGCCACCGTAATGCGGGTTCACACCGATGGAGGCGGCGGCGCGGCGCCCCAGGGCGGAGCCTGCGTAGATCCCATGCGCCGGCACGAGCAGGCCTGGCTCCACGGCGATGTTGGCAGTCGGGAAGCCGAGCGTGCCCCCGCGCTGGTCCCCGGCCACCACGACCCCTTCTACTTCGGGAGGCCGGCCGAGGAGGGCGGCCGCCCCCACAACGTCGCCCGCCCTCAGGAGCTCCCGCACGCGGCTCGACGACACCCCTTCGACCTGGGGGACGACCTGTACGTCGAGCCCGAGCCGCCGGAGGAGCTCCAAGTCCCCCCGGCGGGCCTGCCCGAAGCGGAAACTCTCCGCGGCCACAACGACGCGGGTCCCAAGGGGCTCGAGCACGGCGCGCACGAACTCCTCGGGCTCCAGGCGCGAGAGCTCCGGGGTGAACTCGAGCACGAGCAACTCGTCCGGCCCGCTGTCGCCGATCAGCTCGATGCGCCGCGGGAGCGTGCAGACGAGCTCGACGTCATAGCCGAGCACCCGGCGCGGATGAGGGTCGAACGTGACCACCGTCGAACGGAGCCCGGTGGCCCTGACCGCTTCGATCGTGGCGCGATGGCCCCGGTGGACGCCGTCGAAGGTACCGACCGCAACCGCGCGCTCCGCCGCCCCCAGCTCTGCAGGGCTTCGAACGGTGGTCGTCACACGGCCTCCTCGGGCAGATCCCGCATGCCGGGAACCGGTGAGGGGAGCAACCAGAGAACGCCTGCCAGAGCACCAACGGTCGTGATCCAGAGGGCCGGACGCAAGCCGAGCATCGCGCCGAGCCCGCCTCCCGCGAGCGCCCCGAGCGGGCGGATCCCGTAATTGACGAAGCGGAAGGCACCCGTGGACCGGGAACGCAACGCGTGCGGCGTGAGTGCCGTGATCATCGCTCCGGCGTTGATGTCGAGGATCATGACGCCGAGCCCGGAAAAGAACTCGGCGGCAAACAGCATGGTGAGAATGACCGGTTTCGATCCTGAGGCGAGCGGAACGAGCAAGAGCGGAAGCGGAAAGAGAATCTGCCCCACGATGAAGGCCGGCCCGAGGCCGATTCTCCGCCCGAGCGGGCCCGCAACGAAGGCTCCGAGGAGGCTGCCCGCCGCGCCCGCCCCGAGAACAAGTCCCAGCGTGCCGGGACTCACGCCCAGCTCTCGCGTGGCATACAGGATGAACAGCGCACCGAACGCGAGGTTGAAGAAGTTGAGCGTCGCCGTCGCAGCGAGCGCCGGACGGAAGAACGAATTCCCGATGATGAAGCGCATGCCCTGAGCGATCTGCTCCCGCATGTTTCCCGCCTGGGGCTCGAGCGGGGGCTCGGAAGCACGCATTGACCCGAGGAGGAGCGCCGAGGCGAGAAACGAGAGCGCATCCGCGAGCAGCGCAAAGGCAGCGCCCAGGGCCTGGACCAGCAGTCCCCCCAGGCTGGGCCCAGCGACATAGGAAAGAGACCGGCTGCCGTTCAGCAGCGAATTGGCTTCGAGGTAGCGCTCGCGCTCGACGACGGCGACAAAGAGCGTGCTGTAGGAAATGTCGAAGAGGACCGCGAGGCAGCCCGTCGCGAAAGCGACCGCGTAGAGCTGTCCAAAGGTCACGGCGTCGAAGGCGTAGGCAAGCGGGACGCTTCCGAGCAGCAGGGCCCGGCCGAGGTCTGCCACGATCATGATGCGGCGCCTCCCGGCGACACGCTCGAGCCAGACGCCTGCCGGCAGCGAGAAGAGGAGGTGCGGCATCAACGCTGCGGCGCCCAGATAGCCCATCTGCACGGCGTTCGCGTCGAGCAGGAGCACCGCCGTCAAGGGCAGAGCCAGGAGCGTTATCTGGTCGCCCACGAGCGAGATCGTCTGCCCCGACCAGAAGAGCCGGAACTCGCGCTCGCGGAGGAGGTTCATGCCGGCGGAAACACCGTTTCGGGGCGGATCACTCCTCCACCCGCCTGACCGACGGCGACGAGCCCAGTCTCATCCCAGAGCGCGACGGCGCCCTCCCCTCCTCCTTCGACCCCGCGTCCAGTGCGAACAAGCGCAACCTCCTCGTCGCTCAAGCGTCTCTCGGGGAGGTGGACAAGAGCCGCGAGGGGCGCCAGAACGCGTTCCTCGTCCGTGTCCTCGACTCGGAATGGCCCCACGGCGGTGCGCCGGATCGTCCGGCAGTGCCCGCCGAGAGCGTCGGCGATCGCCCGGACGTAGGTCCCGCTGGAGACATGCAGGTCAAGCTCGGCGAGGGGCGGCTCGTAGCGGCGCACTTGCAGGGCATGGATTGTCGAGCGGCGCTTGGGCATCTCGACGGCGACGCCGCGGCGGTGCAGCTTGTAGGCCCGCTCGCCCTCGATCTTCACCGCCGAGGCTCGAGGGACCACGAGCTCGACCTCGCCTTCGAGAGCCTCGATCTCCGCACGCGAGGCAATCTCGGTCTCCTCGAGGACGGCGCCCTCTCCGTCGCCCGTCGTGGTGCGCAGCCCGAGGCGCACCTCGGTCGAGTAGCGCTTGTCGAGCCCGACGAGATAGCGGGCAAGCCGCGTCGAAGGCCCCAGGAGGCAGAGAAGGAGACCGCTCGCCTGCGGGTCGAGAGTGCCTGCGTGTCCGGCCTTGACCCGATAGCGCCCCCGTAGCTGCTTGACGATGTCGAAGGACGACGGTCCGACCGGCTTGTCGACCAGGACGAGGCCGTTCAACGATTTCTAACGCCGTCGACCTGCGCGAGATATTCGCGGCGGATGAACTCCGTGATCTCGTCCACGGAGGCCTCGCTCGAGAAGCCGGCAGCCATCTGGTGGCCTCCGCCACCGCTCTTCCGTGCGATCTGCGACACGTCGATGCCTTCGGTGGTCGTCCGCAGGCTGACCCGCCGTGTCGGCCCGTTCTGAGTCGGAGGCTCGCGGATGAGTGCGGCGATCTCGGCGCCCTCGACCGCGCGGAGGTAGTCGATGATCCCTTCCGAATAGGGCTCCTCCGCCCCCACCGCGTGGAAGTCCTCCCGCTCGAGGTGCGACACGATCACACGCCCGCCATCGAAGACGCGGGCATGGTCGAGCGCTTTGGCGATCAGCTTCAGCTTGGCGAAGGCGACGTTCTCGTAGATGCCCTGGAAGACGCGGTGCACGTCGGCGCCCGCCTCCACGAGCTCAGCAGCCACCCGGAGCGCCTTCGAGGTGGTGTTCGCATATTGGAAGCGCCCCGTGTCGGTGACGATGGCGATGTAGAGAGCCTCTGCGATCTCGGGAGTCAGCTTCACGTCCAATTCTCGGATCAGGTCTCGCATGATCTCGCCCGTCGAGGAGGCGTCCGCCTCGATGTGGTTGAGCTGTCCGAAGCGCGAGTTGTCGTGATGGTGGTCGATGTCGATCACGAGCAGGGCTCGTTCGAGGAGGGAGGGATCGGGACCGAGACGGCGCTCGTTGGCGCAATCGACGGCGAGCACGACACGCTCGTTGGCGTCCGCCGGCGGCTTGCGCGCGAGTTCGCCGAGGCCCATGAACTGGTACTCCCGGGGGAGCGGTGTGTCGCCGGCGAGGTAGATGACCACGTCCTTGCCGAGCTGCTCGAGGGTCAGCTTTGCGGCCAGGAGGGATCCAAGCGCATCCCCGTCAGGGTTCTCATGGGTCGTCACGAGGTAGCGGTCGTGCTCGCGGATCGCCTCCGCGATGGTCCGCAGGTCAGTCTGGGTCGTGTTCGCCTGGCGCGAGCTCATCGATAAGTCTTGAGAGCCGTACGCCCCTCTCTATCGTCGGATCGTACTCGAAGGTCAATTGTGGGGTTCGCTTCAGACGAAGCTCGCGGTTGACGCGGCTCTGGAGGACGCCGTGGGCGGACTGCAGCCCGGCCAGCGTGGCGCGCTGCTTGGCCTCCGCCCCCAGGACGCTCACGTAGACCGTCGCGTGCCGGAGGTCGGGGCTTGTGTCCACACCGGTGACCGTCACGAAGCCGATCCTCGGATCCTTGAGCCCCGCGATCCCCTCGGACAGGACCTCCCGGAGCGTTTCGTTCACTCTCCGCATGCGCTCGGTCACTCGAAAGTCACGATCTGCCGCTCCACGGATCCGAGCTCGAAGGCCTGGCCGGCCAGGTAGCGCTCCGCGCCATCCAGCAGCCCCACGAGCTCGTTATGACCGCGCGCGACGCAGGCGAGCGTCAGGCGAGCACGCTGCCAGACCTCGTGGTGGTCGACCTCTGCGACTGCGGCGCCGAAGCGCCGCTGCAGCTGGGCCTTCACCGAGAGCAGGTCCTTGCGCTTCCCCTTGAGGGAATGGTTCTCGGGAAAATGCAGCTCGAACGAGAGGATGCCTACGTATCCCGCGCTCATTCCCTGCTCTTCGCGCTCTTAAGGAGGGGGTCCATGGGGGAACCCTGGGTTCCCCCATGCTCGATGCCGACGTACCCGCTGGCCATACTCGGTCCATTGTGACCGGACGTCGACTCTGGGTCCCCGCTGTGGTGGTCGTCGCCATCCTCTGGAGCGTCCCGGCAGTCCTCCTCTACCGCACCACCGTGCCCTCAGACCTGTCTCTGCCGGACGTCAATCCGAGCGACTACTGGAGCGTCCACGAGCTCGATCGAGCCGCATCGTTCGAGCTCTTCCTTACTGTCGACCACCTCCTTGCCATCCTGGCCGCGCTTGTGGCCCTGTTCATCCTGGCGGTCTGGGCGCCCGGCTTCGCGCGTCGCACCGGGCTCGGAGCGGTCGGCGCCGGGATCATCGTCGGCATGGTCACGATCGTCGTGATCTGGGCGGCGAGCATCCCGTTCAGCCTCGCGGAGCAATGGTGGTATCGCCGCCACGGGCTCTCGCGCGAGAGCTACGTCGAGTGGCTCTTCGCGCCCTGGGGGGAGTTGGGGGCGCTCGCGATCCTGGCCCTTTTCCTCATCGCGGTCACGATGGCCCTTACGCGCTGGATCGGCCGTTTCTGGTGGGTGGCCGGAGCACCCGTCTTCGTTGCGCTCTCCACCGTCTTTGCATTCGTCTTCCCTTATCTCGATCAGTACTCGCAAGTGCCGATCTCGACCGAGCCCGAGCTGGCCGCCGATCTACCCGAGATCGAGGAGCGGACCGGCGCCGGGCCGACCGACGTCCGCATCGCGCGGGTCAGCGACAGCACATCGCTCGTGAACGCGTACACGGAGGGCCTCGGTCCGTCGGAGCGCGTCGTCCTCTGGGACACGTTCCTCAACGGAAGCTTCTCGCTGGACGAGGTCCGGGTGGTGCTCGCCCATGAGCTCGGACACGTAGCGAGATCCCACCTCTGGAAGGGCCTGGCGTGGTATGCGCTCTTCGCCTTCCCGTCGGCTTTCGCGGTCGGAGAGCTCACACGCCGGCGCGGCGGTATGGGCGAGCCGGGGAACGTGCCGCTGGCGGCGCTGATCCTCGTCCTACTGAGCTTCGCGGCCGCGCCGGCGTCGAACGCGATCACGCGGCGCTACGAGGCCGAGGCCGACTGGATAGCGCTCAAGGCGACGCGCGACCCGGATTCGGCGCGCCAGCTCTTCGTCGGCTTCGTCTCCGCGGACCTCGCGGATCCAACGCCGTCCTTCTGGGAGGAGCAGCTCTTCGGCTCGCACCCGTCCGTCGCCGACCGCATCGCGATGACCCGGGCCTGGCAGCAGAGGAACCGCTGAGAGCTAGGAGGGTTTGACGAAACATCATCTGTGCCGCCGGAGGCGCGCCGCTCGCCCCAACGCATCCGCGTTCAGAATGACGGGTCGCCCCCAATGCATCCGCGTTCAGAATGACACGGGCCTCCCTGCGTCCTTGCCTCGGAACGACCAGCGCGTCCCGGCGACGAGTAACGTTCCGCCAAACCCTCCTAGGAGTCGGCCGGCTCTTCGTCTTCCGGGGGCGCGCCCCCGTTGCCGCTCACCTCGAGGTCGGTGCGCTCGATCTCCCGCGTCTCGTAGGCCTCGAGGATGTCGCCTTCCTTCACGTCGTTGAAGTTGTCGAGCAGGATGCCGCACTCGAAGCCCTCCTGGACTTCGCGCACGTCGTCCTTGAACCGCTTGAGGCTGCCGATCGTCGTCTCGTAGATGATGGCGCCCTCCCGGACGACGCGGATCTTGGAATTACGCCGGATGACCCCGCGAGTCACGTAGCAGCCGGCGATGACGCCCAGGCGGGAGGCTCGGAAGAGCGCTCTCACCTCGGCCTCGCCGAGCGACTCTTCGACCTGCTCGGGGGCGAGCATGCCGACGAGGGCCTGCTGGATGTCCTCGGTCAGCTGGTAGATGACCCGATACGTGCGGAGGTCAACTCCTTCGCGCTCTGCCAGAGCGCGAGCCTCGGCGTTCGGGCGCACGTTGAAGCCGGCGACGATCGCGTTCGAAGCGGAGGCGAGCATGATGTCGCTCTCCGTGATCGCGCCGATGCCCGTGTGGATGACGTTGACCGCCACCTCCGGGTGCTTGATCTTCGCTAGCTCGCCGACGACGGCCTCGACCGAGCCCTGGACGTCGCCCTTGATGACGATGTTGAGCTCCTGGACGCCGCCCTCCTCCATGCGCGTGAAGAGCTCCTCGAGAGATACGCCCTTCTTCGCGCCCCGGGCGAACTGCTCGGCCCGCACGCGCTGGGCGCGCAGCCCTGCGAGGTGCCGCGCCTGACGGTCGTTCTCGACCACGTGCGCGTGCTCGCCGGCGGCCGGCGGCTTGTCGAATCCGAGGATCTCGACCGGCGTTCCGGGGCCGGCTTCCTTGACCTTCTCGCCGCGGTAGTTGTAGAGAGCGCGCACCTTGCCCCACGAGTCGCCGGCGACGATCGCCTCGCTCACGTGCAGCGTTCCACGCGCGACGAGCATCGTCGCCACTGGGCCACGGCCCACGTCCAGCCGGCTCTCGATGATCGGTCCCGAGGCCTCGGCCTTCGGATTCGCGGTCAGCTCGAGCTCGGCGTCGGCGACCAGGAGGATCTTCTCGACCAAGTCGTCCATGCCCTGGTTCTCCTTGGCGGAGACGTCCGCGTACTGCGTCGTCCCGCCCCACTCCTCCGGCTGGAGGTCGTGTGCGACCAGCTCCTGGCGAACCCGCGTGGGATTCGAGTCCGGTCGGTCGATCTTGTTCACGGCGACGACGATCGGCACTTGAGCTGCGCGCGCGTGGTTGATGGACTCCACGGTCTGCGGCATGACGCCGTCGTCGGCGGCCACCACCAGGACGGCGATGTCGGTGACCTTCGCTCCCCGCGCTCTGAGGGCGGTAAAGGCTTCGTGACCGGGGGTGTCGAGGAACGTCACGAGCCGCCCGTCGTGCTTCACCTGGTAGGCCCCGATGTGCTGGGTGATCCCACCGGCTTCCGTCTCGACCACCGCCGACTTGCGGATCGCGTCCAGGAGCGTGGTCTTGCCGTGGTCGACGTGACCCATGATCGTCACGACCGGCGGGCGCGCCACGAGATCCTCGGGCTTGTCTTCGTAGACCTCGGGCTCGAGCTCCTCCTCGTCGGCGTGCTTGATCTCCACCTGGCGCTCGAGCTGCGTGGCGATCAGCTCGATCGCGTCGTCTCCGAGGGACTGGGTGATGGTGACCATCTCCCCCACGTCCATCATGATCTTGATGATCTGCGGGACCGGGACGCCGAGCGCGGCGGAAAGCTCCTTGACCGTCGCCCCGGAGTTGACCGTGGCCGGACCGGTCGGCGCAACGGGAGCAGGCTGCTCTGCACGCGGCTTCGTGGGCTCACGTGCAGTCCGTGCGTCGGGACGCGGGCGCGCGGCCTGCGAGTCGATGACCACGCGGCGCTTGCGCCTCCCGGAGGGGGCGCCGCCTCTTGGTCTCAGTGGTCTTTGACGGTCAGCCATGGATCAGTCGAAAGTTCCTTGGGAATTGTGACGTTCCTGCGCAACGTTCGCGCGAACGCTCGATTCGCGGCAGCCCGCCCGAAGCAGGCCGGCCTCGCGCAGGTGTAGGCCCCGCGCCCCGGTGTGCGCCTCGTGTCGTCCCGTCTCAGCAGTCCGTCCGGGGCGACGAACCGTACGAGCTCGCGCTGCGGGGCCTTGCGGCCGCAGCCCACGCAGGTCCTGACTGGGTCTCTCACGCTCGATCAGAAGTGGTTTCACCTTCCTCGGCGCTTTCCCCTTCGGGAACCGCCACCTGGTCGGCCTCGCCCTCAACGACCGTCTCGCCCTCCGCCTCGACCTCTGCGTCGGGTTCGACCTCGTCTTCTGCGGCGGCCGGCTGAACGGTCTGGGCGGAGACGTCCTCGCCCCTGGCCTCGCGCTCGGCGATCTCCCGGTGGGCCGGGATGCCGCAGTACTTTGAGCCCGGTAGCGCGGTGTTCGGGCAGCGCTTGCCGTTGGTGAGGATCGCTGCGCAGCGGCCCGAGAACTCCTCCTCGGCGCCCCCGAACGCGGCCTCGGCCTCGGTCCGGGCGAACTCGGTTTCCGAGACGATGTCGATCTTCCAGCCCGTCAGCCGCGCCGCGAGGCGGGCGTTCAGGCCCTCCTTGCCGATGGCGAGCGAGAGCTGGTCGTCGGGGACGACGACCGTCGCCTCCTTCGTCTCGTCGTCGACGAGCACCTCGCGCACGCGCGCGGGCGAGAGCGCCTTGGCGACGAACCGTGCAGGCTCGGGGTTCCACGGGATGATGTCGATCTTCTCGCCGCGGAGCTCGGAGACGACCATGCGCACGCGCGACCCTCGCGGGCCGACGCAGGCGCCAACGGGATCCACGCCCTGCACGTGCGACTCGACAGCGATCTTCGAGCGGTAACCCGGCTCCCGCGCCACGCCGCGGATCTCCACGAGCCCATCCGCGATCTCGGGCACTTCGAGCTCGAACAGGGTCTTGATCAGCTCCGGATCGCGCCTTGAGAGGATCACCTGCGGCCCCTTCGTCCCGGACCTCACCTCGGTGATGACGGCCTTGATGCGGCTCCCCTGCTCGTAGCGCTCCCCGTCCACCTGCTCGGAACGCGGCAGCAGTGCCTCGACCTTGCCGAGGTCGACGAGAACGTTGTTCCGGTCGCCGGCCTGCTGGACGATGCCCGTGACGACCTCGGTCACGCGGTCGACGTACTCGTCGTACATCATCTCGCGCTCGGCTTCGCGGATGCGCTGGAGGATGACCTGCTTGGCCGTCTGTGCGGCGATCCGCCCGAAGTTCTCGGGGGTCACGTCGGCCCGCTTCACTTGCTCGCCGGGCACCTCCGACCAGTCGATCAGAAGATCCTCGTCGGTCACGAGCGTATGGGAGCGCTCACCGGTCTCCTCTTCGGTCGCCTCGAGTTCTGAGATCGCTCGCTCGCGTGCCTCGTCCATCAAGCGCTCCTCGATGTCCGGCGGGAGCTCGATCGACCAGACGCGGAAGTCTCCGCTCCCCTGGTCGAGCTCGACCGTCGCGTGCCGGCTCGCGCCCGGTGTCTTCTTGTATGCGGCGAGCAGGGCGTCCTCGAGCGCGCGGACGAGGGTCTCGTCCTCGATCCCCTTCTCACGCTCGATCTGCCTGACCGCCTCGAGAATCTCTCGGCTCACCGGTTACCGCCTTCCTCGATCAAGTTCCCGCGGACGATCGCCTCGTAGGGGATCTCCACGCGCTCGTCGCCCACCGAGATCGTCGCCTCGCTCTCACCTGCGTCGACGACCTCTCCGCGAAAGCGCTTGCGCCCTGCAAACTCGACGTCCGTGCGGAGCGCCACCCGTCGGCCTACGGCGCCAGCGAAGTGCGCCCGCGTGCGCACGGGCCGTTCGAACCCGGGCGAGGACACGTCCAGGCGATAGCTCTCGAGATACGGGCGCAGCTCGTTCGTCACGCGCTCACAGAGTGCGTGATCGACGCCGGCCGGGTGGTCGACGTAAACCGTGATGTGCTCGGGCCCACCGAGCTCGACGGCGAGCACCTCGACGTCCGGGATGCGTGCGCCGACCGTCTCGGCGAGTTGGCGGTGGAGCTGGCGTTCTTTCTCGTGAACCTGGGTCAATTTGGCTTCTTTCGCAAAAAATGGGCGCCGCGCGCCCATTTCTCCATGTGGGGAAATGTGGTTCCAGACAGGATAGCAACTAGGTTTCGAGTACGACTGTCGCAGGCCCCGTCGTTAGCGCCTCGCGAGCGTGAGCTGGACGATTTCATCAAGAGTTAGCCTTCTTCCCTTCTCCCGGCCGTGCTCGAACTCGGGCCCCTCGTGATCGAGGACCGGTCCTGAAAGCCGATCCCGCTCCTTGGCCCACGCCCCCATACGGCTGCGCTCCTCCTCCGCTTCGATCGCACCCCAGAGGAGACCTGCCTCCTCTTTCCGACCTGACTCGGCAGCGATGCGGGCAACGCGAGCGAGTGCAAAGACCGTCATTTGCCGGTCGCCGACCCCGTGGATGAGTTGCAACGACTCTCGCGCCCAGGCTTCGGCGCCGCTTGGCTCCCCGAGCTCCAGCTTGCAGTCGACGAGCTTTCGCAGCATTCGCGAGCGCCACCACGCGAACCCGACTTCTCCTGCCAACGTCGCACTTTGCTCGATCAACTCCGCACCCGCCTCACGATTTCCCTGCGCATACTCGACCTCGCCGGCGAGGCCAAGTGCCTGGGACTCCACTGCGCCGTAATCCACTCTGCGACTCAGGGTCAGACTCTTCCTGGCCAGCTCGCCGGCTAGCTCGCAATCCCCCCTGTAGAAGGCGCTGTAGCCGAGCCGGAGAAGGGACACGGCCACGCCGCGCTCGTCGCCCACCTCGCGGAACGCATCGTGGCTCTGCTGATAAAGACGCTCGGCCAGCGCGTCGTCGCCCGCCGGGTTGGCCGAGCCCCCATACGCAAGCAACGCCCTTGCCCGGAGTTCGAGGGGCGCGTCAGCGGTCTTGTCCAAAAGCGCCTCGTACCAGCGCATGCCTTCGGACGGGTCGGTGACGATCCAGAAGGCGTCGAGCGCGGTGGCGAGTCGCAATGCGAGCTCGGGTTCCGCTTCGGACCACCAACCCAGTGCTGCCCGAAGGTTGTCGATCTCACGACTCGCCGTGTCATAGCGCTGCTCGGCGAGCGGCTCGAGCGAGAGGCCGGCGGACTCTGCGAGCTGGAGGAAATAGTGGGCATGAGAGGTTCGGAGCTGCTCCGCCTCTCCCGAGTCCTCGAGGTGTTCCGCGGCGTACTCGCGAATCGACTCGAGCATCCAGTAACGCTCGCCGGTATGGCGAACCAGACTCTTGTCGACGAGCGACTGCAGCGGGTCGAGATCGGCCTCCGCGACCGCCTCTGCCGCTTCGAGAGTGCAGCCGCCGAAGAAGACGGCGAGGCGGCGGAAGAGGCGCTGCTCGTCCTCGGTAAGCAAGTCGTAGCTCCACTCGATCGTCGCCCTGAGGGTGCGCTGCCGCTCCGGTCGGTCTCGAGCGCCGCCCGTGAGGAGTGGCAAGCGCTGCTCGAGCCGCTCGAAAATTTGGTTCGTCGAGAGCGCCTTGACCCGGGCGGCGGCAAGCTCGAGGGCGAGCGGCATGTCGTCGAGGCGGCGGCAGATCTGGGAGACGGCATCGTCTTCCTCGAAGTCCGGCTCCACGGCTCGTGCTCTGGCGGAAAAGAACGCGACCGCCTCGCGCGGGGCCAGGGGCGGCACCGCATACTCTTGCTCCGCGGCGAGGTGTAGCGCCTCACGGCTGGTCACCAGCACATCCAGCTTGGGACAGGTGTCCAGCAGCTCGCCGAGGCCGGAGCTTGCCTCGACCACCTGCTCGAAGTTGTCGAACAGGATCAGCATCCGCCTGTCGCCGATGAACTCGGCGAGGCCCTCCTTTGCCTGGAGGATCTGTGCTGCGGCGGGTAGGACGAGCTCGGGGTCACGGACTGCCGCGAGCGGCACCCACCATACGCCGTTCGGGTAGTCGTCCGAGGCTAGTCCTGCCGCTTGCAACGCCAGGCGCGTCTTCCCTGAGCCGCCGGGGCCGGTGAGCGTGACGAGCCGAACCTCCTCACGCGAGAGGAGCCCGACAACTACGGCGAGTTCGTCCGCGCGGCCGAGGAATGGTGTCGAGGGAACCGGCAGGTTCGTCTGATAGAGGCTCTTGAGAGACGGGAAGTCGCCGTCGCCGAGCTGGTAGATCCGTTCGGGAGCCGAGAGGTCCTTCAGGCGATGCTCGCCGAGGTCGCGCATAGCGTCCCAACCGGCGAGGGCGGCCGTGGAGGCCGAAACGAGCGTCTGGCCGCCGTGGCCGCAGGCGGCGATCCGCGCGGCTCGGTGGACGTCGGCACCTACATAGCCCTCCTCGGTCAGGTACGGCGTCCCGGTGTGAACCCCCATGCGCACGCGGACCGAGGCCGCTGACAGCCCCTGCTGTGCTTGCCGCACGGCCTCGAGCGCGCCCGGTGCGGTCGGGAAGGCATAGAAAAACGCGTCCCCCTGGGTGTCGACCTCGACCCCGTCGTGGCGGTCAAATACGTCGCGCAGTAGCCGCCGATGCTCGGCAAGGGCGTCGGCGTAGGCCTCTGCGCCGAGCTCACGCAGTAGCCGAGTAGAGCCCTCGATGTCGGTGAAGACGAAGGTGACCGTGCCTGTCGGCAACGCGCGCATCCGGCAAAGGATCAGCCCTGGGGCGCTGATTTCCAAGGGCCTTACACATCGAGGACGATGGTCACAGGACCGTCGTTCACGAGTTCGACCCCCATGCGCGCCCCGAAGACGCCCCGGGCAACGCGGACGCCCTCCGCTTCAAGAGCCGCACAGAAGGCTTCGTACACCGACTCGGCAAGCTCCGGCCGGGCCGCATGGGAGAAGCTCGGCCGATTGCCCTTCTGCGTGTCCGCGATGAGCGTGAACTGGCTGACGACGAGTGCGTCGGCGCTCACGTCGAGGACGCTCCGGTCGAATTTGCCCTCCTCGTTCTCGAAGATGCGCAGGCGGGCGATCTTCCCCGCGAAACGGGCAGCCGTCGCTTCATCGTCGCCTTCGGCGATCCCGAGCAGGATGCAGAGACCACCGCCGATCTCCGCCACCACCGCGTCGTCCACGAGGGCGCGCGCCCTGGCGACGCGCTGAACGACCGCCTTCAACCTAGGCGGCTTCTAAGGCCTCGAGCGCCCGGCGGTAATCCTTGCTCTGCGGCCGGAAGAAGGTCGCCATCTTGTAATGGCTGACGGCCTCTTCCGGGCGGCCCTGCTTCTCGAGGCACCGCCCAAGGGCGAAGTGCGCGTAGTGGTCGACGGGCCGGAGCTCGAGGATCTCCCTGAACTCCTGCTCGGCTTCCGCGAAACGGCGGATGCGGAAGTAGGCGATTCCGAGCGCCTCGAGAATCGACGTTTTGTCCGGTTCTCGCCGCTTGGCCTTCTCGAGCGCGACGGTCGCCTGGGCGTTCATCCCCGCCGCCATGTGCTCGCGACCTTGTCGAAAAAGTTCGTACGTCTCGCTCATTGGCCCTCACTCGAAAGATACGGGAAGTTGTGTCTGACCACGTCGGTCGGGCGGGTGAGATCGCGCATCGGCCCCATTTCCAGCGCCACCACCCGCTTCCCAGCCGCGATCGCCTCCTGAACGGCGTGCGCGATCTCGAAGGGCGGCCCCGGAACCCTTCGCAGCGCCTCGGCGAGCTCTTCGCCCAGGATCCAAAGCGGGGCAGCCGCGTGGTCGCGCGAGGCTCCGCCGAGCTCGGCAACCAGCCCGTTCTCGACGCGCACCGGTGTTTCTTCCTCCCGCCCGCCTGTGCGCACCCCGAGGGCACCTGCCGCCGAGGTTCCGGACCAGGTCGCCACGACGCGGCCTACGTCTCCGCGCAGGAAGGCCGTGTCGGCGGCGGTCACGAGCAGAGGTGGAACGGCTCCCGCGTCGAGCGCGCGTACGACGGCGTCCGCCGAGCCGAGCGCCTCGGGCTGGCGAACCGTGCTCACCCCGAGCCGGAACGGCGAGCCGTCCTCGACGAGGGCCTCGACCTGCTCCGCGAGATGCCCGGTCACGACAGTGGCCTGCCCGAACCCCGCGGACGCGAGCTCGCGGAGGAGGGTCGCCAGCACCGGCCGACCGTCGATCGGGAGAACGGGCTTGGCCCAGCGCTCCGTCAGGGGGCGCAAGCGCGTCCCCTCACCCGCCGCTATCACGACGGCGGTGAGGCCGTTCACAAGGTCAGCGAGCGGAGGCTGATCGCGCCCCTGAAGCGACTCAGGACGCTGAGCTGGTGGCGCAGGTCACGCCGAACCCGCCGCAGCTCCCTCCGCGCCCTGGCGACGGCGGCGTCCGCCTCGGACGGCCTGGCGAAGCGGGCCACCGAGGCCCAGCGAACGAACGGGCCGGCGTCGACCGCGTAGTACCGGTCTAGCTCCTGGCCGACCTCGGCGAGACTCGCGCTCGGCGGCAGCTCGTAGCCCTGGTCGGCGAGGAAGCCGACGATGTCCTTCCGGCAAGCGGAGGCGAGGTTCCTCGGGTCCCGGCCGGCGAAGCGAAGTGCGCGAAGCAGCGCCTTGAGGCCCACCACGAGCCCGATGGCGGCCGCCAGGACGAGGAACGCGAGCGCGACGATGCTGGGGCCCTTGTCGCGGACGAGGGTGGTTCCCCCGGCCCCGCCCGACGGGTTCCCGAGCCCCGAGACGCCCTCGAGGCCCGGCCGGCCCTGTGCGCGCTCCGCCTGGCGACGGAGCGAGTCGAGAACGCTGCTTCCCTGCAATGAGGAGGTGTCGCGCGTGTCGAAGACAGGGGACGAAGGATCGTAGGCCGCATTCAGGAGGCCGCGGCCGGGCGTCGGGTCGAACGGCATCCAGCCCCAACCCGGGAAGTAGACCTCGACCCAGTCGTGCGCCTCGTGGTCGGTCACCTTCCACTCGTGCCTGCCGGAGTCGTAGCTGCCGCTCGTGAAGCCGGCGGCCACCCGGGCGGGGATCCCCAGGAAGCGGAGCATGATCGCCATCGCGCCGGCGTAGTGCTGGCAGTAACCACTCTTCGTCCGCGTGACGAAGGCCGCGAGCGCGGGCTCATTGCCGATCGGAGAAGGAGGCGTCTGGTCGTAGCGGAAGCCGCCGTCGCGCCGGAACCACGCGACCAGGGCCACGGTTGCCGCATACGGCGTGCGCGCTTCGCCGACGACCTGTCTGGCGACGTCGTAGAGCGGCCGGTTGCCCTGGATGAGGGAGTCGTCCTCCCAGGTGGCGTCGAAGAAGACGTGCATCAAGTCGTCGCGGTTGGGCGTCGCGAACGTGGGGACGCGAGCGCCTCCCTGGATCACCTCCAGATACCGGTCGATCGAGCGCGGGTACGTCGTTCCCGCCTTCGCCAAGTCGGAGGGCCTGACACGGGGGACGTAGCTCCACACGGTGTAGCGCTGGCCGCGATGGAGGGCGCGCGGCAGGACGACGACCTCCCCGCTCTCGTCCTGGACGTCCGTGTCTGCGGGCGGCCGCCAACGCACGGGTTGCGCCGAGGCCATCAGGTGGTTGTCCCGGAGAGCCTCGATGGTGACGTCCTGACGCACCCAGTTCGATTCTTCATGGGCCTTCGTCGGGAGGCCGGCGACGTCGATCTGCTCGCGCTTGCTTGCATCCCCGAGAGCGAGGCTCTCCTGCCAGCCGTTCCCCGTGTAGTCGTCGAGCGTCGTCGCGCGCCAGTAGAGGTTCCGCTGCGGGCCCGGGACCCGGAGCCTGAAGACGACGGTCTTCTTCTTGGGGAAACGGATGCCCCCATAGTGCGAGTTCCAGACATAGCGCACGCCGACAGGCGTGTCGGGGCGGTCGTAGGGGTCCCAGGACTGCCAGCTCAGGAAAGCGCCTTTCGCCACCGCGCCCGAGGTCGACGCAACAGCCGCTGCGGCGACGAGCGCGGTGGTCACCGCGATCCCCTGAACCAGGCCGCGTGTAGGCCGGGGTCCTGCCCGGAAGAGGAAGAGAACGGCGAGGACTCCTGCGAGCCCGAGGGCGCCGACCGCCAGCGGGCGCCCGCCAGGGACCAGCGTCGCAGGCCAGCCCACGGCGACGACGAGCGCGACCGTGGCGGAGACCGGCCGTCGACCGGCCAGCAGCACCCCGATGACGGCGCAGAAGACGAAGATCGCCACGAGCACCACTGCGTGCATGAGCGGAAAGTCGTCCGGGCGGAACGGCAGTTGGGTGTCGTAGAAGTTCAGGAAGCCGTCCTTGAACGATCCGAGCACCGGCCCGAAGAAGTTGTGCTCACCCCCTGGGCGGGCGTCCGTGACCGGCCGGTCGAACGCCTGGGAGGTCGCCGCGAGCAGCGCCGCGATGCCGATCCCCAGCAGGCTCCAGCGCCGACCCACCGCGATGGCGATGCCCGGAAGCACGCCGAGCGCGACCATGAGAGCGAGATTCGAGTGGGGAACGGCGCCGTTCTCGAGGCGGAGCCACGCACTCGCCACGAGGAGCGACGCGAGGACGTAGAGAACGATCGTCCTAGCCAACCGCTGCTCCCACCGGCTGTGCCCCGAGGGTCGCGGCCAGGTCGTCTCCGCGGCGCAGCACGGCGACAGC
>DATNOU010000127.1:0-1868 GCA_035601195.1 Gaiellaceae bacterium | reverse complement strand
CGCGAGCGCGACCTTCCGAACCTGACCGAGCGGATGCTCGAACGAGGCTGGGCGCCGGCCGACGTGCGGAAGGTGCTCGGAGAGAACTGGCTGCGCGTCTTTCGCACGCTGGCCTGAGCGCTACTCTGCTGCGGAGGCCCCGTAGCTCAGTGGACAGAGCGGCAGCCTTCGAAGCTGCGAGCGGTGGTTCGACTCCACCCGGGGCCGCTTTACATGCGTTTGACTTAGTCGTTACAGCGCAACAAAGAGGCCCACCTAGCATCGGCTGCCGAATCCGAGCCTGGGGGTCTCTTGATGCGTGCCAAGACACTGCGTCGGACGCTCGTCCCGCTCGTCGCGATCGTCGTCGCTCTCGTCGGCGGCTTCGCGAGCGCGAACGCTCCTGCCGCCAAGCGGCAAGCGGCGGAGACGCGGCCGAACATCATCTTCGTCCTCACGGACGACCTCGCCTGGAACCTCGTCGAGTACATGCCGCACGTCCGGCAGATGCAGCAGCAAGGGGCGACGTTCACGAACTACTTCGTCACGGACTCGCTCTGCTGTCCGTCCCGCGCCTCGATCTTCACCGGCAAGTACCCGCACAACACGGGGATCTTCACGAACGGCGGCAGCGACGGTGGCTTCCAGCTCTTCCACGACAGCGGCCAAGAGCAGTCGACATTCGCCACGCAGCTTCAAGCTCGCGGCTACCTCACCGCGATGATGGGCAAGTACCTCAACGGGTACACGCCCGCGGGCCTCGTCGACGGCAAGCCGGCGTACATTCCGCCCGGCTGGAACGAATGGGACGTTGCCGGCAACGGCTATCCCGAGTTCAACTACACCATGAACGAGAACGGGGCGCTCGTTCACCACGGAAATCTGCCCGGCGCGTACCTCACGGACGTCGTCGCGCGCAAAGGCGCAGCGTTCATCAACAGCGCCGCGGCAGCGCACAAGCCGTTCTTGCTCGAGATCGCGACCTTCTCGCCGCACGCCCCGTACACGCCCGCGCCTCGGCATGCGAACGACTTCCCCGGGCTGCAGGCGCCGCGCACCCCTGCCTTCAACGAGGAGGACGTCTCCGACAAGCCGGCGTGGCTCAGCGGTCATGCGCCGCTGAACGCGACGCAGATCGCGAACATCGACGCGGCGGCCCGCAAGCGCGCGCAAGCCGTCGAATCGGTCGACGACTTGATCGCCAAGCTGCAGGCGACGCTCGCCGGCGCCGGGGTCGGCGACAACACGTACGTCTTCTTCAGCTCCGACAACGGCTACCACATGGGCGATCACCGCCTGTTGCCCGGCAAGCAGACGGCCTTCGAAACCGACATCCGCGTGCCGCTGATCGTGACCGGCCCTGGAGTGGCGCCTGGGCTGGAGATCACCCATATCGCTCAGAACATCGACCTCTACCCCACGTTCGCCCGGCTCGCTCGCGCCGCGGTCCCGCCGAGCGTCGACGGCCAAACCCTCGTGCCGTTGCTCGGCGAGCAGATCGTCCCCTACTGGCGCGACGCAGCGCTGGTCGAGCACCACGGCCCAGACGTCGACCCCGCCGATCCCGACGCGCCTCAGCCGGGAAGCGGTAATCCTCCGTCGTACGAAGCTCTTCGGCTGCCCGACAGCACGTACGTCGAATACAAGAACGGCGGGCGCGAGTACTACGACCTGCGCGAGGACCCGTACGAGCTGACCAACAGCATCTCGGAGCTCCCGCCGAGCCGGCTCGATTCACTCCACTCCTCGTTAGCAGGGCTGGAGAACTGCCACGGCAGCGCTTCCTGCCTCCACGCGTCCGGGCACCGCCCGCCGGGGTCCTAGCGGGCCGGCTCAAGAGCGGGCTCGGGAACCTCGACTTTGCGCCGAACCAGCAGAGCGGCGGCAAG
>DATNOU010000126.1:0-21719 GCA_035601195.1 Gaiellaceae bacterium | reverse complement strand
CGATCCGAGCGACCGCTGGATCTACCACGTGGGCGTCACGGAGAGCGAGCGCTCGCACGGAGTCGGCAGCTACATCCTGAGCCGCGCCCTCGCCGACTACTGGGAGGGGCATCCGGGCGACGCGCTCGGGCTTTCGGTGCGCGCGGACAACCTGCCGGCGCTGCGGCTCTATCGCCGCCAGGGGTTCGCGCCGCTCCTCGTCGTCGAGTCCTTCGAGCTGCCGCTCTAGCCGTTGCTCCTGGCGGTCGACCAGGGGACAACCGGGACGACCTGCCTCGTCGTGGACGACGAGCTCATGCCGCGCGGGCGGGGCTACCGCGAGGTGCCCCAGTATTTTCCGCGGCCGGGATGGGTAGAGCACGACCCGGACGAGCTCTGGGAGTCGGTGCTCGGAGCCGCGATCGATGCGCTCGCCGATGCCGGAATCGAGTCCACCGACCTCTCCGCCGTCGGCCTCGCGAATCAGCGCGAGACGACCGTGGTCTGGGACCGCCGCAGCGGTCGGCCCGTCCACCGCGCGATCGTCTGGCAGGACCGCCGTACGGCCGAGCGCTGCCGAGAGCTGCCGCGCGATCTGATCCGCGACCGCACCGGGCTGGTCCCCGACCCTTACTTCTCGGCGACGAAGCTGGAATGGATCCTGTCCGAGCGCGACGCGACGGGCCTCGCGTTCGGGACGGTCGATGCTTGGCTCCTCTGGAAGCTCACAGGCGGCGAGATCCATGCGACCGACGTCTCGAACGCCTCCCGAACGCTCCTCTTCAACCTGGAGACACTCGAGTGGGACCGCGAGCTTCTCGAGCTCTTCGGAGTCCCCGAGTCCGTGCTGCCGCGAGTCGTCCCCTCGAGCGGAATCGTGGGGGAAGCAGACCTGCTCGGCGCCCGGGTCCCGATCGCGGGCATCGCGGGCGATCAGCAGGCTGCGCTCTTCGGCCAGGCCTGCTTCCGCCCGGGCCAGGCCAAGGCCACGTATGGGACGGGCAGCTTCGTGCTCGTCAACGCAGGCACCGAGACGGCCGCCGCCCCCGAAGGACTCGTGCGGACGATCGCCTGGCGCCTCGGCGACTCGCCGGCCGTTTATGCGCTCGAGGGCTCCGTCTTCGTGACGGGCGCCGCGCTGCAGTGGCTCCGAGACGGGCTCGGCATCCTGGGCGCCCCCGCCGAGAGCGAGGCGCTGGCCCGCTCGGTGGAGAGCAACGACGGCGTCTATTTCGTGCCGGCGCTGACAGGGCTCGGCTCGCCGCACTGGGAGCCCGAGGCACGCGGGCTGATCACCGGCCTCAGCCGCGGAACGAGTCGTGCGCACATCGTGCGCGCAGCGCTCGAGGCGATCGCCTACCAGACGCGGGACGTCCTCGACGCTATGGCATTCGAGCTGGACGTTCTCCGCGCCGACGGAGGAGGCGCTCAGAACGCCTTCCTGATGCAGTTCCAGGCCGACATAGCCCGCCTGCCCGTGGAGGTGCCCTCCGAGCGGGAGACGACCGCGCTCGGCGCAGCCGCGCTCGCCGGGCTTGCGACGGGGGTTTGGTCGAGCCTCGAGGATCTCGCCGCGGCCTGGCGGCGCGAAGCCCGCTACGAGCCCCAGCTGGACGGCTCGGAGGCCGAGCGGCTCCTCGGAGAGTGGCGGCTCGCCGTCACTCGGGCTCTTCTTCAGGATTGAGCGTCTCGCGGACGCCGGTCCGCCACCAGTCGTTGTAGGGATCCTCCGGCTCCGCAAGCAGCCGCGCCAGCGCCTCGTCCAGCGCCTCGCGCTCGTCTTCAGGCGGCTCGGGCACGATCTCGCGCTCCATCGAGGGATGAGATTAAAGGCTGGTCGGCGGGCCTCCGATAGGAACCGGGATGCGCCGGGGTCTCATTCTCCTTGCAATTTTCGCCGCACTGGCCGCCGCTCCGACGGTCCAGGCGGCGTCCTGGGCGCGCCCGCAGATCCAGATCGTCGTCGACCACGGCCTCATGGGTCCGAGCGTGGCCGAGTTCCGCGCGGGCCAGCCATTGACGCGCGCAGAGCTGGGCTACGCGATGGCCGTCCTCACCCAGCAAGAGCAGGTGGTCGTCGACCCCGAGCGGACGGTGACGATGGCGCAGCTCCACAGGCGGCTCGTGACCTACCTCGGCCTGCGGACCGCGGCAAGGAAGTTCCGTCGCACGGTCGCGAACGCCGGCCTCAACCCGCCGTGGCGGCTCGGAGACGAGACCGTCGCGCGCCTCCTTCGGCTTCGCTTCAACCATCCGGCCGAGCAGGACAACCTCGAGCTTCGCCCCAACGACCCCGCCACGCGGGCGGAGGCCGCCTACTCGCTGGCGCGCGTGCTCGAACTGGGCCAGTGGGACAGAGACTGGGTGAAATCGCTCGCCGACTCGTTCGCCCTGCCCCAGCTGACCGCGTGGAAGACGCGGGTCCTGAAGCGCGCCGTCCATTTCGACGGCTTTCCGTACATCTGGGGCGGCATCTGGGAGCATCAGCAGACCCTCTTCGGCGTCACCGACCGCGGTGGGTTCGACTGCTCAGGGTTCGTGTGGCGCGTCTACAAGGTGCCCTTCGAGGGCGGTGGTTCCCTCTCATCGGTCATCCAGGGCCGCACCACCTACCAGATGAGCGGCGAGGTGCCCAAGAGCGCCCGCATCGCCAGGCGATACATCAAGCCGGCCGACGTCCTCTTTTTCGGCTCGGCAGGCCCTACCTCGGGGCCCTCGCAGGTCGACCACACGGGCATCTATCTGGGCGGCGGCTGGATGATCCACTCGTCCGGGCAGGGTGTGACGCTCGTTCCCTTCTCCGGCTGGTACGTGGATCGCTTCGCCTGGGCACGCCGCCCGCTTCGCGAAGCCGGCCTTTTGTAGCGCAACCGCGCTTTCCACGCGGGATTGCCGAATCACCCGGAAGGGGGATGCTGGCCATACTGGCGTCGACGGATACTGCGGTCCGTCCTAGGCGTCTGACACGGGAGAGGACCCAGATGCTCCACTGGAAGGTAAAGCTCGCGCACCTTGCCGTCATCGCTGCTCTTCTGGCCGCTTTCTTGAGCGACCTGGAAGGGTGGGCCTGGTAAGACGGCGAAGTAGTACGGCATCACCGTGAACGTTCAACCCGTTCGCTCCGTTGAGAGCGCAGCGGGCGAGGTAAGGCGGGCGCGCTTCGTCTCTCGTGAGACGGCGCGCCTTCTGCCAATCCTCCTACCCACTGCCCTCGTGGGCTTTGCGCTGCTCGGCGTTGCGATATTTTGGTTCGCAGCGTCCGGGCCGAGCGCGGCCGTCCTCGGAGGCGTCGTCGCACTCCTGCTCGCGGCCACGTTCGTCGAGGCGCACCCTGTGCCGATCGAGGGCATCAGCTCCGAGGGAATCTCCCTCGCGGCGGTGTTCATCGTCGGAACGGGAGTCATCTACGGCTGGGCCCCGGCGGTGATCATGGGCTTCCTCACGAGGGCGCTCATCGAGATCGTCCAGGGCCGACCGCTGATCCGGCTTTCGTACAACGCCGCCGTTTACGCGATCGGTGGCGCGGCGGCCGGCGCCGCCAGCTCGCTCGGGGCGAACGAGGCGGGCGTCGCCTCGTTGCTCCTCCAGGTGCTGCTCGGGGCTGCCGCGTTCTATGCGGTCAACATCCCGCTCATCGCGGCGATCATCTCGCGCTGGGCGCGGGAGCCGTTCTTGCCCCTGCTCAAGCGCTCCATCTACTGGACCGCGGTGCCGTTCTCGATCATGGCCTCGGTGAGCCTGATGCTCGCCGTCCTCTGGGAGCGCTCGCCGCTCCTCGCGATCGCGCTCGTCGGCCCGCTCGTCGCCATCGCCCTGTACCAGCGCTCGGTATACAGCGCGCTCAAGGCCATGCGGCTCGCCCTCACCGATCCCCTCACTGGGCTCGGCAACCACCGCCATTTCCACGAGCGGCTCCAGCGCGATCTCGACAAGGCCCAGACCGAGGGGTTCGCGCTCACTGTGTGCCTGCTCGACATCGACAACTTCAAGCAGATCAACGACCGCTACGGCCATCCGGTCGGAGACAGGGTGCTCGCCCAGGTCGCTGCCCGCCTGCGCCAGGGAGGGGAGGCCTTCCGCCTCGGAGGCGACGAGTTCGCGCTCCTGCTTCCCCGGCGTGACG
Source organism: Gaiellaceae bacterium (assembly GCA_035601195.1). Taxonomy (GTDB): domain Bacteria; phylum Actinomycetota; class Thermoleophilia; order Gaiellales; family Gaiellaceae; genus JAIBJP01. Next base: position 17,617 of record DATNOU010000126.1, on the reverse strand, counting down.
AGCACGAGAGCCTCTCGATCGCGCAGTCGGTGATCGACCGGGTCGCCGAGACCCCGTGCGAGGACGCCGGCAAGGTCTCGATCTCGGCCGGCATCGCCACCTACCCGCAGCACGGCGTCGAGCGCTCCGAGCTCGTGCGGGTCGCGGACAGCGCGCTCTACCTCGCCAAGGAGCACGGCAAGGGACGCGTTCGTGCCTACCGGCCCGACCTGCTCGAGCTCGCGGAGCTGCGCAGGCTCGCCGAGGGCCCGGACCGGGCCGCGCGCCTCCGGGCAGCCGCGTCTCTCGCGCATGCCGTAGATGCCCGCGACGCCTACACGGGCTCGCACTCGTACATGGTCGGAGAGCTGGCGGCGCGAGTGGCCAGCCGCATGGGGCTCGACGGGGAGCAGATCGAGCTCGCCCGCCTGGCCGGCTCGTTGCACGACCTTGGCAAGCTCGCCATCCCGGAGGAGATCCTGCGCAAGCCCGGCCCGCTGAACGAGGCCGAACGGCTCGTCCTCGAGCGCCACCCCCAGATCGGCTTCCGCATGCTCGATTCGCTGGGGGTCGAGCCCGTCGCCTCGTGGGTGCTGCACCACCACGAGCGCTGGGACGGCGACGGCTATCCGGACCGCCTCGGCGGCGAGCGCATCCCCCTCGGCTCGCGGATCCTCCTGGTCGCCGACGCGTACGACGCGATGACCACGGACCGCATCTACCGCTCCCGCCTGAGCCACGACCGGGCCATGGCGGAGCTGGAGCGCTGCTCCGGGACCCAGTTCGACCCGGACGTCGTTGCCGCCTTCCGACTCGAGTTCGACCGGCCGCGGCGGCCCGAGCTCGTCGTGCTCGAGACGGGCTAGCCTCCGAAGAAGGTCCGCAGCTCCTCGTAGGTCTCTTCAGGGGCCTCCTCGGCGAGGAAATGTCCGCAGTCGAGCGCCCGCCCGCGCACGTCGTCGGCCCACTGGCTCCAGACGTCGAGAACGTCGAACCAGCGCCCCAGCTCCTCGCGACCGCTCCAGAGCGCGAGCACGGGGCATGCGATCCTGCGCGTGCCTCGATCCGCCTCGTCGAGCTCGAAGTCGATCGTTGCGCCTGCCCGGTAGTCCTCGCACATCCCGTGGATGGTCTCCGGGTCGCGAACGCACCGAAGGTAGTCCTCGAGCGCCTCGGGATCGAAACGACTGCGGTCGCCGTGGAAGAAGTAGGCATCCGGGTTCGACCCGATCACCTCCTCGGGAAATGGCGCCGGCTGCGCGAGGAAGAACCAGTGCCAGTCGACGAGGCCGAACTCCATGTCGACTCGATGCCACATGTCTCCCGTCGGCACGATGTCGAGCACGGCCAGCCGCTCGACCCGCTCCGGGTGGTCGAGCGCCAGGCGGTAGGCGCAGCGACCGCCCCGGTCGTGGCCGGCGACTCCGAAGCGCTCGAACCCGAACTGGTGCATGACCTCGACCTGGTCGCGCGCCATCGCTCGCTTCGAGTACGGCTCGTGGTCGGATGTCGTGGGCGGCTTCGAGCTCTCTCCGTAGCCGCGCAGGTCGGCGGCGACGACGGTGAAATCCTCCGCGAGACGCGGGGCGACGAGGTTCCACATCGCGTGTGTCTGGGGGTGACCGTGCAGGAGAAGGAGCGGCGGCCCGCTGCCACCGTGGCGCACACGGATGGTGGCCTCGCCGGTGTCCACGAACGAGAGCTCGAATCGTTCGAACACACTGCCATGAATGCCAGGAACGCTCTCTCTCGGGCAGGCGTAAGGTGATACGCATGCGCCGGTGGCCCACGCGGCTCCTCGTCGGCGCGCTCGTCGCGCTCGGCTCGGTAGCGGTCGCTGACGCCCTTCGGGGAGACCGGACGAAGGTCGTGCCGCGGCCGAGGACACCTGCCACGGTCGCGCTGATTACTCGGAACGAGCCGGCCGCGAGCGGGTTGAGCGGCGTCCTCTACTACAGCAATGCCGAGGATGACTGCCGCCTTGACGGTTTGAGCCTGCCCGATCTCGGTAACGCGCCGCCCCCGAAGCTCCGCAGCTGCCGCTTCTCGCTTTCACGCGACGGGCAGGCGGCCTTCCCCGACGACGCGGAGTGGTCCCCTCAGGGAGGCATGTACGCGCGCGAGGACGACAACATGATCGAGCTGGGATCCTCCGCCTCGCATCAGGCGCTGCACTTCCCCGGCAGTGCGCCTGCGTTCAAGCCCGACGGAACCTTCACGTACGTCCGCGAAAACGAGGTAGTCGAATGGACGACCTCCTGCCCGCGCGGCTCAAGGCTCTTCACCCTTCCGGGCGACAACGCGACCGCGCGCTGCCGCCGAATCGTGCTGTCGACCGGCGACCTGCGGCGTGCGCGCATCGGCGGGGAAGGTTCGGGCCCCCTCATCCCGAAGGATCTGGCCTGGCTGAGCGGTACGCGCCTCGTCACAGTCGTCGGGGACGCTGGAATAAGCGGCCACCGGGAACACCTCTCCGTGATCGACGGCGGGCGGGTCGTGGGAGCGACGATCAGCGAGTTCGGCGAGGGCATGCGAGTCGAAGCCAGTCCGCACGGCAACTTCCTCACTGCCTGGTACGGCGACAGCCTCGTCACCATCCGCGATCGGAACGGAGATCTGGTCACCTTCCCAACGATCCCGCGGGTGCGGGCGTTGACCTGGTCTCCGGACGAGCGCTGGACGGCTGTCGCGACAGAGCACTCGGTCTTCGTCTTCCGCACGAACACCGAAGAGGCACGCGTCCGCCGCCTGCCGATCAAGGCGTACGAGCTCGCCTGGCGCTGATGGCGCGGCTGCCCACCTGGCTCATCGTGGCGGCGGTGGGCGCCGTCGTCGCCCTGGCCGCCGCTGACGCGATCCGCCCAACTGGCGAGCCGAGGACGCGAGCCCCGGCAGCTACGGGCCCCCCTGGCCTGAACGGCGTCCTGCTCGTGGGCCGTCCGGACTGCTCGACGACGGCGATCAGGCTTCCGAGCCTGGACGAGGAGCGGGCCCTTCGACGCCTGGACTGCGGCGGGCTGGTCTGGTCTCGGGACGGCACGCTCGCGGCGCGCTGCACCCCGACGAACGGCACCGAGATCCTCACCGAGCGACTCGAGTTCACAGCTCGAGTGGCTGGGTGTAGTCCTGCGTGGCGGGAAGACGGCGCCTTGAGCGTCATCCGCAACGGTGACCTGCTCATCTTCCGGCGACGCGGCCCGGTGCGGCTGTTCGTCTCCCGAACCACACTCGCGGAGGCGCTCGCGGGAGAAGTGCCGCGCGCCTATGAGCTGAGCGAGCTCGTATGGATCGATGCCAGTCGGTTCGCGGCCATCCTTCACGGAAGACAGCCGTGGCAGCAGGCCATCGTCGTCTACTCCCGCGACGGAGTGGAGCGGTTCGTCCCGGAGGCGGGACAGCGGATCTCGGGCCTGCGGGTCAGCCCGCTCGGCAACTACATCGCATTTGCGCGAAACGCGCTCGGGCGCGAGTACGCCATGCTCTTGCGTGGCGGCCCGGAGACGCGGCTGCCGCGCATTGCCAACGCGCGGACGATCGCGTGGTCTCCCGATGAGGAGTGGGTGGCGCTTGCAACCCGCACGGCCACGTTCATCGCGCGGACGGGCTCGCGCCGTGTCGTCTTCCGCGTTCCGGCCGGCGGCGACACGCTCGCCTGGCTGCCTTAGAGCGGGATGTTGCCGTGCTTTCTGGCCGGCCGGCGTTCGCGCTTCGTGATCGCCGTCTTCAAGGCGTCCACCAACACCGGCCGCGTTCGGCGCGGCTCGATCACGTCGTCCACGTAGCCGCGCTCCGCCGCCGTGTACGGGTTGGCGAACTGCTCCTTGTAGTCCTCGATCAGCTCTGCGCGCTTCGCCTCGGGGTCTTCCGCCTCCTCCAGTTCCTTGCGGAAGACGATGTTGACCGCGCCCTCTGGGCCCATGACCGCGACCTCGGCCGTCGGCCAGGCGAAGTTGAAGTCCGCCCTGATGTGTTTCGAGCTCATGACGTCGTAGGCCCCGCCGTAGGCCTTACGCGTGATCACGGCGATCTTCGGCACCGTCGCCTCGCAGTACGCGTAGAGGAGCTTGGCTCCGTGCCGGATGATCCCGCCCCACTCCTGGGCCGTCCCGGGGAGAAAGCCGGGCACGTCCACGAACGTGACGAGCGGGATATTGAACGCGTCGCAGAAGCGGACGAAACGCGCAGCCTTCACGGATGAGTCGATGTCGAGCGTTCCGGCCAGAGCACGCGGATTGTTCCCGACGACGCCGATCGGATGTCCGCCCAGACGCGCGAAGCCGCAGACGATGTTCTCGGCCCACAGCTCGTGCACCTCGAGGAATTCCCCGTCGTCGACGACGCGGTCGATGATCCCGCGCATGTCGTAGGGCTTGGTCGGCTCGTCCGGGACGATCCCGTCGAGCTCGACGTCCTCCCTCCCGATCGGATCGGACGGCTCGAAGTACGGCGGCGGATCGACGTTGTTCTGTGGGAGGAAGGAGAGGAGGTAACGAGCGTCCTCCAGGCAGGCTTCCTCGTCGTCGGCAGTGAAATGCGCCACCCCGGAGCGCGAGGCATGGGTCACCGCTCCTCCGAGCTCCTCGAACGTCACCTCCTCCCCGGTCACCGTTTTCACGACCTCAGGGCCGGTGATGAACATGTACGAGCTTTCCTCGACCATGAAGACGAAATCCGTCATGGCCGGGGAGTAGACGGCGCCGCCCGCGGTTGGCCCCATCACGAGCGAGAGCTGCGGGACGACGCCCGAGGCCTGGACGTTCCGCCAGAAGATCTCCGCGTAGCCGCCGAGGGAGACCACGCCCTCCTGGATGCGCGCGCCGCCCGAGTCGTTGATTCCGATCACCGGGCAGCCGTACTTGAGGGCGAGGTCCATGACCTTGCAGATCTTCTCGGCGAAGACCTCCGAGAGCGTCCCGCCGAAGACGGTGAAATCCTGCGAGAAGACGAAGACCCGGCGCCCGAAGATCGTCCCGTACCCGGTGACGACGGCGTCACCCCAGGGTCGGCGCTCGCTCAACTCGGGGTTGCGGTGCCGAACGAAACGGTCGAGCTCCACGAAGCTTCCAGGGTCGAGGAGCTTCTCGATCCGCTCGCGGGCGAGCAACTTGTTGCGGGAGCGCTGGCGCTCGACAGCCTTCTCGTCGCCGGCGTGCGAAGCTTCGGCCCGCAGTCGCTCGAGCTCCTCCAGCTTGGCCTTGGTGCCCTTCTCCTCCGCCCTCGCCACGAGCCCTATTCTCGTTCAGAATCGTGGCCGATGCCTACGAGCCTTCCAGCAGGCTTCCTCCGGCTGGAGAACCTCGCAGTGGTCGTCGCCGCCGTCGCGCTCTACTTCGACGGGGACTACGCCGGCTGGGTCTTCTTCGCCTTCCTTCTCGCGCCCGACCTCGCCATCGCCGCCTACGCAGCAGGCCCGAAGGTGGGCGCTGCGATCTACAACCTCGCGCATACCTACGCGTTCCCGGTCGGGCTTGCAGCGGGATGCCTGCTCACTGGCGAGGCGGGCCTGCCCGTGCAGATCGCGCTCATCTGGGCCGCGCACATCGGCATCGACCGCGTCCTCGGGCTCGGACTGAAGTACCCGACGGGCTTCAAGGACACGCACCTGAACCGCGTCTAGGGGGTCGGCGCGAGGTGCGCGTCGTACGTGCCGAACTCCTCGCGGAGGGCAGCGCAGATCTCCCCGACCGTGCACATGGTGCCCAGCGCTTCGCGCATCGCTGGTAGGAGATTCTCCTCTCCCCGGGCAGCCTCGCGGAGCCTTGTGAGCGCCGCTTCCGCGGCCCCAGCGTCCCGCTCGGCGCGCACGCGTTGCGTCCGCTCCATCTGGCGCCGCTCGGCCTCGGGATCAAGCGAATGGAGCTGGATCGCCTCCTCCTCGGCCTCGGCGAAGCGGTTGACACCGACGATCACCCTCTCGCCGGCTTCCACCTTGCGCTCGTGCTCGAAGGCGGCTTCCTCGATCTCGTGCTGCGTGAAGCCCTGCTCGATGGCCGCAACGGCTCCGCCGAGCTCGTCGATCCGCTCGATCAGCTCCGAGGCGCGCTGCTCGAGCTCACTCGTCAGCGATTCGACGAAATAGGCGCCGCCGAGCGGGTCTGCGGAGTCCGTTCCACCCGCCTCGTGCGCTAGGACCTGCTGTGTACGGAGCGCGATGCGGACGGAGTTCTCCGTTGGCAGAGCGAGGGCCTCGTCGAACGCGTTCGTATGGATCGACTGAGCACCGCCGCAGACGGCTGAGAGCGCCTGCACGGCGACGCGCACGATGTTGTTCTCCGGCTGCTGAGCCGTGAGCGTCGAGCCGCCGGTCTGGGCGTGGAAGCGCAGCGCCTGAGCCTTGGGATTCGTCGCGCCGAAGCGGTCGCGCATGATCCGTGCCCACAGGCGCCGGGCCGCTCGGAACTTCGCCACCTCCTGGAAGAAGTGGTTGTGGGCGTTGAAGAAGAAGGACAGCCGGGCGCCGAACTCGTCGGGCGAGAGCCCCGCGTCGATCGCTGCTTGGGAGTACGCGATCCCGTGCGCCAGGGTGAAAGCGAGCTCCTGCACCGCCGTCGAGCCGGCCTCGCGGATGTGGTAGCCGGAGACGGAGATCGTGTTCATCCTCGGCAGCCGCTCGTGGGCGTACACGAAGAGGTCGGTCGTGATCCGCATCGAGGGCTTCGGCGGGAAGATGTAATTCCCGCGGGCGGCGTACTCCTTGAGGATGTCGTTCTGGACCGTCCCGCGGAGCTCGCTCCCTGGAACACCCTGCTTCTCGGCGACGAGCTCGTAGAGGAGGAGGAGAAGCGCCGCCGGCGCGTTGATCGTCATCGAGGTGGAGACCTCACCGAGGGGAATCGCGTCGAACAGGATCTCCATGTCGGCGAGCGAGTCGATCGCAACGCCAGCGCGGCCCACTTCTCCGGCGGCGCGGGGATCGTCGGAGTCATAGCCCAGCTGGGTCGGGAGATCGAAGGCGACCGAGAGGCCTGTTTGCCCCCGCTCGAGCAGGTAGCGGAAGCGTGCATTCGTCTCCCCCGCCGATCCGAAGCCCGCGTACTGGCGGATCGTCCACGGCCGGCCGCGGTACATGTCCTTGTAGGGCCCGCGGGTGAAGGGGAACTCGCCCGGAGCCTCGAGCGAGAGGCCGGCGACGTCCTCCTCGGTGTAGACCGGCTTGACTTCGATCCCCGAGTCGGTCTCGCGCCGGTCTTCCTGCGTGGCCATTGGACCTCTAGGCTAGTCGGTGTGCGGGTTCGGGTGAGGCTGTTTGCGGGGTTGCGGGAGCGCGCCGGCCTGGGCGAGAACGAGATGGAGCTCCCGGAGGGCGCGCGGGCGCGGGAAGTCTGGGAGCTCCTCGAGCTCGGTCCTGAGCCGGCCGGCCTTGCTTACGCCGTGAACCGTCAGTACGTCGACCGCGACCATGCGCTCTCGGACGGCGACGAGCTGGCGATCATCCCGCCTGTGTCGGGCGGCGCCTTCCGGCTCGTCGACGGGCCGATCGACGTTTCGGCGGTGCTGGCCGAGGTTGAGAGCGACAGCGCGGGTGCCGTCGCGTCATTCGTGGGCACCGTGCGCGCCCAGTCGCGCGACCGCGACGTCGTCTACCTCGAGTACGAGGCCTACGAGGGGATGGCTGAGGAGGTCATGGCCCAGCTCGCCGAGGTGCTGAAGGTGAAGTACGACCTGACGGAGGTCGCAATGACCCATCGCGTCGGCCGGGTCGACGTCGGCGAGGCGAGCGTCGCCATCGCGGTCTCAGCGCCGCACCGCCAGGATGCTCTCGCCGCCTGCGCCGAGGCGATCGACACGCTCAAGCACACGGTGCCGCTCTGGAAGAAGGAGGTCTACGAGGGCGGCGAGGAGTGGGTCGGACGCGGTTCTTAGGCGTCCGCGCAGACGGCTTCAACCCCGAAGCCGCGCAACGCGCCCAACCTTCCCTTTCCCGCCAGTTAAATCGAGCGGCGTCACGCAGCTTCGGCCCGGGGGACCATGCCCCCGGGCCGAAAACGGAGTGTTTAGTCCATTACGACGATGTAGAAGCTCCGATCCGCGGTAGCGCCGGTCTCGTCAAAGATCGTTACGTGCACCTGACTGGTAGGGCTACCGACGCAGTTGACGTACGACTGCGAGGTGCCGCCGCAAGGTGCGGCTTCGGCCCCGCCGACGAAGTCGTTATCCCGCAAGCTGGGAGTCACGAAAATCGCCTTCCCGGTCACCGCCGTCCCGAATTCGAGTTGGTACTCGCCCGTGAATGGGTGCGACACGATCGAGATTCCACCCGACTGCGCGACAATCGTGGCGCCGCCATCGTCGACAAGCGCCCAGCGAGCTGTACGAGGGATGAACTTCTTGGCGAACTGCCCTTTCTGGGCACCCGTCCGCTTGGTGGCAACCAGCTTGCCAGCAGCCTTAGTGCGGGTCGCGCCCGCGCCAACGGCATGCTTTCCGTCGACCTTATCCGAGTTCAGCGCATAGGAGACCGTAACCGCAGCGGCTGATCCTGTAAGTGCGACGAACAGCGCGATAAGGGCCACGGCCATCGCGGGCGACGGCAGCCTGAGAAACCTCTTTCTCATCCTTCTCCTTCCTTTGAAGGGTCGTCGCGGGGGCGTGACGCGCGTCGGCGCCCCTCGCTCCCCGCTGAGGCCCGAAGGTATTACGTCCGAGCAGCCGTTTCAACCCAAAGACCGAAGAATCTGGGTCGCCACGGCTACCATGAGTCGGTGAGCCAGTTGACGCCCCAGCAGGAGCCCGAGTACCCGCTCCTCGAGCCGGAACCCGCGCGCGACTACGAGCCGATCCATCCGCGGAGCCGCTGGCGCGAGGTCAGCAGGAAGCTGTGGGCACCGATCGCGGCCATCGGCTATGGACTCTTCAAGTTCAAGGCTGCGCTCCTGGCGGTCTTCAAGTTCAAGATCTTCGCCACCTCGGGGACGATGCTCGTCTCGATCGCGGCCTATTCCTGGATCTGGGGCTGGAGGTTCGCCGTCGGGTTCGTGCTCCTGCTGCTCGTGCACGAGCTCGGCCACGTAATCGAGCTGCGCCGGCAGGGCATCCCCGCCTCAGCGCCCCTCTTCATCCCCTTCCTCGGCGCCGTCGTAGGAATGAAGCAGATGCCCCACGACGCCTGGCGGGAGGCGCGGGTGGCGCTCGCCGGCCCGATCCTCGGCAGCCTCGGCGCCGCAGGCGTCTGGGCCGCGGGGGAGGCGCTCGATTCCGACCTGCTCGTCGCCCTTGCCTTCACGGGCTTCTTCCTCAACCTCTTCAACCTGCTGCCCGTGGTGCCGCTCGACGGCGGCCGAGCGGTCGCCGCAGTGCATCCGGCGCTCTGGGCCGTCGGGATGGCCGCGCTCGTCGTCCTCGCGTTCCTCTATCCGAACCCGATTCTCCTCCTCGTGCTCGTCTTCGGCGGCCTCGAGCTCTGGCACCGTTGGCAGGCGAGGAGGGACCCGGCTGCGGCCGACTACTACCGCGTGAAGCCGTGGCAGCGGCTGACCGTCGCCGGGACGTATATCGGGCTGGCGGCTCTTCTAGCCCTCGCGATGAGCGCGACGCACATCGAGCGCAGCTTCTAGCCTGCTCCACTGATGGAAGACCGCCGGATCCTCGAAGCGGAAGACCATGCTGAGCTTCTGCACGTCAAGCAGATTTCGGACGAGTTCCTGAGGGGCTTCGAGACAGTCGCGGAGATCGCCAAGCCGGCAGTGACGATCTTCGGCTCGGCCCGCGTGCGCGAGGACCATCCCGCGTACAAGGCCGCCGTCGCGACCGGAAAACTCTTCGCCGAAGCAGGCTTCACCGTCGTCACGGGCGGTGGCCCCGGCGTGATGGAGGCGGCGAACCGCGGGGCCAAGGAAGGCGGCGGGCTTTCTGTGGGCTTCAACATCGAGCTCCCGCACGAGCAGGACTCGAACCCCTACCTGGACGTGGGCGTCACGTTCCGCCACTTCTATGCGCGGAAGACGATGTTCGTGAAGGCGGCCGAGGGCTTCGTCATCTTCCCCGGAGGCTTCGGGACGCTCGACGAGTTCTTCGAGGCATTGACCCTCATCCAGACCGGCAAGGTGCTCCATTTCCCGGTCGTCCTCTTCGACTCGGACTACTGGAAGGGGCTGCTCGCCTGGATTCGCGACCCCTTGCTGGCAGAGGGGATGATCTCGCCCAACGACCTCGATCTCCTCGTCGTCACGAACGAGCCGGCGGAGGCGGTGGCGACCGTCGTCACCAGCTATGAGCGCAGGTGCGCGGACCTGCCTGCGGCTTCGGCCAAAGCGGATGCTCAGTAGGGGCGGGGCATGCCCCGCCCCTACGACTGCTGACCTCGGCTAGCGGACGCGCTCGCCCTGCCGGACCTCGCCGCGCCAAGCGCCCGTCTCGGCGCCGCGGCTCTCGACGAGCTCCTTGAAGCGCTCGAGGTCACCCTTGACGCGCCGGCTGTCGGCGCCCAGCGCGCTGCCGAGCGTCTCGGTGAGACCCTCGGTCTCGTGCTCCATCACAACGGTGATCCGGGTCTCGATCTCTGAGACCGGCTCGAAGGTGACGGTGCCCGAGTTGTAGTGACCCTCGAGCGCCCGCCAGGCCACCTCCTTGTCCGGTTTCTGCTCGACGATCTCGGCCGTCCACTCGTGCCGCTTGCCACCAACCTCGGCGACCCACTTCAGGTGCGTGTCGTCGATCTGCTTCACCGACTCGACGCCCTCCATGAACTTGGGGAACTCCTCGAACTGGGTCCACTGGTTGTAGGCGGTCGAAACCGGAACGTTGACTTCGATCGTTTCTTCGACGCGTGCCATTGACCCCTCCTTTTTGGGTTCGTTTTGCCACCGATTCACCTACCCGAGTGAGCGGCGGCTAACCCTTGAAGCGCTGCACCAGGCGCCAGGCGCCCGGGAGTAGCGCGCCGGCCAGGTAAAGCTTGAGCAGATCACCCACGACGAAGGGGTAAAGGCCCAATTCGAAGGTCTTTTCCAGCCCTGTGTCCAGCTTGACGGAGAGCCACGGAAGACCAACGAGGTAGATGACGACGTTGCCCGAGAGCATCGCCGCCACGGCCGAAGAAAAGCGTCGGTCCCAGCGCCTCTCCGCGAGCCAGCCCGTGAGAACCGCCGCCAGCACGAACCCCACGATGTACCCGCCCGTCGGGCCGGTGAGGACATCCCAGCCGTGGTTTCCATCGGCGTAGACGGGAGCTCCGAGCGCGCCCACGAAGAGGTAGAGGCCGAGGCTCGCGAGTGCGAGCACCGGGCCGAGCGCCGCCCCAACGAGCACAACCGCGAACGTCTGGCCGGTGATCGGCACGGGCGTGAACGGGAGGCCGATGGAGACCTGGGCCGCGAGCGCCACGAAGGCTGCGCCACCGAGGACGAGGAGGACGTCCGTGAGCAGGCGCGTCCGGGGGAAGAACGCGAGCCGGAGTGTCGCCGCGTCGGGCCTCATGCGGCGGTGATCTTACAGCGGTCTAGATCGACGGGAGCACAAAATCGATCCGCGGTGGATCCGTCCCGGGCCCGTAGATGACCGTGTCGCCGACGGCGACGTAGTGGCTGGTGAACGAATCCTTCCGCACCAGCTGCCCGTGCTCGTACACCTTGCGGAAGACCGTGATGTCGAAGCCCTGCGCATGCGAGCCGGCGACCGTCCGCTTGGAGCCTTTCGGCGCGCTCGGGTCGTACGCGTAGCTCGGCTTCGGCGAGCGAAAGTTCGTCTGCGGTCCGGTCGAGGAGACGACCTTCCGCCCCTGCTTGGTGCCGAAGAAGCTGAACGTGAGCGTCGAGTCGGTGTAAGACGTCTTGATCAGGATCGCGTGGTCGAGGTCGTTCTTGAACTTCAGATCGGGCCCGCCCCACGAAACGGTGGCGTCCCGCCCGATGGGGTAGTGGCTGATGTACCAGGAGTGGTTGTGCCGCTCCTTGACGGGAAGTCCAAGGTCGAAGGCGTTGTTGAAGAGCGTGGTCGCCGTCTGGCAGACGCCGCCGCCGATCGCGGGAACGAGGAGGCTGCCCAGGATCATCTGGCCCTCCCGGAAACCCCGCTCCGGCGTCCTCGGGCCGACGACCTTGTTGAAGGAGAACGTCTTGCCCGGCTTGATGATCGTGCCGTCGATGTAGTCGGCCATCAGGTGGACGTTCCAGATCCGGTTCGACGACGAGACGCCCATGTCGGTCGTGAAGGTGGAGACCCGGCGCTTGATCCCGAGCGCCCTCGCGTCCGCGGTGCTGAGCTTGGGCTCGAGCGCGGTCAAGCCGATGTCGGCCTCGCGCACGCCGGACTCGGTAGCCGCTCCAAGGACGGCCGCCTGCGCCCCGGCGACGTCCAGCGTCGTCCCGTCCCGCCCCTTGACGACACGAACGCGCTTGCCCACGACCCGGAAGGAGGCGTCGACGGGCTTCCTCGTGAACCTCTCCACGAGAGGCCCAAGCTCGCGCTGGATGCCCTCCGGCGCCAGGGAGAGCTCGAACGCGCCACCCTGAGGCTGGAAGCGCAGGAGGCGCGCGATCGTTTTCGGTCCGAGCGCGCCGACCTCGTGGTGGCGGAAGAGAAGGGCGACCGGCGCGGAGACCGCGGTTCGCGCCGCGGCAGCTGCCTGCTCGGCAGCAGCCGTCGTCATGGCCGGGGCCACCGACGCGACGGGCGCCTCGATGCCGGCCAATCCGCGCAAAGCGGCGTCCCGGACGAGGGCAAGGACCGCCGCCTGGTCGACCTGGGTCCCGGGCCGGCCGGCAACGACGACCGGCTCGGTTCCTTTCATCGAGATCCTCGCCGACACGGCGCGGTCCGTTCGTTTCGTGAGCTCCTGGGCGAAGGCCGCGTGGGCCGTCGGGTTCACGGTCAACACGGGCTCGACGTCCTGGTCAACTGCGAAGGGGACGGCCAGTGCGCCGATCCAATCGAAGAAGGAGGTTCGGGCAGACTCGAAGGCGAGGCGCTCGGTGGCCGTCGCGTCCACCGTGAAGAGGTTGCTCGGATTGACGGTGAAGGCCTTCCCGCTGACCACGACGTCGACGGGCTGACGCAGCCGCTCGCCGATCACCGTCTCGATCCGCCTGCGCGCGTCGGGCCGAGAGAGACCGCCGACGTCCGCCCCCGCGACACGAACGCCCGGAAGGACGGAGTCCTGCAGCGTGTACGCGCGCACGGCCACGGTCGCGCCGGCAGCCGCCACGAGTACCACGAGGCAGATCGCCGTGAGGCTCAAAGGCCCAAGCCGGCGAATCGGCCGAACGAGGCGGGCAGCGATCTCTGTCATGGGAGTTGGAGATTAGTGAGTATGCCGGTCAATATCATTTTCTTTCGATGGGTAGCCGAAACCCGCTCCGCGACCTCCCGTCTGTCGACCGGCTGCTCGCCGACGAGCGCCTGCGGGCGCTCGCTGACGAGCACGGTCACGAGCTCGTCCTCGCGGCGGCCCGCGCCGCCCTCGCGCGCGCACGCGAGGACATAAGGGCCGGCTTCGAACAGGAAGACCTGCCCGCCCGCGCGATCACGGAGCTCGACCGGCTTCTCGCTCCCCGGCTTCGCCGCGTCATCAACGGCACCGGAGTCGTCGTGCACACCAATCTCGGGCGCGCGCCGCTCTCCGAGTACGCCCTCGACCGGGTGCGCGAGGTCGGTCGCGGGTACTCGAACCTGGAGTACGACCTCGACGCGGGTGCGCGCGGCTCGCGCCAGGACCATCTCGCGACGGTCCTTCGCGACCTCACCGGTGCCGAGGCCGCCCTCGTCGTCAACAACAACGCCGCCGCGGTGCTCCTCGCCCTCGCAGCGCTCGCCGAAGGACGAGAGGTGGTCGTCTCCCGCGGTGAGCTGGTCGAGATCGGCGACGGCTTTCGCATTCCCGATGTTCTGACTCGCTCCGGCGCCAGGCTCATCGAGGTCGGGACCACCAATCGCACGCGCCTCGCCGACTACGAGCGCGCGGTGCACGAGGACACCGCGGCGATCCTGCGGGTGCACCAGTCGAACTTCCGCATCGTTGGCTTCGCGGAGCAGCCGGCCGTGAAGGACCTGGCCCGCCTCGCCGAGCGCCGCGGGCTCGTGCTTGTCGACGACCTCGGCTCGGGTGTCCTGGACGAGCTGGGCGACGAGCCGACGGTACGCGGGAGCCTCGAGGCGGGAGCGCACCTCGTCACGTTCTCCGGCGACAAGCTCCTCGGCGGGCCCCAGGCTGGCATCGTCGTTGGGCGCGCGGACCTCGTCGAGCGCCTCCGCCGCCATCCGCTCCAGCGGGCCGTGCGGGCCGACAAGCTCACGCTGGCCGCACTCGAGGGGACGCTGGCTGCTTACCGCCGCGGGGAAGAGAGCCCCGTCATGCGCATGCTGCAAGAGCCCGCCGAAGCCGTGCGAGCGCGCGCCGAGCGGCTCGCGGCGGCCACCGGTGGCCAGGTGGAGGAGACGGTGGCCCGCGCGGGCGGCGGGGCGCTTCCGTTGGCCGAGATTCCGAGCTACGCGTGCGCCCTGGAGGAAGAACTCGCTGCGTCGCTACGCTCGGCCGATCCGCCGGTCGTCGGGATCGTCCGCGACGGCGTTCTCCTTCTCGACTGCCGCACGATCTCCGACGACGAGATCGAGGAGGTCGCAGCCGCCGTGGCCAAATGCCGGTCACAGTAGGCACAGCCGGGCACATCGACCACGGCAAGACGTGGCTCGTCCGGGCACTGACCGGGAAGGACACCGACCGTCTCCCCGAGGAGCGCGATCGAGGCATCTCGATCGACCTGGGCTATGCGCCCCTCGAGCTTGCCGACGGTCGCAGGCTCTCGCTGGTCGACGTGCCCGGCCATGAGCGTTTCGTCCGGAACATGGTCGCGGGGGCGACGGGCATCGACCTCTTCCTTCTGGTCATCGACGCGGGCGAAGGCGCCCGCCCGCAGACGCACGAGCACCTCGCTGTCATCCGGCTCCTCGGCATCGAGCACGGAGTCGTGGCGGTGACGAAGGCTGACGCGGTCGACCCGGAGCTCCTCGACCTCGTGGTCGAGGAGGCGCGCGAGCTGGTTCCCGGTGCTGAGGTCGTCGTCACGAGCGCGAAGACCGGGCAAGGGCTGGACGAACTGCGGGCCGCGCTCGGCGAGGCCGCCGACCGAGTCGAGCAGCGCTCCTCGGAGGGCGCCACGCGACTCTTCGTCGACCGCGTCTTCACCCTTCGCGGCATCGGCACTGTGGTCACCGGCACTCTCTGGTCGGGATCGATCGGCGAGGGCGACGTGCTTCGCGCCGAGCCGCAGGGCCTGGACGTGCGCGTGCGCAGCGTTCAGGTGCACGACACGCCCGTCGAGCGCGCCGAAGCGGGGCAGCGGGTGGCCGTCGCGCTGCCGGGCGTCGAGCGGCAGCAACTCGTCCGCGGCCATGCCCTCGTGGAGCCTGGCGCGTACCCGTCCAGCTACCGCCTCGACGTTGCGCTCGAGGAAGTGGCCGAGATCCCGGACGGGATGCGTCTGCACGTGCACCACGGGACGGCTGAGCACTACGCGAGGTTCGTGCGCGCGGGCCGCTTCGCGCAGCTTCGGCTCGCCTCCCCGGCCGTGGCGGCACGAGGCGACCGGATCGTTCTGCGGGAACGAACCACACTTGGGGGCGGCACCGTGCTCGACCCAAATCCCCCGCGGCATGCGGATCCCGCCCGGTTCGAGCTCCTCGAACGTGGCGAAGCGGCGGCGCTCGTCCATGCACCGGTCCGAGTGGATTCCCTCAAGCACATCTCCCCGGGCGACCTGGATGGGCTGACTCGCGCCGGCGACTGGGTCTTCTCTGAAGGCTGGCTCGAGGAGCAGCGCGCGGATCTGCACGCGCGCCTCGCTGCGGCCGACCCGCTCGACCCCGGCGTAGCACCGCCGTCGGAGCCGTGGGCGCGCGACGTCCTCCCCCTGTTAGGAGTCGAGCGGCGCGGCGCGCGCGTCTACCTTCCTGGAGCCGAGGCCTCGCTGGGGGAGCGCGCCGAGGCGGCGGAGGCCCTCGAGGCCGAGCTCGAGGCATCCGGCTTCACGCCGGTGAAGGTGGCGGACAAGGAGCTGGCGTCGTACCTCGAGCGCGCCGGCAGGCTCGTTCGTCTGAGCGACGGTCTCGCCGTCGGCACGCCGGCCTACGAGGAGGCGAAGCGTCTCGTGGTCGAGGAATGCGAGCGCGAGGGCTCGATCACGCTCGCCCGGCTCCGCGACCTGATCGGCGGCGGCCGCAAGCAGGCGCAACTTCTCCTCGAGCGCTTCGACGCGGACGGCCTCACCCGCCGGGTCGGCGACGCACGCGTGCTCAGGCGCAAGGCCAAGTCCGGCTGAGCTACCTTTGGCGGCGGAGCGGCCCGGGCCCGGTGGCCCAGCCGGTCTTCAAAACTGTCCCGGTAGGTGAACCGCTTCCGCACGTTTCCAGCGATTGATGCCTCTGAGCAGGGATTTCCTCCGTCGCGACATGAACGCTCTCCGCTCGCGTCCGCTCGCTTTCGGCCTCTCGCGGTAGACGAGCGGTAGACGAGGGACGACCCCGCAAGGCTTACTAGCCCGGTGACCGCCAGCTTGTCGAGCTGAATCGAACCCTTACGTCCGTTTCTGCCCGCTTCCGACCGTTTGCGGCCGATCCGTTTATTCATGCGGGTGCGAGGGTCTCCGCTGCACGCTGGCCGGAAGTGAGCCGAAGGGCCCCTGCGACCCTTTCCTTAGCAAGAACATTAGCTGTGAGGACGCGCGCGAACGACCGACGCGGGCGGTCTCCCCGAACGTTCCACTTGGACGCCTCCTCGCCGCCGATCGAGTTCGACGATCCACTCCTCGATTGCGGGGGCGCGCTACAAAGCTCGCGCGGTCGCCCACTCGCGGCTCCTCGTCCCACGGAGCTCGATTCCGGTTGAGCCCGGGGACTGCAAGTCCGTCCCGCAGGCTGCGCCGACGTGCGCCTCGCGGAAACTGCCTGCAAAGAGGGTGTTCTCACGTTGCAACAAGCTACTCCGAAGTACGGTCGTTGGAGGCAGGCTCGTACGCGCACGGTACGCGCGGCATGCGCTTAAGGAGGAACGGACGAGTGCCCATATTGTCGCGAGAGCGAGAAACAGATCCGGGCCACGCCCACCTCCATTCCACAGTTTCGGCGGGTCCCACACTTCAGGTGGACCCGATAGAGGGGGTGCGGGGTGCACAAATGCGATCTCGCTGCAAATCTCCTAGATTGCGGACGCGGACCGAGTTTATGCACCCCACAGCGTGCAGGAATGTTGAAGAATCGAGCGGTACTGCGGCCCCTAGAGAGAGGGAGAGGGATGAACAGATCTTGGATTTGGGCGCTCACCGCGACCCTTGCGGTTTGCACTTGGCGCGACCGCTCTCGACAACGTCGGTCTCGAAGAGATGCTCGGCGCTTATAGGAGGGTGGCGAGCCGCCGGACGCCCTCGTCCATCGACTCCTCGGCGGCGCTCGAGAACGCGAGCCGCAGGTAGCGCGAGCCGCTGCCGTCTGCGAAGAAGGGCGGGCCGGGGACGACGCCGACGCCGGCCGCGAGCGCCCGCTCGGCGAGGTTGACGGCATCGACGCCGACGTCGAGCCAGGTGAAGAAGCCGCCGCGGGGGCGCGTCCACGAGGCGCGCCCGGCGAGGTGGCGGTCGAGCGCGGCGAGGAGCGCCTCGCAGCGGGAGCGGTAGAGGCCGCGCGAGCGTCCCACCTGTTCGTCGAGGTGGCC